>NZ_MUNE01000024.1 GCF_002154605.1 Streptomyces milbemycinicus | reverse complement strand
CGCGGCGGCACGCCGATCTCCCGCATCCGGCTGATGATCCATCCGAGCTGGTCGTTGTCCTTGGTGCCTGCGGATCGCCGCGGTGTCGGCGGAGCCGACGGTCCTCGTTCTCGGACGAATGTGGCGACGAACTCGGCCGCCCTGCGCCCGGCCGTGGCCGGTTCGACCACCGGATAACTGTCGATCAGCACCGGCGGCTCGACGCGCGCCCCTTCCCGGACGAGCTCGCACGCGACCCCGAACGCGACGACACCACCGAACGACCAGCCGGCCAGCCGATACGGTCCGGTCGGCCACACGCGTCGGACGACCGCCGCCTGACGGGCCGCCAGGCGCGCCAGGTCGTCCTCAGGGCTGGTGCCCTCGTCCAAGCCGGGGGCCCGCAGCCCGTACACGGCGGGCCCCGGCGGAAGGTGCCGGACCAGGTCCCGGTAGCACAGGACTCCGCCGCCCAGCGGTGCGAAGAGGAACAGCGGCGGCTGGTCGCCGGTGCCCGCGCGGAGCCGTACGACACCGTCGGAGGCCGGATCCGGGGACCGGTCCGCGCGCAGCGATCCGGCAAGCTGCTCGACCGTCGGCTCCCGCAGGAAAGCCGCCAGGGAGGGACGGCGGCCGAACGCGGTCTCGACGCGGGCCATCAGCTGTGCGGCGAGGATCGAGTGGCCGCCCAGCGTGAAGAAGTCGTCCGTCACGCCCACCGGCGACACACCGAGCAGCCCCTCCGCCAACTCCGCCAGGGCGCGCTCGGTGTCGTCACGCGGAGACACCGCGCCGCGCTGTTCCGGCCCGTCGCCCGGCGCGGGCAGGCGCCGGCGGTCGGTCTTGCCGTTGGGTGACAGTGGCAACTCGTCGAGGAACACCAGGGACGAGGGCACCATGGGCAGCGGCAGTCGGTGACGCAGAAACGCGAGGAGATCACCGGCGAGCCGGTCGGGGCTGGTGTACCTCTCCTCTGGGCCGCCGTGCCCTTCTCCGAGCAGCCGGCCCGCCTCGTCCTCCCGGCCCGAGTCGGTGCCCGGCCCGTCACACCCTGCGGTCCCACGCGGTCCGGCGGGCTCACGCGGCCCCGCGGCCTCACGCGAGGCGTGGACCACGCGCAGCCCGTCGGCAGCCGCCTGGCCGGTGCCGTCGTCCACGGCCGCCGTGTAGCCACGCGACCGCAGCAGGTCGAGCACGGCGGCCAGCCGGCCGTCGGCATCGTCCACCTCGATCACGATCCGCCGGATCAGTGGCCAGTGCCCGTCGGCGATCCCCGCCAGCACATCCAGTTCGCCGCGCTCGACGTCGATCTTCAGCAGGTCGATCCGGGCGATCCCCTGCTCCTCGATGACGCTCGACAAGGTGATGACGGGCCGGGCCATCCGCGTCGCGCCCAGCCGCGCGTCGAGAATGTCCTCCACATCCCGTCCGGACACGGCCGACCCGAGATCCCTCGACGCGATCGTACGCACCCGCTGCCGGTCGAGCGGGGAGTCGGCGTATCGGCCGGACAGCATGGAGACACCGGGGTAGAAGGTGAACTCCGCGGTCCCCGGCCGGTCACCCAGCGCCTTGTCGAACACCTGCGCGTCGATGCCGTGGAGCTCGGCGTTGAGGCGCAGGATGTCGCACACCTGGGGCACGGGTTCGAAGGCGTACACCAGCGGATCGCGGCAGTCGCGGTGCGCGAAGAGGCTGAACAGGCCGATGTTGGCGCCGATGTCGAAGACCACCGCACGGTCCGGCAGCCGGACACCGGGCGGGGCATAAGTGCGGGCCGTGAAGATCTCGCCGTACATGAACGCGGTCTCTTCGCCATGCCGGTGGAACACCGGCGTACCGTCCGGCAGCACCGTCCTGTGCTGCCCCACGGCTCGGCCCGTGCGGTCCATACCCGCCAGGCGCCGCGGCACGCCCGCCCGCCGCGGCTCGGGGACGGCATAGGCCACCAGCCGCGGGCCGCCGGGAGTGTCCGCACGCACTGCCACGGCCGCGGCCTCCACCGCCGGGTGGGCGGTGAGCGCCGCCTCGATCTCGCCGAGTTCCATCCGGACTCCGCGCAACTTGACCTGGTCGTCGCGGCGGCCCAGGAACTCCAGCGCCCCGTCGGGGCGGTGGCGCGCCCGGTCACCCGTCCGGAACAGCCGTCGGCCCGGACCGGGGCGGAACGGGTCGGGCGGAAAGCGGAGTTCGGTCAGAGTGTCGCGCCCGAGGTAGCCACGGCCTACACCGACACCGCCGATGCACAGCTCGCCCGGTACCCCCGCCGGCACCGGCTGCAGATGCCTGTCGACCACGTAGAGCCGGGTGTTGGCGATCGGGTGGCCGATGGGCACGGTGTCCGGCCGGGGGCCGCGCCGACACCGCCAGAAGGCCACATCGACCGCGGCCTCCGCCGGGCCGTACAGGTTGTACAGGTCGGCGGCGATCCTGCGCCCGCACCGCTCCTGCAACCCGGGGTCCAGCGCCTCCCCGCTGCACAGCACCCGGCGCAGGGACGCGGTGGCCTCCTCGACCCCGGGCCGGGCCAGAAACAGGTGGAGCATCGACGGTACGAAGTGCACCGTGGTGATCCGCTGCTCCCGGATGACCCGGGCGAGGTAGTCCGGATCGCGATGTCCGCCGGGCTCGGCCAGCACCAGCCGGGCGCCGGAGATCAGCGGCCAGAAGAACTCCCACACGCAGACGTCGAAGGTGACCGGCGTCTTCTGCAGGACGGCGTCCCCCGCGTCGAGCGGGAATTGGGTCTGCATCCAGCGCAGCCGGTTGACGATGCCCTCGTGGGTGTTGACGGCCCCGTTCGGCTTCCCGGTGGACCCGGAGGTGTACAGCACATACGCCATCCGGCGCGGCTCGACGGCCGTCCGAGGCGCCGGTGGTCGCGGCTCCTCGACCCGGACCGCGTCGACGACCACCACCGGCAGGTCGACGGGCAGGTCGACGGGCAGTCGCCGACGCAGCGACTCGGAGGTGACCAGGACGGCGGGGGACGCGTCGCCGAGGAGTGCGGCCAGGCGTCCCGGCGGGTCGTCCGGACTCAGCGGCATGAAAGCGGCCCCGGACTTCAGCGTCGCCAGGAGCGCCGTGACGAGGCCGAAGGACCGCTCCAGGCAGACGGCCACGATGCGCTCGGCACCGGCGCCCAGGTCCCGCAGGTGCGCGGCGAGGCGATCGGCATCGGCGTCGAGTGCGGAGTAGCTGAGCACACGGTCGCCGAAGACGACGGCCGGCGCGTCCGGGGAGCGGCGTACCTGCTCCTCCACCAGTTCGTGGAGCGCGGTGAAAGCGCCGAGGTCGAGGTCGGTGTCGTTGAACGACACGAGCAGTTCGTGCCGCTCCTCGGGGGCCAGCAGCTCCAGCCGGGACACCGGCCGCTCCGCGTCGGCCACAGCCGCACCGAGCAGATTCACCAGGTGCCGGGCCATGCGGGCGACGGTCTGCTCGTCGAACAGATCGGCCGCGTAGGTGAGCAGGCAGCGGGTCCGGTCCGCCTCGATACGCATATGCAGTTCGAGGTCGAACCGCGTGGCCGGGTTGGACAGGCCGAACGGCTCGGCGCGCACCGGCCCCAGCCCGATGGCGGGCACACGGTCGTCATGGAGGACCAGGGCCACCTGGGCCAGTGGGTTACGACTGGCGTCCTGCTCCACGGGGAGTTCGGCCACCAGCCGTTCAAAGGGCACGTTCCGGTGCTCGTGCGCCTCCAGGAACGTGTCGCGCACGCGGTGCAGCAGCTCACGGAAGGACGGATCGCCGCCGAGGTCGATCCGCATGACGACGGTGTCGGCGAAGAACCCGACCAGCTGTTCCAGCTCCGGCCGGGTCCGGTTGTCGACGGGCGTGGCGACGCACACGTCGTCCTGGTCGCAGTATCGGGCGAGCAGCGCGGCCCAGGCCGCGAGCATGACGAGATACGGTGTGCAGCCCTCGCCCTCGCCGGACCGCGCCATCGCCCGGGTCAGATCCTGGGGCAGGTTGAAGGAGTACCTTCCGCCGGTCAGGCTCTGCATTGCGGGGCGCGGCCGGTCCGTGGGCAGGTCGAGCGGTGTCAGTCCCGCCAGCCGGCGCCGCCAGTGGGCGATCTCCCGCTCGGCCTCCGCAACCTGAGCCGGCTGCCGCTGCCAGGTGGCGTAGTCGGCGTACTGGAGTGGCGGCTCGGGCAGAGCCGACGGCACCCCTTGGACAAAGGCGGTGTACAGGGCGGAGATTTCACGGGCGATCAGGTTGAGGGAGACCGCGTCGCACACCGAGTGATGTATGTGCAGGACGAGCGCGTGCAGCCGCGGGGTGAAACGGAAGAGCGTGGCCCGCAGCAGCGGGCCGGACGCCAGCGGGAAGCCTTCTTCGACACGCTCCCGGGCCAGGCGGACCACCGTATTGGTGATGTCCTCGTCGGTGATGTCTTGGTCGGTGATGCCCTCGTCCGTGGCCTGGGCCACCTCCACCACCGGAAGGGCGATTGGTGTGGCCGAAGTGGCCGACGCGACCGACTGCCAGGGGCGCCCGGACGCGTCCAGCGGGAAGGACGTCCGCAGGACCTCGTGGCGGCGGACGAGTTCGTCGAGCGCGCGCCGGAGCACCACCGGATCCAGGTCGCCGACGAGCCGGAACCCGGTGCCCATGACATAGGCGGTGCTACCCGGCACCAACTGATCCAGGAACCACAGCCGTTCCTGACCGAAGGAGAGAGGTGGCATGGCGGGCCGGGAGATGCCGGTGAGTTCGCCGCCCGCCGCTTTCGGCGCGGCCGGCAGCGCAGCCGCCAGCTTCTCGGCGGTGCGGTGCTGGAACAGCAGGCGCAGCGGCACCTCCAGGTCCAGCCGTCGGCGCAGCCGGGCGGCGACCCGGGTGGCACGCAGCGAACTGCCGCCGATATGGAAGAAGTTGTCGCCGGGACGGATGCCGGTGACGTCGAGCACCTCCTGCCAGACGTCCAGCACCAGACGCTCCGCGGGGGTCAGCGGTCGCGCTACGGACTCCGGCGCGGACGCGGCCGCATCGGGCTGATCACCGAGGCGGCGCACCCGCGGCACGGAGGTGGCCGACCCGTGCGACGGCCGCCGGTCGCAAGTCGCCGCAACACCCGGCAGGGGCTGGTCGGGGGACGCGACCATCGCGCCGAGAACCCTCTCGATCCGGCGCACCAGGGCCGCGATCGTGTCCCGGTCGTAGAGATCCGTGGCGTAGGCGGCCTTGCCCGAGACACCGCCATCGGGCCGCAGCCACATATGCAGTTCGATGTCGAAACGGATCGACCGCGACGAGACGCCGACCGGTCCCGCGAAGACCCCCGGCTCGGTGAACCGCGCCCCCGGTGGCACGTCCTCAAACTGGAACACGATCTGGATGAGCGGGTTGCGGGAGAGGTCACGGTCGATGTCCAGCCCCGCGACGATCTGCTCGAACGGAAGCTCACCGTTTCCGAGCGCCCCGAGCACCGCCGACCGCACCCGCTTGAGCACGGTCAGGGCGGGCGGGCCGCCGCGGAGGTCGATGCGTAGCGGCAGCGTGTTGACGAACATGCCGATCAGCTCAGGGTGGTCGAACCTTCCCCGGCTCATCACCGGTACGCCGATGATCAGGTCTTCGGTGCCGCTGGACTGCGCCACGGCCCCGGCGAACGCCGTCAACATGGTCATGAACATCGTCGTGCGGCCCTGCCGCGACAGTTCGTGGGCTCCCTTCGCCAGGGAGTCCGGGAGTGAGAAGGCGTACGTCTCGCCTCGGTACGCCCGCGTCGGGGGGCGAGGCCGGTCGCCGGGCACCTCCAGCACCGCCGGGGCGCCGATCAGCGAATCCCACCAGTAGCGGCGCTGGCTCCGACGCCTCTCCTCGGTCAGTTCCTCACGCTGCCGCCGGGCGAAGTCCCAGTACTGGGTGGTGAGTTCCGGCATCGGCGCGGCGTCGCCCGCGAGATGGGCGGCGTAGCGTTCGGCGAGTTCGGGGGCCAAGACACGGTCCAGGGACCACCGGTCGGCCACGATGTGATGGAACACCACATGTAACACGTGCTGGCTCTCGTCCAGACGCATCAGCCGGGCGCGGACGGGGAGGTCATGAGCGAGGTCGAACGGGCGCCGCGCCAGCTCGAGGTTGAGACGTGACACTTCCGCCTGCCGCTGTAACGTCGGCAGCCCGCGCACATCGGCCGTTTCGAAGGTCCAGCGGGACAGCGGCGGATCGACGACCAACTCAGGCCGGTCGTCGCGCTCGACGATCCTCGTACGCAGGATGGCGTGACGGCGCACCACATCGGCGAACGCTTTCTCCAGCGCCTGTCGCTCCAGCGTCCCGCACAGCCGGTAGCCGCGCGACATGTTGTAGAAGGGACTGTCCGGTTGGAGCCGGCAGAGAAACCACAGTGCTTCCTGGCTGAACGACAGTGGCCGCTGGTCCATCCCCACATCGTAGGCTGCCGACTACAGGATGCGGGATGCGTGGCATTACGAGAGGCCGGGACCGTGTGATTAGCTGGGTCGGTGGCTACGTTCGCATTCGACACACCCTGCCTGGGCAGAGTTCGTCGGCCCAACGCGCACCATCGCCTGTTCTGTCTCCCCTTTCCGGGCGCCGCCGCATCGGCGTTCCTGCCCTGGGCGGATGTGCTGCCGCTGGACGTCGAGCTGTGGGCGGTGCAACTGCCGGGGCGCGAGGACCGCTTCGTGGAGCCTCCGCAGACCTGCTTCGAAACGCTGGTCGACGAACTCGCCGACGCGATCGCACCGCACACGGCCGACACACCGTTCGCACTGTTCGGGCACAGTGGCGGGGCTCTGCTCGCCTTCGAGCTCGCCCGGGCGTTGCGAAAGCGAGAACAGCCCGCGCCGACCCGCTTGTTCCTCAGCGCGGAGCCTCCCCCAGATGTGCCGCGCTCTGCCACCAAGCTCCACACACTCGACGACGCGGAGCTCATACGGCAGCTCAGGGCCCGGGGCGGTACTCCGCCGGAGATCGCCGAGAACGAGGAGCTGATGGAATTGTTGCTCCCGGTGCTGCGGGCGGACTTCACCTGGTACGAGACGTACGAGTATCAGCCCGGCCCACAACTCGAGAGCCCTGTCACGGCGTTCGTCGGCCACGACGACCCGATCGTCGGCGCCGAGGCAGTGTCAGGGTGGCGCTCACACACCACCGGCTCTTTCGAGGCCAGGGGCGTCACGGGCGGCCACTTCTTTGTACGGGACGCCATGGAGGAGATCGTTTCCCATGTGGCACGGGCACTGCTGCCGCCTGCTTTGGAGTCTGTCGGACCGTCACCGCGACGGCGTCCACAGCGGGAGGAAAGGCCTCGATGCAGGACGGCCCCTATGAGTGCGTACTCGACATCGTGCGTCGAGTCCTGCGCGTGGACACCCTCGACGTGCGCAAGGACTTCTTCGATCTGGCAGCGACCTCTCTGTCCATCATGCAGATCGTGAGTCTGGTCGAGCAGGAGTGCGGTGCGCCGGTGTCCATCGTGGAGGCCTTTGACGCGTGTGACATCGACTCGTTCGCGAGAATGGCGGCAGAACGGTGCGCGGGCCGATAGATATTCCACACACTCGCGGACCGCGGGACCGCGTCGACCACTTGCCCGAGATGCACGATCTGGCCGCCGAGTCCGCCCGGCACGTCATCGGCGAGGAAGCCGCCCAGACAGCCCTGTTGTTCGCGGACAACAGGCTCATCGCGCGTACCGCGGCGACACCGATGAGAGCCCTTACCCGGGGTACAACTCCTCCACCGCGGGAAGAACTCATCGACCCCACCGCCCGTCCTGCCTGCACGAGACCCGGAACCGGCACATGACAGCGGAGCCGCCACGCCATGAGCACACCCCCGGACCCCATACCCTCACCTCCGTCTTGGCCGTACTGCGCACACGGCGCGGACGTCGCGGCCGATCCCGTCGGCTGCCTCGGCATCCGCGTGCCCGGCCACACCGCATGCCTTGCCCACCTGTCCGATACAGACCGTGAAACCTACCTGGTGCGGCTGGTCCCCGGAGTCGACATCGACCACCGCGGCACCCCTTTCACCGAAGACCTGCTTCGGCAGCTTCTGAGGGCACTGAGCGACCCCAGCACAGGAAAACCCCAGATGGGCACTGCCAAGTTCAGCGGGGCGCGGTTCACCGGCAATGCCGAATTCGATAAGGCACAGTTCTCCGGCGACGCGGAATTCGACGAGGCGCAGTTCACCGGCTACGCCGTATTCCACGGTGCACAGTTCTCCGGCAACGCCCAATTTCACAGGACGCAGTTCTCCGACTACGCCGGTTTCCGCATGGTGCAGTTCTCCGGCTACGCCGAATTCGGCGGGGCACAGTTCCACGACAACGCCGAATTCGATGAGGCGCATTTCCCAGGCAACGCCGGATTCGACGGGGCGCAGTTCTCCGGCCACATCCGATTCGGCTCAGCGCGGTTCTCCGGCTACGCCGGATTCGACGAGGCACGGTTCTACGGCGAAACCGAGTTCGGCGGGGCGCAGTTCGCCAGCAGCGCCGGGTTCGGCAGGGCGCGGTTCGTGGTGGCTTCGGAGTTAGGGCCGTTCGTGTGCGCGGGAGTGGTGGACCTGTCCAGGGCTGTGTTCGAGGACCCGGTGACGCTGGAGATCGCTGCGCGTAAGGTGCTCTGCAAGCGGACCCGGTGGGAGTCGACCGCGACGGTGCGTCTGCGCTACGCCACAGCAGACTTCGAGGATGCGGTGCTGTCGGCGCCGGTGGCGGTCACCGCACACCCCACCTGTTTCGCCACCGGGGACGACGCCGTGGAAAAGAGCTTGCTGTCAGACGGCTGCGACGGGGTGCGGGTGACCTCGGTAC
>NZ_MUNE01000239.1 GCF_002154605.1 Streptomyces milbemycinicus | reverse complement strand
CGGCCAGGAAGCAGCAGCGCCCGCCGACAGCCGCGCCCGCGGCCCCCGGACTGCCCCGAGCCGGAGCCGGAGCCGGAAGCGCCGGGGCCCGCGTTGTGTGGGGGGTCCTGGCTGATCGCGCTGGTGGTGACGGGCCTGGTCGCGGCCGGGGCCGCGCGGGCCGCCGGGGTCTCGGGGGTGCGGCCGCTGTTGCTGGCGCTCGCGCCCGTACTGCCGTCCGCCGGAGTGGCCGTCTCGTACGGGCGGCACGCCGACCCGATGCACGAACTCACCGCGTCCACGCCGTCCGGCGGGCTGCGGCTGCTGCTGACCCGTACGGCGGCCGTGCTCGCCGTGTCCGTGCCGCTGCTGACCCTGACCGGGCTGCTGATGCCCGCCGCCGCCGGGGCGCCCGCCGCCTCGGCCTGGCTGCTGCCGGGGCTCGCGCTCACGCTCGCCGCGCTCGCCCTCGCCTCGTACGTCGGCTGCCGGATCGCCACCTGCGCGGTCACCGCGGGCTGGCTGCTGGCCGTCGGGGCCCCGGCCCTCCTCGTGGGCCCGGCCGACGGTGAACGCCTCTCCCTCGCCGACTCCATGTCCGGCTCCCTCGCCGCCGTCCTCTCCGGCCCCGCCGCCCAGAGCTGCTGGGCAGCGGCAGCGGCCCTTTGCGCCGGGCTGCTGGCCCTGCGCCGTACCTCCTTCGATCGCCTGGAGCGCATGTGAACAGCGCCGCCTCCGTACGCAAGCTCACGGTCCGGCACCGCAGGACCACCGCCCTCGACGCCGTCGACCTCGCCTTCGGCACCGGCGTGCACGGCCTGCTCGGCCCCAATGGCGCGGGCAAGACCTCCCTGATCCGCGTCCTCGCGACCGTCGCCCCGCCCACCTCCGGGCGGGTGGAACTGCTCGGCGGCGATGTCTCGGCGCCCGCGCACCGCACCGCCGTACGCCGCAGGCTGGGCTATCTGCCGCAGGAGTTCGGCTACTACCCGGGCTTCACGGTGCGCGAATTCGTCGCATACGTGGCGTGGCTGAAGGAGATGCCGCGCGCCGCCGCCTCCGCCGCCGTGGAGGGCGCGGTCGCGCGGGTCGGGCTGACCGATCGCATCGATGCGAAGATCCGCACCCTGTCGGGCGGCATGGTGCGCCGCGTCGGCATCGCCCAGGCGATCGTCAACGACCCGGATCTGCTGCTTCTCGACGAGCCGACGGCCGGGCTCGACCCGGAGCAGCGGGTGGACTTCCGGGCGCTGCTGCGGGAGCTGGGCCGCGACGCGACGGTGATCGTCTCGACCCATCTGGTCGAGGATGTCGCCGCGGCCTGTACGGAGGTCACGCTCATCGGGGCGGGCCGGGTGGCCTACCGCGGTACGCCGCACGCCCTGGCCGCGCTCGGCGAGGAGGCGGGGGCGGAGGACTTCGGCGACAACCCGATCGAGCGCGGCTACGCCGTGGCCCTGCGGCGCCACCGGTCCGGCGCCGCACCTACCACCTCCGGATGGTCGGTGACCCGATGAGCCGGACCACCACCCACCCCCTGCGCGCCGAACTCCGCCGCGGCGTCGGCCTGCCCGCCGGGGCCGCCACGCTGGCCGCGCTGCTGTTCGCCATGTACGACCGGGCCGACGGCTGGCTGACCGGCTGGACCGACACGACCGACATGCTGCGCAGCGCCGGGGTGATAGTCGGCGCCCCGCTGGCGGCCGCGGCCGCGTGCTGGCAGGGCGGGCGGGAGCGGCGGCGCGGGACCGAGGAGCTGCTGGCCACGGTGTCGCGGGCCCGTCTGCGGCGGACCCTGCTGGCCGCGGCGCCCACCGTTCTGTGGCCGGTGGTCGGGTATCTGCTCACGGCCGCCGTGTGCCTGGCCGCGACGTGGCAATACGCGAGCGACGTCGGCGGCCCGTACGCGTCGATGCTCGCGGCGGACGCGACGGCGATCGGCTCGCTCGCCGCGCTCGGGTTCCTCGTCGGCCGGCTCGTGCCGTGGCGGCTGGCCCCTCCTCTGGTGGCCCTGGCCGTCTTCAGCGTCGACCCTTACATCGCCAATCAGGACTCACCCATCGCCTGGCTGAGCCCCGGCAAGGAGCATGTGTACGCCTGGGACCGGCCGGTGTGGTGGTTCGGCCCCGTCTCGATGGTGTGGATGGCCGGGCTGGCCGCGGCCGCGCTGCTGGCCTACGCCACCCGCCGCCGGGCCCGCGCGCTGGCGCTCGCGCCGCTCGCCGCCGCGGCCACCGCGGCCGTGCTGATCGTGCAGACGGGCGAGGGCGTATGGCGCCCTGACCCGGCGAGCGCGGCGCTGGTCTGCGACGACGGCGCGCCGCGCGTCTGCGCGTCGCGGACGCACGGCCGGATGCTGCCGGACGCGTCGGCGGCGCTGGCCGGGCTGAGCGCGAAACTGCGCGCCATACCGAACGCCCCCACCCGCATCGTCGAGAGCCGTGGCGATGGCCACCGGGCGCGCCGCACCGACGCGACGCTGTTCGGCTGGGACTACTACTTCCGGCGCAACCGGATCGTCGAGCCGGAGATGTTCGCGGCCAACGCCGCCCTCGACGCGACGGCGCCGCCCTGCCCGGGCGTCTCGGACAAGGAGCGCTACAACGACCTCAGCGAGGCCGTGGCCGAATGGCTGGCGCCGATGCCCCGGCCCGAGCCGCCCATCGGCCAGGACGCTCCGGGCTACACCCGCGCGCTGGCGAAGCTCAAAGCCATGCCCGACGCCGAACGCACCCGCTGGCTCGGCGGCTACTTCGCCGCCGTGCGCTCCTGCCACCCGGAGCGGGTGACGGCCCTGTGACCACGAACCTGCTGCTGTACGCGCGCTCGCGCGCCCTGCCCGTGACGGTCGGCGTTCTGATCGCCGCCGCGCCCGCCACCGCCTGGTTCGCGGACTGGCTCGTCTCGGGGTCCGGCCTCGGTCCGCGGGCCCGCCAGCCGCTGGTCGTCCTCGCACCGCTGCTGGTCTCGGCCGCGATCGGGGCGAGTCTGTACACCCACAGCGAGGAGCTGGACCGGACCGCCGTACGCCCCTGGTGGCCGCGGCGCGCCTGTCAGCTGCTGCTGCTCACTGCGGTGGCGGCGGGGCTGCTGGCGATGGCCGTCCCGGGCGAGTCACAGGTGTACGGGGCGTACGCCATGGCCCGTAACGTCCTGGGCTCCGTGGGGGTCACCGCCCTGGCCGCCGCGCTCATCGGCGCCCGGCTGAGCTGGCTGCCGATGCTGGTGCACACCGGCGCGGTCTACTTCACGGCGCGGGCCGAGCCGGGCGGCCCCGGCGCGGTCTGGGCCTGGTCGGTCCAGCCGGGGCCGCAGCGGGCGGCGTGGTGGACGGCGGCCGCGCTGTTCGCCGCGGGCACCTGCCTCTACGCGCTGCGCGGCGCCCGTCCGGAGGGCCCCGGCTCGCGCCGCTGAACGGCCCGCCGTATGTACGGCCAGCACAGGACGCCGGTCGTCAGGGCGAGCAGATGGCCGCAGTCGGTGAGCGGATCGGTGAACTCCACCAGGTCCAGGACGAGCACCAGCGTGATCCCGCCGAGCAGCGTCCAGCGCAGCCGGGGCCACAGCAGCCCGGCGAGCGCGCCGGTGCAGGCGAGCAGCCCGTAGCTGATGCCGTAGTCGAGCCGGCGCAGCGAGCTGTCGGGCAGCTGCCCGGCGGCGACCGAGGCGGCCACGGGCAGCTCGGTCATCAGCGTCGCCAGCACATGCCCGAGCAGAAACACCCCGGCGGTCCGCCAGCCGCCCAGCCGCCGCTCCAGCGCGCCGACCACGAGGAGGAAGGCCAGGATGTACGGCGTCAGCACGCCGCCCGCGACCCACACCGCGCTGGCGAACAGCACCAGCACCGGCCGGTCGGAGAGGTTCACGACGTCGGTGCTGGAGTGGGTCAGTACGTCGTGCACGAGGTCCGGGTCCGCGAGCCGGGAGAACAGCCCGGTGACGACCAGGACCACGGCGTAACCGAGCGTGAACGGCGTCCGCGCCGGACTGGGCACGATCCGCGCCCACCTGAAACGGGCGAGAGCAGAGGCCGGGCGCGTACGTACGGCGCTGCTCGCGGGGGCGTCCACCGGGGAGACACGGGCGCGCGGGACCGGGGAGAGCTGTGGCGTGGCGGCGTCGGGGGCTACTGGGCCCGAGTGGGAGGCCGTGGCCACGCGGCGCGTGGCGGCGCGGCAACGCTTCGGCGGGCGCGAAGCCCGGTGTGGTTCACCGGCCGCCGTACCGGCCGCTTGCGTCTCCGTCACGCCGGCGCTCCTTTCTCTTGCCGCTCCCGTCCCTCTCCCCGCCATCTCGTCACAACAACGGCCGGGCCGCACTTCATGTCAGCGGAGCCGGCCCCGCGGTTGTGAACGCCGCCACAGCCGTCCTGGGCCGGCTCGGCCCCGATGGGTAGATTCGGGCAGGGGTGGGCGGCGAAGCGCCCCGCCCGCAGCCGAATCCCAAGCCCCGCAGCCCGAACCTCAGCGCCCCCGGAAGGACCTCGACCACCGTGCACCCGCCGTACGACACCGCAGCCGACCCCGACCGCCCCGTGACCCTCGACCGTCGCGAGGGCCCGTACGGCGAGGTGGTGCTGCGGCGGCGCGGCGAGGGGGACCCCGGCCCCGGCAGCGCACAGCCCGTTTTCGAGATCATCGCCAACGGGTGCTTTCTGATGGACACCTCCGACGGCCGCTCCGAGCGCCTTCTGATCCGCGCCGCCCTGAACGCGCTGCCCGCCGGCCGCCAGGCGCCCGCGCTGCTGATCGGCGGCCTTGGCGTCGGGTTCTCGCTGGCCGAGGCGGCGGCCGAGCCGCGGTGGGGCCGGATCGCGGTGGTGGAGCGCGAGGAGGCGGTCATCGACTGGCACCGCACCGGCCCGCTGGGGCGGATCTCCGCGGCCGCGCTCGCCGATCCCCGTACCGAGGTCATCAGGGCCGATCTGGTCGCCCATCTGCACTCGGGCGCCGCAGCAGCGCCCGAACCGTACGACGCGCTGTGCCTGGACATCGACAACGGCCCCGACTGGACGGTCACCGAGGACAACGACGGCCTCTACTCCCCCGCGGGTCTCGCCGCCTGCCGGGCCCGCCTCGCCCCCGGCGGAGTGCTCGCGGTATGGTCCGCCCAGCCCTCGTCCGCATTCGAGGAAGCTCTCCGGAATGCCGGTTTCACGGGGGTGCGGACCGAAGAGATCAGCGTTGCCCGAGGTGTCCCGGACGCGGTCCACCTGGCGATTCGAGGCGCGTAGCCGAGCCGCGTAGGCTGCCTTTACGCTGCTTGCCAGCGCGCGCGGCCGGGCAATTGACCAGCCACGAGCCGCGGTTTCACGGAACAAAGCAGGGGCGGGCGCATGGAGCAGACTCACAGCAGCCACAACGGAGCCGCCACGACCACGCCGGGAGCACAGCGCCGGATCCTGGTCGTCGAGGACGATCCGACCATAGTGGACGCCATCGCGGCCCGGCTGCGCGCCGAGGGGTTCCAGGTGCAGACGGCCGGGGACGGCCCGGCGGCCGTCGATACGGCCCAGGCGTGGCAGCCGGACCTGCTGGTGCTCGACGTGATGCTGCCCGGGTTCGACGGCCTGGAGGTCTGCCGCCGGGTGCAGGCCACGCGCCCGGTGCCGGTGCTGATGCTGACCGCGCGCGACGACGAGACCGACATGCTGGTGGGCCTGGGCGTCGGCGCCGACGACTACATGACCAAGCCGTTCTCCATGCGTGAACTGGCCGCGCGGGTGCATGTGCTGCTCAGACGCGTCGAGCGGGCGGCGCTCGCCGCGCACACCCCGCGCAGCGGCATTCTGCGCCTCGGCGAGCTGGAGATCGACCACGCACAGCGCCGGGTGCGGGTGCGCGGCGTGGATGTGCATCTCACCCCGACCGAGTTCGATCTGCTGGTCTGTCTGGCCAACACGCCGCGCGCGGTGCTCTCCCGGGAGCAGCTGCTCGCGGAGGTCTGGGACTGGGCGGACGCCTCGGGCACCCGGACCGTGGACAGCCATATCAAGGCGCTGCGCCGGAAGATCGGCGCGGAGCGGATCCGTACGGTGCACGGCGTGGGATACGCCCTGGAGACCCCGGCGCCATGAGGCCTTCGGGCCGCCGAACGGCCGTCTGGAGCCGCGAGACCTGGCGCCGTGCGGCCTGGCGCCGCGAGACCTGGCGCCACACCTGGCGTGAGACCTGGCGTGAGACCTGGCGCGCTGCCTGGGGCCGCCAGTGGGACCGGCTGTGGGACCGGCTGTGGGAGGCCCTGAAGCCGTTCGACCCGTACCGGTCGGTGAAGGCCGCGCTCGGCGCGCTGGTCATCGGCTCGGTGATCATCACCACGCTGCTGGTGTTCGCGGCGATGCACTCGGACACCGAGCTGCGCATCATCACCATCTTCTCGATCATCGCCTCGCTGCTGATCACTCAGTTCGTGGCGCACGGCCTGACCGCCCCCCTGGACGAGATGACCGAGGTCACCCGGGCGATGGCGCACGGCGACTACACCCGCCGGGTGAGCGCCGCCCAGCGGGGCGACGAGTTCGGCGCCCTGGCCACCTCCTTCAACCGGATGGCCGCCGACCTGGAGGCCGTGGACACCCAGCGCAAGGAGATGGTCGCGAACGTCTCCCATGAGCTGCGCACCCCCATCGCGGCGCTACGCGCGGTCCTGGAGAACGTCGTGGACGGGGTCTCGGAGGCCGACCCGGAGACGATGCGCATCGCGCTGCGCCAGACCGAGCGGCTGGGCCGGCTGGTCGAGCAGCTGCTCGACCTGTCCCGGCTGGACAAGGGTGTGGTGCCGCTGTACGCGCGGCGCTTCGAGGTCTGGCCGTATCTGGCCGGGATCCTCAAGGAGGCCAGCATGGCCAAGAGCGCGTACGCGGCCGGCAGCTCGGGCGCGCACGCCCGCAAGGACGTCCACCTCAACCTGGACGTCTTCCCGTCCGACCTGGCCGGGCACGCCGATGTGGAGCGGCTGCACCAGGTCGTGGCGAATCTCATCGACAACGCCGTGAAGCACTCCCCGGCACATGGCCGCGTCACCGTACGGGCGAGGCGCGGCGAGGGCCCGGAGAGCCTGGAGCTGGAGGTCCTGGACGAGGGTCCGGGGATCCCGGAGGCCGAGCGCCACCGGGTCTTCGAGCGCTTCAACCGGGGCGGCCCGTCCGCACAGGGCGGAAAGCCGGGCGCGCCGCGCGGGCCGGGGCAGGGCAGCGACGGCGGTACGGGGCTGGGGCTCGCCATCGCGCGGTGGGCGGTGGACCTGCACGGGGGGCGGATAGGCGTGGCCGAGTCGCCCCGGGGCTGCCGGATCAAGGTCAGCCTGCCGGGGACCCAGTCCAAAGAGCCCTGAGACCGCTGAGAGCCGCTGACGGCCCTCCGCGGGATCTCTGGCAGATCCTCTAGACGAACCCGCGCCCCACAGAGATCAAAATTGACGTAAAGTCGTCAACGAAGGCGCACATGCGTCGACGGTCGCGCACATCCGAGCGGGTGTGGGCGCATTTTCGCGTTCCCGTCGCGCACCAGAACCAGCGGTGATTCCCGCCGCCTCAGGCCCCGAAACCAGCCGATCAATGTGACTTGCACGACGATGACCAGTGCGGCCTGCACGTAGGGGGCCGAGAGGCGTAGCCTTTATTCCCGCTGTCCACCACCTTTAGGAAGCGGAAGAGGGCGGTTGCCGCCGTGTCGCCACAGTCCCCCAACAGTTCGAGCGTCTCGACCGACCAGCAGGACGGTCAGGGGAGTAACCCTGCCGCCGCGTTCGGTCCCAACGAGTGGCTCGTCGACGAGATCTACCAGCAGTACCTCCAGGACCCGAACTCGGTCGACCGAGCCTGGTGGGACTTCTTCGCCGACTACAAGCCGGGCCAGGACACCAGCTCCGCGGTGGCCGAGTCCGCGCCGGCCCCGGCCGCTGCGGGGGCGGCCGGTACCGGCGCCGCCGCGCCGGCCCCGGTGAGCAACGGTGCCGCGCCGGCTCCGGTGAAGCCCGCCGCCCCGGCCGTGCCGCCCGCCGCCCAGCAGGCCGCCCCGGCCCCGGCTCCGGTGAAGCCCGCGGCTCCGGCCCCGGCCGCCGCGCCGGCCAAGGCCGCGCCCGCCGCCAAGACTGCGCCGGCCAAGGCCGCCGAGCCGGCCGCCCCGGGCGCCGGTCCGGAGTACGTCACACTGCGTGGCCCCTCGGCCGCCGTGGCGAAGAACATGAACGCCAGCCTCCAGCTGCCGACGGCCACCTCCGTGCGCGCCGTCCCGGTCAAGCTGCTGTTCGACAACCGCATCGTCATCAACAACCACCTCAAGCGCGCCCGTGGCGGCAAGGTGTCCTTCACGCACCTGATCGGCTACGCCATGGTGCAGGCGCTGAAGGCGATGCCCTCGATGAACCACTCGTTCACCGAGAAGGACGGCAAGCCGACCCTGGTCAAGCCCGAGCACATCAACCTCGGCCTCGCCATCGACCTGGTCAAGCCCAACGGCGACCGCCAGCTCGTCGTCGCGGCGATCAAGAAGGCCGAGACGCTGAACTTCTTCGAGTTCTGGCAGGCCTACGAGGACATCGTCCGCCGCGCCCGCGCGAACAAGCTGACGATGGAGGACTTCACCGGCGTCACCGCCTCCCTCACCAACCCGGGCGGCATCGGCACCGTGCACTCCGTGCCGCGGCTGATGCCCGGACAGGGCCTGATCATCGGCGTCGGCGCCATGGAGTACCCGGCCGAGTTCCAGGGCACGTCGCAGGACACCCTGAACAAGCTGGGCATCGCCAAGGTCATGACGCTGACCAGCACCTATGACCACCGGGTGATCCAGGGCGCCGCCTCCGGCGAGTTCCTGCGGATCATGAGCCAGCTGCTGCTCGGCGAGAACGACTTCTACGACGAGATCTTCAAGGCGCTGCGGATCCCGTACGAGCCGGTCCGCTGGCTGCGCGACATCGACGTCTCGCACGACGACGACGTCACCAAGGCCGCGCGCGTCTTCGACCTGATCCACTCCTACCGGGTCCGCGGCCACGTCATGGCCGACACCGACCCGCTGGAGTACCGCCAGCGCAAGCACCCCGACCTGGACATCATCGAGCACGGGCTCACCCTGTGGGACCTGGAGCGCGAGTTCGCCGTCGGCGGCTTCGCCGGCAAGACGATGATGAACCTGCGCGACATCCTGGGCGTGCTGCGCGACTCGTACTGCCGCACCACCGGCATCGAGTTCATGCACATCCAGGACCCGAAGCAGCGCAAGTGGATCCAGGACCGCGTGGAGCGCCCGCACGCCAAGCCGGAGCGCGACGAGCAGCTGCGGATCCTGCGCCGGCTCAACGCGGCCGAGGCGTTCGAGACCTTCCTGCAGACGAAGTACGTCGGCCAGAAGCGCTTCTCGCTGGAGGGCGGCGAGTCCGTCATCCCGCTGCTCGACGCGGTGCTGGACGCCGCCGCCGAGTCGCGCCTGGACGAGGTCGTCATCGGTATGGCCCACCGCGGCCGGCTCAACGTCCTCGCCAACATCGTCGGCAAGTCGTACGCGCAGATCTTCCGCGAGTTCGAGGGCAACCTCGACCCGAAGTCGATGCACGGCTCCGGCGATGTGAAGTACCACCTGGGCGCCGAGGGCACCTTCACCGGCCTGGACGGCGAGCAGATCGCCGTCTCGCTGACCGCCAACCCCTCCCACCTGGAGGCGGTGGACCCGGTCCTGGAGGGCGTGGTCCGCGCCAAGCAGGACATCATCGGCAAGGCCGGCACCGACTTCACCGTCCTGCCCGTCGCCCTGCACGGCGACGCCGCCTTCGCGGGCCAGGGCGTCGTGGCCGAGACGCTGAACATGTCGCAGCTGCGCGGCTACCGCACCGGCGGCACCGTGCACATCGTCATCAACAACCAGGTCGGCTTCACCGCCGCCCCGGCCGCGTCCCGCTCCTCGATGTACGCCACGGACGTCGCGCGCATGATCGAAGCGCCGATCTTCCACGTCAACGGCGACGACCCGGAGGCCGTGGTGCGCGTCGCGCGCCTCGCCTTCGAGTTCCGCCAGGCGTTCAACAAGGACGTGGTCATCGACCTCATCTGCTACCGCCGCCGCGGTCACAACGAGACCGACAACCCCGGCTTCACCCAGCCGCTGATGTACGACCTGATCGACAAGAAGCGCTCGGTGCGCAAGCTCTACACCGAGTCGCTGATCGGTCGCGGCGACATCACCCTGGAAGAGGCCGAGCAGGCGCTGCAGGACTTCCAGGGCCAGCTGGAGAAGGTCTTCACCGAGGTCCGCGACGCCACCTCCCAGCCGACCCCGACCGCGGTCCCCGAGCCGCAGCCGGAGTTCCCGGTGGCGGTCTCCACGGCCGTCAGCCAGGAGATCGTCAAGCGGATCGCCGAGTCCCAGGTCAACATCCCCGACCGGATCACCGTCCACCCGCGGCTGTACCCGCAGCTCCAGCGGCGCGCGGCGATGATCGAGGACGACACGATCGACTGGGGCATGGGCGAGACCCTGGCCATCGGCTCGCTGCTGATGGAGGGCACCCCCGTCCGCCTGGCCGGCCAGGACTCCCGCCGCGGCACCTTCGGCCAGCGCCACGCGGTGCTGGTGGACCGGGAGACCGGCGAGGACTACACCCCGCTGCTCTACCTCACCGACGAGCAGGCCCGCTACAACGTCTACGACTCGCTGCTCAGCGAGTACGCGGCGATGGGCTTCGAGTACGGCTACTCGCTGGCCCGGCCGGACGCGCTGGTCATGTGGGAGGCCCAGTTCGGTGACTTCGTCAACGGCGCGCAGACGATCGTCGACGAGTTCATCAGCTCGGCCGAGCAGAAGTGGGGCCAGACCTCCGGCGTCACACTGCTGCTCCCGCACGGCTACGAGGGCCAGGGCCCGGACCACTCCTCGGCCCGTATCGAGCGCTTCCTCCAGCTGTGCGGGCAGAACAACATGACGGTCGCCGCGCCGACGCTGCCGTCGAACTACTTCCACCTGCTGCGCTGGCAGGTGCACAACCCGCACCACAAGCCGCTGGTCGTCTTCACCCCGAAGTCGATGCTGCGTCTGAAGGCGGCGGCCTCCAAGACCGAGGAGTTCCTGAACGGCTCCTTCCGCCCGGTCATCGGCGACGAGACGGTCGACCCGGCCGCGGTCCGCAAGGTCGTCTTCACCTCGGGCAAGGTCTACTACGACCTGGCCGCCGAGCGGGACAAGCGCGGGCTGACGGACACGGCCATCATCCGGCTGGAGCGGCTGTACCCGCTGCCGGGCGCCGAGCTGCAGGCCGAGATCGCCAAGTACTCCGGCGTCCAGAAGTTCGTCTGGGCGCAGGAGGAACCGGCGAACCAGGGCGCGTGGCCGTTCGTCGCGCTCAACCTGATCGACCACCTGGAGCTCTCGGTGGGCGCGGACCTGCCGGCCTCCGAGCGGCTCGTCCGGGTGTCCCGGCCGCACTCCTCCTCCCCGGCGGTGGGGTCGAACAAGCGGCACCAGGCGGAGCAGCAGGCGCTGGTCAACGAGGTCTTGGAGATCTGACCGGCTGCGGATCGTATCCGTACGGAAGGCCCGGCTCCCGCGCACTGTTCAGTGCGCGGGAGCCGGGCCTTCCGGCGTACGGTGCGCTCTCGTACGGTCGGGCGGGACGGTCAGGCGGGCAGCGGCGCGAAGTCCCACAGAAGGCGGGCATGTTGCCGCGCCGCCACCACCTGGGGGTGCTCCGCCCCCAGGAGATCCTGGAGGTCATCGAACGCCGCCCGCTGGATCGCCCACGCCTCGTCCCGCCCGCCCTTGATTTCCCGCACGTCCGCGGCCAGCGCGAGCCGCGCCGCCAGGGTCAGCGGATGCCGCTGGCCCAGCGCCGTCTCGGCCCGCAGCGCGGCCTCCCGGCTCAGCGCACAGGCGTCCGTCCGGTCTCCCATGGCCGCGTAGGTGGCGGCGGTGTTGACAGCGATCCCCAGCGTCCAGGGGTGATCCTCGCCGAGTGCCGCGGCCATATCGGTCAGGGCATTGTCCAGCACCGCCCACGCCTGCTTGGCCTCGCCGTACATCAGCATCAGGACCCCGGTGTTCGCCGAGGCGCCGATGGTGTGCGGGTGCTGGGCTCCCAGGCTCGCCTTATAGGCATCGGCGACGAAGGCCGCAAGCGGCCACGCCTGTTCGAGGCGGCCCCTGTGTCTGAGCGCACTGGAGTAACGGGAGGCGATCATCAGGGACGGCGGAGCTGCCTTCCCCAGCAGCCGCTCCGCGCGACCCAGCACCACGGCGAGCAGGGCCGTGCCGGATTCCACCTCACCGCAACTGAGCTGGCACGCCGCCAGGGCGCACTCGGCCATCAGCGTGTGCGGGGTCTGGCTCCCCGGGCCCGCGTGGTGCCGCTCGACGCTGCGGGACTGGTGGGCCAGGGCCTCCGCATAGCGGCCCATCAGCAACAGGTCCCAGGCGTAGTCCGTCTCGGAGGCCAGCGTCTCGAGATGGCCGCTCCCCAGGGTCGCTCTCCGGCGCTCCAGGACCAGCTCGTCCACGTCCAGCGCCGACCCGTAATGGCCGAGCGCCCGCAGCGAGGCGGCCAGTTCGGCCCGAGCGCGTAGGTGGTCCGGGCTGTCCTTGGGCGGCGGGGAGAGGTCCGCCTGCCGCTGGCAGAGCTCGTACGCCTCGGCGTAGCGGCCCAGGCCCCGCAGGTCGGCGGAGAGTGCGTTCATCGCGGCAGGCGAGTCGGCCTCGTCAGACTCGTCCAGGACCCCCCGGTCCAGCCGCTCGGACCGGGCGTAGTTCCCAGTCGCCCGCAGCAGGGCGCTGCAGCGCAGGATCAGCTCCCCGTCCGTAGCGGGCGCATCGGTGACCTCGTCGACGAGGCGCAGGGCCGTCGCGTAATCGCCGCTGAGTGTCAGATAGGTCAGACAGTCGAGGCCCAGCTGCCTGCCGGACAGTTCGAGATACGGCACGAGTTCGGCGTAGCGCGGCCAGGTGGCGGGGTCCTCGGGCTGTCCCGGGTGAGCCGCGACGAGGGCGCCACGGATGACCTGGGCGTCCTTGTCCCGGCGGCCCTCCGGCCTCCTTCTGCGCACCGCGTCACAGACGAACCGGTGCAGGTGCAGCACCTCCCCCTCCCGCCGGACCACGGAGTGCTGCACCAGCTTCCCGACAGTGACCTCGAAGTGGGTGGGGTCCTCCAGCAGCGACGCCACCGCCGGGGAGACCAGCTTCCCCGGAACGGCCCGCAGCAGCGCGAGCGGCACCGGGCCCGGCCCGAAGACCGCGCACAGCTGGAGCAGGTCGGCGGCAAGCTGTGAGTGCGCCTGCAACCGCCGGATGAGCTCCTTGAACGCGGAGGCGTACGGCGCCGGGTACACCACCCCGGACTTCACTGGCACCGTCCCGCCTTCGCGCAGCTTTCGGCTGTACTCCTCGGCGGGCATCGTCGAGCCGCGCAGCCAGCCCGCAGTCTGGTCGAGCGGCAGCGGCAGGTCCTCCACGGCGGCGGCGAGCGCGCCGGCCTCCTCGCGGCTCAGCCGTGGGGCGCGGGCGCGTACGAACGCCACGCTCTCGCCCCTGCTGAACGGCGGCACGTCCAGCAGCTCGACGTAATGGTCGCCCCAGCCGCGGTTCTGCGAGGTGATCAGCACATGGCCGCGCCCGCCCGGCAGCAGATCGGCGACGGCCTCCGGGGTGTCGGCCCCGTCGAGGACGAGCAGCCAGCGGTCGGACGGCACGCCCCGGCGCAGTTTGTCCAGCGTGGCCCCGGCCCGGGCGGACGCGGAGTACCCCTGAACGTCCTTGCCGTAATCCGCCAGATGCCCGCCCAGCCGCTCCTCCAGCACCCCGCGCTCATGCGCCGAGGCCCACCACACCACGTCGTACTCGGCGCCGAATCGATACGCGTACTCGGTGGCGAGCTGGGTCTTGCCGATGCCCGGCAGCCCCACGAGCGCGCACACCGCGGCCTCGGCGGGGGCATCCCGCAGACAGTCGTTGATCCGCTCCAGGAGCAGGTCCCGGCCAGTGAAAGAGGGGTTGCGGCGCGGCACCCCGTCCCACAGCTCGGGCGGATCCCCGGGCAGCCTGGACCGTTGCCGACCACCGTTCGCCCTGGCCGGGGCCGCGCTCACGCCGAGCGCGCGCAACAGCCGCCACTCGCACTCCTCCTCGCCGGCCCCCAACAGCCCGACGGCCCCCAGCCGGGCGACGACGACCGGCAGCGGGTGATTACTGACGACGAAGGCGGCGATCCGGTCCGCGCGCCCGCGTACGGCAGCGGTCCCCAGCGCCGCCTCCCAGTCCTCCTCGGCACGGGCCGAGTCGAGGCCGAAGAAGTGCTCGCTCAGCAACAGCAGATGGAAGGCGTCGTCGCCGAGCAGATCGGCCACCGCGCGGCCCAGGTCCTGGGACGGCTCGGCCGCGGGGTCCCAGCGCCGGACGGTGATCTCCTCGCGCGCGACACCCGTCGCCTCCAGGCGCTGGGCGACCCAGGCCGCCCAGGGGCGGTTGGGCCCGGCGTACGTCACGATGACGGGCAGATGGCCGCGGAGGTGGCCGGGGAGACGGCCGGACGGGCCTGGGTCCGGCGGCGAAGGCACGTACACCACGTCCCCGTGGTGCCCCACGATCACCTGGTCCCCCGAGGAGGAGGCCGGGGAGCTGCGCCCGCTGTCCCCGCTCCGCATCCGGTCGAGCTCCCACTCCAGCCGCCGGGCCCGCTCCTCCGCGGCGATGGCCTGCTCCTCCGCCAGCCACAGCCGGTGCGCCACGGGGTCCTCGGCCTCGGCCTGCTCGGCCGCCACCTCCTCCCCCGCCTGCAGTTGGTGCTCCAGCTCCTCGCACCGCCGCTCGGCCTCCAGGGCCTGCCGCCGCGCCTGGTGCAACTCGTCCTGTAGCCGGGCGACTTCCTCCTTCAGCCGGTCCCGTTCACCGCGTAACCGCTCCCGCTCGTCCCGCAGCAGCTCCACCTCGGCGCCGCGCCCGTCGCGCCCGTCGCGTCCGTCGCGCTCGACCGACATCGACACGGCGAGCTGCCGCTGCTCGATCTCCATCTCCGCGATCCGCTGTTTCCGCGCCTGCAACGCCTCGGTCAGCGCCTCCGCCCGCACCTCGGCCTGCTGGCGCCGCCGGTCGGCGTCGGCGAGCTGGTCACGGAGGTTCTGCAGCTCCCAGCGGGACCTGTTGGTAGCCTGCAACGCCCGCCGTTGCAGACCATGCACATGGGCGATGACCTCGGGCGAGGACGGCCGCCCGGTGGCCTTGGCGGCGTGGGTCAGCAGCGTGTCCACGAACTCGGCCGGGGCGACGGCGGTCCCGTTCAGATAGCGCGACACGGTGCCCGGGTCGCAGTGCACCCGCAGCGCGAACACCCGCAAGGACACCCCGACCGCCCCGAACAGCCCCCGCAGGCCCGCCGCCAACTCGGCGCAGGGCGGGACC
>NZ_MUNE01000238.1 GCF_002154605.1 Streptomyces milbemycinicus | reverse complement strand
CCCGCAGACCCCCACGCCCTCCCCTGAAGGCTCGCGCCCGTCCCGTAACGCGCCCGTACGGCTGCGCGCGCTGGACGGTCTGCGGCTGCTCGCCGCCCTGATGGTCGCCGCGTACCACTACGGCGGCCGGGGCGGGGAGATCAGCCAGGCATGGGGCAGCTCCCCCCGCGAGCAGTTCCCCACCGCCTCCACCTACTTCGCGTACGGCTGCCTCGGCGTCCAGATCTTCTTCGTCATCAGCGGCTTCGTGATCTGCATGAGCGGCTGGGGCCGCCCCCTGCGCTCCTTCTTCGCCTCCCGCGTCTCCCGGCTCTACCCCGCCTACTGGGCCGCGATCCTCATCGTCACCGCCGTCTTCGCGCTCCCCTGGGTCGCGTTCAAGTCGGTCTCGCCCAGCGACACGCTGGTCAACCTCACGATGCTGCAGCAGCCCATCGGCGTGGACCGGGTGCTGGGCGTGTGCTGGACGCTCTGGGCGGAGCTGCGCTTCTACGCCCTCTTCGCGCTCTTCGTCGTCCTCCCCGGCGCGAACCGCCAGCGCGTCATCCTCTTCTGCGCCGTATGGACCCTGGGCGCCGCCCTCGCGGACGCCGCGAACCAGCCCTTCCTGGAGCTGGTCCTGATGCCGCAGTACGCCCCGTACTTCATCGGCGGCATGGGCCTCTACCTGATCCACCGCTACGGCCATGACGCCCTCGCCTGGGGCATCGTCGGCCTCAGCTTCCTCATCGGCCAGCACTACGCGGTGGCCGAGCTGTGGCACGCGCCGAATCCTTCCTTCTTCTCCTACCGCTCCACGCTCGGCATCGTCGCGATCGTCGCCTTCGGCTATCTGGCGGTCGCCCTGATCGCCCTGGGCAAGTTCCACTGGGCCAACTGGCGCTGGCTCACCCTCGCGGGCGCCCTCACCTACCCCTTCTACCTGGTCCATGAACACCTGGGCTGGGTGGTGGTCGAAGTGCTCCACCAGAAGCTGAACATCCCCTCGTACGGCACCTTCGCCCTGACGATCCTGCTGATGCTGTTCCTCGCCTGGCTGCTCTACCGCTTCGTGGAGCAACGCCTGACTCCTGTCATCAAGCGGTCACTGACGGCCGTTCGGGTGCGCTGACGGCCCGGCCCGCCCTAGGGTTTCGTCCCGTTCGTTCGGCGCGTCACCCGATGGGACCCAATCGGGCCAAGGAGGCAAAATAGATGAGGAACACGTTCCGTGCCCTGCTCGTGCCGGTGGCCCTCGCGGCCGCCACCGCACTGCCGGCCACCACGGCCCATGCGGCCGACGCGGCCGGGGGGTACGACCGGTGTCCTGACGGCTACTACTGCATGTTCTCGGGCCTCGACGGCACCGGCGACATGATCACGCTGAAGGGCAGCACACCGGACCTCGCGGCGCTCGGCATGAACGACCGTGCCAAGTCGGACTGGAACCGGACCTCTTCCACCATCTACCTGTGGTCCGACGCGAACTACACGGGCTGCACGGTCGTCACCTCCACCGGCCCGACCGGCAAGGGCAACTTCTTCCCCGACTACCGGGACTTCCTCAGCTCCGTCCAGTTCGCCGGCCCGGGCGGCCCCAGCTGCGGCACCCCACCCGGCGAAGACGGCTGACCATCGCCTTGACCCCGGCCCCGGCCCCGGCCCCGGCGGCCTGCGCGCCTGCGCCGTGCGCGCGGGCCGCCGGGCCGCCGGGCCGCCGGCCGCTTCACGGGGCTTGCGTGCGGTCGCGCACAATGATCTTGCCGGTGTTCTGACCGCGAAGCATGCCCAGGAACGCGTCCACGATGCACTCGAACCCGTCAACCACCGTCTCGTCCAGAGCGAGCCGGCCGCTCTGCAGATGCGGTACCGCGAACTCGTACAACTCCTCCTGCATTGCGCGGTAGTTGCTGACCAGGAAGCCCTCCATGCGGATGCTCTTCTCCACGATGTCCGCGTAGTCGAAGCGCGGCGGCGGCGCGCCGGGGGTGTTGTACTGGCTGATCGTGCCGATGCGCACGATGCGCCCGAACTCGCGCAGCGCTCCCACCGCCGCGGCCAGCTGCTCGCCGCCGACGTTGTCGACGAACACGTCGATGCCGTCGGGCGCGGCCTTGCCGAGCAGGTCGGCGGCGGGCCCGTCGTGGTAGTCGAAGACGGCGTCATAGCCGACCTCCCGCATGAGATGGTCGGCCTTCGCCGCCGAGCCCGCGCTGCCCACGAGCCGGCCCGCACCGAGCAGCCGGGCGAACCGCCCGGTCGCCGTGCCGACCCCGCCCGCCGCGGCCGACACGAACAGGTCCTCACCCTCCTGGAGCCGGGCGATCCTGGTCAGGCCCACATAGGCGGTCAGGCCAGTGCCGCCGAGGATGCTCAAGTACGCGGTCAGGGGCACCCCGTCGAAGCGGGGCAGCCGCCGGATCTCGTCGGGCGTGACAACCGCGTGCGTACGCCAGCCCTGCCGGTGGAACACGATCTCACCCTCGGCCAGCCGGGGCGTGCGCGAGGCGATGACCCGCCCGATGGTACGGCCCTCCAGCGGTACGTCGAGCGCGAAGCCGCCGGGCACGTCGTCCATCATCTCGCGGTGATAGGGGTCGACGGACCAGTAGAGGTTTTCCACCAGCGCACTGCCGCCCGCGGGGTCGGGAAGCGTGGACTCGACGAAGGCGAAGTGCTCGGCGGTGGGAAAGCCGTGCGGGCGGGCGGTCTGGTGCACGGTGAGCGCGGTCTCGTTCATGACCGGACCGTAGGGCGGGAATGCCCGTGGTGGGCAGCAGGTTGGGCTCATGCGGCACCCCGTTCCATGAGCAGTTCTCATACATTGAGGTGAGCGCCGCGTGGCCCGCACGACCGACTCCGATCTCGCCCCGCACGAACTGCGCGTGCTGGTCGCGGTCGCGGACGCCGGCAGCTTCTCGGCCGCGGCCGGAACACTCGGTCTGACCCAGTCCGCGGTCTCCCACTCGGTTCGCGGCAGCGAGCGCAAGATCGGCGCTGTGCTCTTCGAACGCGGTCGCGCCGGCGCCCGCCCCACCCCTGCCGGAGAGAAGGCCGTCGCACACGCCCGCCACATCCTGCGCCTGCTGGACGTCCTGACCGCTGAGGCGCGCGGTGCGGCCCGGTCCGAGGCGGCGGAGGGGCCGCTGCGGATCGCGGCCTTCCGCAGCGCGGCTCTCCACCTGCTGCCGCCCGTCCTCCAACGGCTGCGCGCCCGGCATCCCGGCATCGAGCCGCGGGTGCGGATCGTACGCGAGGTGGGGCGCGGCACCGCGGGCGAAGTGGCCGACGGGAAAGCCGACATAGCCATCGCCACGCTGGGCGCCTCTGTGCCGCTTCCACCGGGTCTGGTCGCACGCGGACTCTTCGAGGAGCCATATGCCCTGGTGCACGCGGCCGGACACACCGCCCCACGTTCGCTGCCGCTGGTCGACTGGGCCGAAAACTGTGGCTCGTACACCCGCGACTGGTGGGCCGCCCAGGACTGGATCCCGAAGGCGACCGTCGAAGCCGAGGACGACGGAGCGGTGCTCGCCCTGGTGAGCGGAGGCCACGGAATGGCGATCATGCCCGCGCTCTCCTTGGCCGGAGCACCGAACTCGGTCGACATCGCCGATCTCGGCCCCAAGCGCCCGACACGCCAGGTCGGCTACGTCACCACCTCCGAGCTGGCCGGATCCGCTGTCGTACGCGCCTTGGTGAGGGAACTGCGGGCCACGGTCCCCCACAGCGTGGGCGTTCTGAGCCGTTCTGAGCCGTGATGCTTGATCAGGTCGAGTGACTGACCCGGATGTGCATACGTCAGCGGTCACCGAACGGTCAGCACGATCTTCCCCGTAACTCGGCCGGACTCGCTCAACTCGTGTGCCTTGGCCACTTCTCGGAGCGGCAGGACTTCCTCGACAGCCACCCGCAGCGCACCCCGCTCCACCAGCGCGCCAATCTCGCGCAGATCGTCCCCCGAGGGGGTGAACCCGAACTCCACGTACCGTCGGCCCAGCTCCTGCGCCTTGGCCCGGATCGGGTCCCGGTCCGGACCGGTGCCCCTGATGTCGATCAGCACCCCGCCGGGGGCCAGCGCGTCCAGAGACCGCAGGCCGTACTCGCCGCCGATCGTGTCCAGCACCACGTCGACGCCCGCCGTGGCGGTCACGAAGTCGGTGGTGGTGTAGTCGATCAGCTCATCGGCGCCGAGCTCCTGGAGGAAGCCGTGCTTGGCCCGCCGGGCTGTGCCGATGACGTGTGCGCCGCGGTCCTTGGCGATCTGGACCGCCAGGTGCCCGATGCCGCCCGCCGCCGCGTGCACCAGAACCCGCTGCCCGGCCCGCACATCCGCGACCCGCACCAGTGGCTGCCAGGCCGTCAGCGCCGCGGTCGGCAGCGCCGCCGCGTGCACCAGGTCCAGGCCCGCGGGGACGGGCGCCAGCACCTCCTGCGACACCGTGACGTACTCGGCGTAGGCGCGCGGCGGCAGTACGGCGGCGAACACCGCGTCACCCGGCCGGAACCGAGTGACCCCCTCGCCCGCCGTCTCCACCACGCCGGACAGATCCAGCCCCAGCGTGAACGGCGGCTTCCCCATCCTGGGCAACAGCCCGGAACGCCCCTTCCAGTCGGCCGGGTTGACAGCCACAGCGTGGACACGCACCAGCACCTCGTCGGGCCCCGGCTCGGGCCGCTCCGTCTCGATGATCTCCAGGACGTCCGGACCACCGAAAACCCGCTGACTGACCGCCCGCATACGGCTGCTCATCTCATCGCCTTCCCTTGACAACCGAGCACGGTGGCCGATCCGGCCACGGGTTCCATCCTGGAGGAGGGCAGTACCCTTTGGATAGAAGGCACCCATGTGATACCCAGGTACCTCATGGATACCTACTCGGGTACAGACGCGACCGCACCCCTCACCTACCGCAGCGACTGCCCCTCACGAACCGTCATCGAGGTCATCGCCAACAAGTGGGCGCTGTACGTCCTGGCGGCCCTGCGGCGCTACGAGCGGCCGCTGCGGTTCAACGAGCTGCGGCGCGTTCTGGACGGCATCACCCAGAAGATGCTGACCCAGACCCTGCGCGCCCTGGAACGCGACGGCCTGGTCAGCCGCACCGTCTACCCGACCGTCCCGCCGCGCGTGGAATACGGCCTGACCTCCCTTGGCGTCCAGGTCGGCCAACTCACCGCCGCCATCGCCGACTGGTCACTGGAGCACACACGCGAAATCCTCGCCGCCCGCATCGCGTTCGACGAACGAGCAGCCACCGAACCGGCCCCTGTCCGCTAGCTCCGCCGTCAAAGATCCGCCTTCGCGAAGCAGACGCTGATGGATCACGGCGGCCATGCGCCGCCAATGGCAGGCGAAGGACAGGTGATCGAGCCCGCAGGGGGATGCCGGGGTCTGGCCGACGGGGGCATGGATGGAGTTCCCGGTTCCGAACAGTCACTCGAAGGAGCGAAGTTGGGGTTGTGACCTGTCTGTATTACCGAGAGTGAGGAAGAATGTAGGGGTGAGCCCGCCGGGGGAGGCGGGTGTTGAGCGCATCACTGGGGGGTGATCGCCATGGGGGACAACACTACGACCATCACTGAGACCGTCAGCCGTGCTCCGGCTCGCGTACCGGCCCTGGGCCCGGCCATGGTTCCGGCCAAGGTTCCGGCCAAGGTTCCGGCCAAGGTTCCGGAGACGCCGGACGAGTGGGCTGCCTATCTGGCCGACATGGCTCCGGGACCGCAAACGGCAGTCGTGCTACCGCTCCTGGACCCGGAGAAGCTGTCCCACACGGGCCGTATTGACGCGCTGAAGACCCTGGAGCGGCATGCGGCGTGGATCCAGGCACAGCAGGCCCACATCCTGGCTGCTCTGGACGCCGATACGCAGGCTGCGTTGCCGGAGGGCAAGTGGAACGAGAGCATCGAGGGCGAATGGAACTTCGCGTGTGAGGAAGTGGCCTGCGCGCTGAAGCTGTCGGGGACGACAGCCGCCAAACGGCTTCAGGTCGCCCGGGAGCTCGACAGCCACTACCCGACCACCCTGGGCATGCTGGAGCGCGGTGAGATCTGCTACATGCAGGCCGTTGCCGTCACCGAGGCCTGCGGCGTCCTCGACCCGCTGCTCGCCGCGCAGGTCGAAGCCACGATCGCCGAGAAGATGCCGGGCTTGGCCACCGGGCAGACCCGGCGCGCGCTGGCCCGGGAGATCGTACGGGCGGATCCGCGTGGGGCCGACGAGCGGCATCGCAAGCGGAAGCGCGAGCGACAGATGGTTCACTACGCGCAGGACGACGGCATGGCGATGTGGGGTGCGATCCTGCCCGCCGAGCAGGCCGCCCGGATGAACCAGGCAGTGGACGCGCATGCGGTCACGCTGCCGGATGAGGGCCGCACACTGGAGCAGAAGCGGGTGGACGCCCTGTTCGACCTGGTCGTCAACCGCACCACCACGAGCACCACCACGAGCACCACCAACGGCAGCGGCGCGAACCAGGCCCCGGGTGGGCGGTCGGCGGCCGTCGTGCAGGTCACCGTCCCGCTGGATGTGCTGATCGGGGAGAGCGAGGAGCCCGCCCAGCTCAAGGGGTACGGACCGATCACCGCGGGGCAGGCGCGGAAGATCGCGTTCGCTGAAGGGACGATCTGGCGGCGGCTGATCATCGAGCCGAAGACCGGGATGCTGGTCAAGACGGACCCGACGACGTACAAGCCGACGGCCGAAACGGAGCGGCATGTGATCGCCCGGGACGGCCGGTGCACCTTCCCCACCTGCCAGATGCCCGCCCACCGCTGCGACCTCGACCACATCCACCCCTTCAACCATGACGATCCGACGGCAGGAGGGCAGACCGTTCCGGGGAACCTGGGATCGTTGTGCCGACGCCACCATGTGATGAAGACCCACCATCCGGGATGGCGAGTCACCCGGGATGCCGACACCGGGATCGCTACGTGGACCGCGCCCACTGGCCACGTCTACACCAACTCACCTCATAACTACCTCGAATAACCCGAGCGGCGCCACGGGGCATGCGGCCGCTATCGAGAGGCGGCCGATGAGAGTTCTGGGATGGGAACGCCACCGGACCACAGTTCCTCCGCATGCTCCGCGAAGCGAGAGAACATCCCCGCGTCACCATGACGCCGCAGATGCATCAACGGCGAGTCGTGGCCGACGAGCCTGGCAAGGTGTGGCGTGACGAGTGCGTCGTCGTCGAAACGGAAGACTGATAGGGACACGTGGTTGACGGCATCGGCCGGAGCGGAAAAACGCGCTTCCAGCCCCTGCACCTCACCTGTCTTGGCGAGTTGCTCCAGGGTCATCTTGATGCGCGTGGAGACCGTCAGCGCCACGTCCTCGATCTCTTCGCGTTGTCGGGTTACCGGTCCCTCCGGATCGCCGAGCAAAAAGCGGACTCGGCAACCGCTCTCCGCCTTCCTCCGCAGCGTCTCGGGAAGAGCGGGCACCTGTGTCCAGAGGAAGTAGGACGTGAAGCCGGCGAAGAACAGGTCGTCGGTCGCCCCGGCGATCAGATCGGCCCAGACCGTCGAGGGACATGCGGACCGGTGGGCGTAGCTTTGGACGAGCTCCCGGTCGCCGCCGGTCTTCAGCCGGTCCCTCACAGCTTTCGGCCACAGCATCTCTGCGTCAACTCCCAACACCTCAGAGGCGTCTACCCGGTTCCTGGCGTGCGGGATGAGCTCTTCGTCCGCGACCCATCGTTCAACGGTCTTGCCAGAGAGCGGACTCGATAGCTGATCGTAAGGCCGTGTTCAAGGCTCCCTCTGGGGACGTTTGGGCGTTTTCAACGGTAGCGCCGATACGTCCCAACCGTCCTTGCTCTGGAAGGCAATACGTCTGCCATGGGGGATCAGGACTTGGTCGCAAAGACCCCCGCGACGGGCGAACGTCCGGGGGCATGGCCACCCGCTGCGAAGGAGCTGATCGCGTGCGTGACCTTATCCGGTATGCGCTCGAATGGGTGAGTGCAGTTTGCGCCTTACGGCCCGATGCGGGACCCGAGTGGATTCACGGCATGCTCGTGGGGGTGGCGCGGTGAGGGCAATGTCCGGCCTGCGGCTGCTGCCGTGGTCCGACCCGGACGGCAAGCCGTGCTATCTAGCCGTGCTATCTGGCAGCGGACGGCGGCAACAGCCCTCTGAGCCGCAGAGCGGACGAGATCGAGGAGCTACAGGTGTCGATGGGGATGGAACTCCTCAACCATGCCCGTGCGCTGCTTGGGGACCGCAAGGCGGACGCGCGGGAAATCCGGTTCCTGGCGGAGCAGCTGTGTGAGGCGCTGCGCGATGCGCTACGGGTGGCTGAGAGCAGGGGCGGGCGCCTGACCGCGCACAGTGAGGAATGCGCAGCCGATCCGGACGACCCGAATGAACCAGATGATAGCCAGGGCAAGGGTCTCACCCCTGCGAGCACCGAGGGGTCATCATGACCGGCTGGCAGGTCGGACCCATCCCCGGGCGGGGCCTGCACCGTACGCACGATGGAGAGCTCGCACTGCCGCTCCGGATCAGCAGCGGCGGACAGCACCGCGCCATCGCCGAACTGGAGCTGACGCCCGCCGAAGCGGAGCAGTTGCACGCCGCCCTGTACTACGCACTGGGCGACCAACCCCCACCCGCAGATGCGCCCGGGGCCCTTCCGCATCCCACTTCATGGACTTCTGCACGACGCAGCACGAGGACCGCTGAGACCACAGCCGTGCTGGGCACCACGTCACTGCGGAGACGACGATCGGGTCACGGGACGCCATGCGGCCGGCCAGGCGACGTCCCGGGCAACGACCCCCGACACACCGAGGCTGGCGCGGGCGCGTTCCACATAGCGACTCCGCGCATCGCGGAACTCCTGGTACGCCTCATCCCAGTTCTGTTCAACCTCTGTGGCGACACCCCGGGCCAGACACTCCAACCGCCACAGACAGTGGTCCAGCATCTTCGACGCGGTGTTTGCCTCCGTGTCACCAAGCAGCCCAAGGGTCTCCGACAGTGCGGAACGGCGAGACTCCAACTCCCCGATGTCCGCGAGCACTTCGGGGGTGGGTTCCAGCGGCATGGGCCCGGACACCAAACCGCGGGCGGCAGCCATCATCTGGTAACGAGCCGCCAGCTCTTTCACGGCGTGGGCGTACTCGGCATAGGCCGTCAAGCGGTGCTCGTCCCAGCGCACCGACTGCTGCCTGCGCCACCTCGTCCGCTCGTTCAAGCTGCTCACCAGGAACGACATGACAGCTCCCAGGGCGACGCCTACGAGCGGAAGTATCTGGTCGGTCAGACTCACCATGCACTCCCGATCAAGTAACACAGCAATGTACGCATTCCTTTCCACGGGAGCGGCATGCTTACGGCTTGTAGGCGAGGGCGGCGTGAATGCAGGAGTCGGCTTCGTCACCCGGCGGGGCGTCCGCGTCCGGCCGCCACTGGTTGGTGGCGACGATGCCGGGGTCAAGGATCTCCAGTCCGGCCCGTTCCAGGAATCCCGCGATGGTGGCCTTGTCGCGCGGCGTGACGGTCACGCCGCCCTCCGCGTACAGGGCGGTCAGGAGTTCCACGGTGCTCTGGTCGCCGTCATAGTCGTAAGTGCCCTGCGAGAAGACCACATAGCTGCCGGATGGCAGCGCTCCGACCAGCCGCTCGATGATGCCGGCCGGGGCGTCCTTGTCCTCGACGAACAGGAAGACCGAGGCCAGGAGCAGTCCGACGGGCTCGGCGAAGTCGATGGTCCGCCGTACGACCGGGGAGCGCAGGATCGACTCAGGGGCGCGCGCATCGGCCGTGAGGCATCCGACCCGGGCGTCCCCCTGCCACCTGGCCGACGCCTGCGCCATGACCGCCTCGTCCCGGTCGACGTAGACGACCCTGCAGGCCGGGTCGACGGCCTGCGCCGCCTCATGGACGTTCGGTGCGTGGTGCGGACCGGAGCCGATATCCAGGAACTGCCGGATGCCGTGCTGCTCGGCGACGGTACGCACCGCCCGCAGCGCAAAGAGACGCTGATTGCGGGCGATCAGCCCGACGTTGGGCACCTGCTGCTGTATCCGTTCGGCCAGTGTCAGCTCTCGGCCCGCATTGTCTTCCCTGTCTCCGTCGTCTTCCCTGTCCCCGTCGTCTTCCCTGTCTCCGTCGTCTTCCCTGTCTCCGTCGTCTTGGCCGTCGTCCAGGAAGTGCGCGTACAGCCGTGCCTCATGAGAAATGCCGCTCTCCAGTGGTCTCGCCCTCCTCGGCACCGCAGCGGAACCCGTAGCCGCACGGTCGGGGGCTTACACCGAGGAAACACGTCCCGCCCTGGAACTGTGGCTCGACATCAAGTTTTTCGGACTTCCGCAGAGAGTCGGCATAAAGCGAGACCCTAGCCCTCCCGGGCCGCGGAGGTGAGCGACATGTCCGCTTCGCGGTCGCCCGCCACCTGGCCGGCGATCGGCTCAAGCAGCGCCAGTTCCGCGGCGGTCAGCGTGATCCGGGTGGCCGCGGCGTTCTCGAGGAGGCGGCTGCGCTTACGGGTCCCGGGGATGGGGACGACGGTCAGGCCGTGGGCCTGGGCACGCTGCTGGACCCAGGCCAGGGCGATCTGGGCGGTGGTGGCGCCGTGGTCGGCTGCGATCTGGTGGAGGGGGGCCAGGAGGGCGGCGTTCGTCTTGGCGTTGTCGCCGGTGAGGCGCGGTTGGGACTGCCGGAAGTCGTCGCCGGAGAGGTCTTTGCCCGCGTCGGCGAAGGCGCCGGCCAGAAAGCCCCTGCCGAGCGGCGAGTACGGCACGAAGGCGACGCCGAGTTCGGCGGCCGCGCCCACCGCGCTGCGTTCGACGTCCCGGCTGAAGAGCGACCACTCGGACTGCAGGGCGGTGATCGGGTGCACGGCGTGCGCCTCGCGCAGTTCGGCGCCGGTGACCTCGCTCAGGCCGAGGTGCTTGACCTTGCCTTCCCGGACCAGGTCGGCCATGGCGCCGACGGACTCGGCGAACGGGACGGCGGGGTCGCGGCGGTGCATGTAGTAGAGGTCGATGACCTCGACGTTCAGGCGGCGCAGGCTCGCCTCGACGGCCTTTTTGACGTAGCCGGGATCGTTGCGGATGGCCCGGTAGCCCGGGTCGTCCGCGCGGCGCTCGACGCCGAACTTGGTGGCCAGAGTGATCTCGTCGCGGTGCGCGGCGACGAACGGCGCGAGGAATTCCTCGTTGGCACCGATGCCGTACAGATCGGCGGTGTCGATGAGGGTGACGCCCGCCTCGACGGTGGCCTCCAGGGTGTCGCGGGCGGCCGCGTCGTCCGTCTGTCCGTAGGCGTGACTGATGCCCATGGCGCCGAAGCCCTGGACACCGACGAGGGGGCCGCCGGTGCCCAGCTCGACCTTGCTGATCGGTTCGATGGCGTTGCTCATGCCGGTCACGCTAGGAGCTTCAAGTGCGCTTCAAGCAAGCCCACTTGAGGCAAGCAGGTGCACGTGAAGTGTCAGAGCCAGACCGGGGCGTCGGTGCCCCAGAGGGTGGGCGGATGGGCCCAGTCGCGGGGGGCGTCGG
>NZ_MUNE01000237.1 GCF_002154605.1 Streptomyces milbemycinicus | reverse complement strand
GGTCAGCCGTTGGTGCGGTGCAGGGCGGCGACCTCGGCTGCGGTCAGGGCGCGCCCCAGGACGCGGAAGTCGGCCACGGCGCCGTGCAGATAGGGGTGGGTCGGGTTCTGCGAGCGGCCGAGATAGTTGCGGGTGGTCGCACCGAGCAGCAGCGGACCGGAGACCACCGCGTCGTTGCGCCCGGCCTCCTCGCCGTCCACGTACAGCACGCCGCTGCCGCCGCCGAGGGTGAGCGCCAGATGGGTCCACCGGCCCGGCTCCAGGGCGGCCGAGGCGTCGATGAAGTCCTCCGCCTCCATGCCCGCGATCTTCCACGCCGCGCGGGCCTTGCCGGCCCCGGTGCGCGGGGTGAGGAAGAGATAGGTGTTCTTGTGGAAACCGAGGTCGAAGACGCGGGCGGAGTTGGCCACGCTCTCCAGGAACACCCTTACAGAGAGGGTGAGTTGGGGCAGCCCCGTCAGCAGCCCGGGTGGCAGCGCGACATGGCCGTCCTTCCCGTCCAGCGCCACCGCCCGCGGCCCCGCGGTGGTCCAGGTGGCGCCGCCGGCCAGCCGGGCGTCCGGGAAGCGGCGCAGCGCGTCCGCGCTGGTCGCCCCGGCGCCCTCGGCCAGCGGAAAGCGGGCGATCTCGCGCCGCCCGGGGCCGCGCGGCGGGACGGCGAAGTAGACGTTGTAGCTCTGGTGGTGCACCCGGTGGAAGGGCAGCAGCGGCACCTTCTCCCCCTCGGCCACGGCCGTGAACTCCGGCCCGCCACGCAACACCACCTGCCGCACCGAGGACGGCTCGATGTCCGGGATGGTGCTCAGGGCCTGCTCCCCGTACGCACCGGCCAGCACCAGCGGGCCGTACGACACCGCCTTGATATGCGGGTTGTCCGGCGCCGGGCGCCACACCAGCTCACGCGGGAAGGTCAGCTCGACGGTGTCACCGGTGCGCCAGCGCCGGTCGAGGGTCAGATAGCGGCCCGGCACCGGCGTGGCGTCCACCGGCCGGCCGGCCACCAGCACCCGCGCCCGAGGCCCTGCGTCCGCCAGCCAGCCGGGCACCCGCACCTTGAGCGCGAGCCGTCCGCCACCTTCGGCGACGGTCAGCCGGACGGTGTCGGTGTCGGGGTAGCCGGACCGCTGGACCAGCCGGAATCCGCGCTCGGCCCATGTCACTTCGGAGGGGATGAAGAGGTTGACGTACAGGGCGCCGGCGTGCTCGTCGCGGAAGTAGATAGTGTCCGCGAACTTGGTGTGGGTCTCCATCCCGGTGCCGTGGTCGCAGGAGAAGTTGTCGTAGTCGCCGCTGTAGCTGCCCGGCGCCGAGCCCAGACCTCCCTTGGGCTGCCGGCGCGACCCGGCCCACAGACCGGTGTAGTACGTGACGAAGCCGTGGTCGGAGTCGGGGTCCTGCTCGCCGAGCATCTGGTTGTACAGGGTCCACTCGTAGTGGTCCATATACGCCGCCCTGCCCGGCTCGTGGAGGAAGAGCTGACGGCCGATCTTGAGCATGTTGTAGCTGTTGCAGTTCTCGCAGGTGTCCTCCGACAGCCTGCTGACGATCTGCCCGGGCGGGCCGAAGAACTCCTGGTTGGAGTTGCCGCCGATGACATACGAGTGGTCGCGCACCACGATGTCCCAGAAGTTCCGTGCGATCCGCAGATAGCGCGGGTCCCCGGTGGCCCGGTACTCCTCGGCCGCCCCCACGATCTTGGCGATCTCGGTGTTGGCGTGGCGCCCGTCGAGCTCGTCGCGCCCCTCGTCCAGCGGTCCGTAGAGCGACTGATGGTCGAAGCGGCGCGCCGTCCGCAGATGGACGGGGTCGCCGGTGACCAGATACAGCCCCGCCAGCACCTCGTTCATCCCGCCGAACTCCACGCCGAGGAGCCGCTGCATGGTGGCCTCGTCGAGCGGGGCGGTACGGGAGTCGACCCAGGCCGCCATCCCCCGCAACACCTCAAGGGCCTGGTCGTTCCCGCTGAGCCGGTGCTGGTCCAGCAGCCCGGCCATGATCTTGTGGATGGTGTAATACGGGGCCCACGGCTTGCCGCCCGCCTCGAGCTCGTCGAAGATCCGCTCGGGAAAGGCGGACAGATAGCCCGTCCGGTAGCCCGCGCCGGGCGACGCCGCCTGACACTCGGCGAGCGCCGCGACGATTCCGCGCGCCTTGTCCGCGTACGTCTGCTCGCCGGTGTGAGCATGGGCGAAGGCCAGCGCGGAGAGCAGATGCCCGGTGCTGTGGCCGCGCAGCAGCACGTTCGGCGCCTCCCAGCCGCCGCACGGCTGGGCGGTGGAGGGCAGTTGGACATTGAGCCGGAAGGTGTGCAGCAGCCGCTCCGGATCGACGAAGCGCAGATAGGCCAGGGTGCGCCGCATATTGGCCAGGAACGGGCTCTCCAGCAGCCGTACGGCGGAGAGCGGGAAGGGCGCCAGCCGGGCGGGGGCGGCCTCGACGTCGGCAGAAGCGGGGTCGGGGGCATCGGCGAAAGCAGGGGCGGGCAGCCCCGCGGCCCACGCGGCGACGGCCGCGCCACTCGCGGCCAGCGCCCGTCTGCGGCTCATACGGGGCCCTGCGACTGATCCGGATCCGGTCATGGCGTGCGTCTCCTTCGGGGGCAGGGCGGTCCCCGGGTCGCGACCTGCCCGAAATTGAAACGTTTCGATTTGATGGCCAGGAAGCTATGGGCGTATGCGGCCGTGCGTCAAGGGTTGTGCCGCCCAAAGAAGTTGACACGATTCATCCATGGCGCCGACACTGGCCGACGGACCGGTCGACGGGCCGGCCGACCGACCACCCGACGGTCCGGCCGGTGGACCGGCGCACCGACCGGACCTCGGGCCCCGCACCCGGGCAACGGCCATCGGCACGGGAAATCCTCCCCGTGTGTCGGGTATTGAGCGGTACGACATTCGGTGCGAATTTCTCCCGGAGGTGCCGTCGCCCGGGAAATCAAACCACCATCTGTTTACGCATCATGCCTATCCCTCATGTATGCGGGCCGAGTAGCCTGTTCTGGCTTTGGCTACTGTTGTGCTTTGGGAGGCTGAGAGCCAGTGATCGTGCTCGGTTACAACGGATTCAGCAGGGGCGCGGAGCTTTTCGGACGCCTCTACGGGGCGACCGGGGTCGGCCGTAATCTTTTGGTGGGTCATGACGCCGCGGCGGCTCTGGTGGTCGACGGCGAGTTGGTCGCGGCAGTCGAGGAGGAGCGGCTGAGCCGGGTCAAGAAGACCTCCGATTTTCCGGCCCAGGCAATCAAGTGGTGCCTGGACTCCGCCGGTGTCGACCTCGACCAGGTGGACGTTTTCGCTTTCCCCTGGCGATTTTCGCCCGCCGTGGCCGAGGAGATGATTTCGCAGATATGTGACTCCGACCTGCCGGTCACGGCCAAGTTCGACGCCCTGCGCAGCGCGGGTGAGGTCTACGCCGGCATGTTCAGCCGCGAGGCGGTGTACAGCGACTTCGTCCAGCACACCGGCTATGAGCTGGATCCCAACAAGCTCACCCTGGTCCCTCACCATCTGGCCCATCTCATGTGCGGTGCCTATCTGGCCGGCGGGGGCGACGCCGCCTTCCTGGTGAGCGACGGCCGGGCGGAGACCCTGTCCTCCGTCATGGGCGAGCTGCGGAACGGTGTGGTCAGCCTGTTCGAGGGCGGCACCGTCCCCATGACCAGCTCGCTCGGGGTGGCCTACGGCCGGATCACCCGCTATCTGGGCTTCGTGCCCAACAACGATGAGTACAAGGTGATGGGCCTGGCCGCGTACGGCCCGCCGCCGCAGCACAACCCGCTGCTCGAGCGCGTGGTGCGGCTGCATGAGGACGGCTCGTACACCATCTCCATCCCCATGGACATCGGGGCCTACTACGCACTGTTCGACAGCCTGTTCGGCGGCGACAGCGAGAAGCGCGAGCAGTTCGACTTCCGGGTGAAGGTCGCCGGGCTGGCGCAGCACATGGTCGAGGCCATCACCGCGCATCAGCTGCGGACCCTGACCGCGGCCTCCGACCTGGACACCCTGCTCTTCGAGGGCGGTCTGGCGCTCAACTGCGTGGCCAATACGAAGATGCTGGAGAGGTCGTCGTTCACCGGCATGGAGGTCAGCTTCGGGGCCAGCGACCCGGGCGTCGCCATCGGCGCGGCCGTGTACACCGCCGGTCTCAGGAACCGGCCCGCCGACGCGGTCACCACCCCCTATCTGGGGCCCTCGTACGACGAGAGCCAGGTCCTGGACGCGCTGGCGGAGTACGCGGATCGCGTCGAATGGCAGGAGGAGCCCGACGCCGCCGCGGTCGCCGAGCGGACGGCGGAGCTGCTGGCCGGGAAGAACGTCGTGGGCTGGTTCCAGGGCCGCGCCGAGTTCGGCCCGCGCGCCCTGGGCAACCGCAGCATCCTCGCCAACCCGGCCTTCCCCGACATCAAGGACATCATCAATATCCGGGTGAAACACCGGGAACCCTTCCGCCCGTTCGCGCCCGTCGTCCTTGAATCCGAGGCTCCGCGCGTCTTCGAGCTGGGCAAGAAGACCTCATCCCCGTATATGACCTTCGTCTTCCCGGTGCGGAAGGAGTACCGGGAGCGGATCCCCGGCGCCTGTCATGTGGATGGCACGGCGCGGATCCAGACGGTCGACGAGCGGCAGAACCCCGAGCTCGCGCGGCTGCTGCGGGCCTTCACGGCGCGTACGGAGGTGCCCTGCCTCCTCAACACCTCGTTCAATGTGGCCGGTGAGCCCATCGTCTGCTCACCGCGGGACGCGCTGGAGTGCTTCCTCGCCACCGAGATCGACTATCTGGTGATCGACCGGTTCGTGATCACCAAGAAGGAAGGCTGAGCCGTCGGCCCGCAGGGCGGTTTCGCCCTGCGGGCCGGCACGACTCAATCCTCTTCAGAGCTGAATGGGCTCGTTGGGCCCGCCCTTTGTCTCGATGGTCAAGAACGACAGAACCTCATCGCCGATATTCTTCAGATCGTGAAGATGATATTGCCCTTCGGGGCAGCAAAAATGCCGGGTCTGACCGCGGACATAAGAGATCTCATGAGTGGTGCCATCGCCTGAGTGCTGACGGGCCAGGCCACTTGTGAGCGCTATCCAGAAGTAGTCCAGTACATGCCGGTGGACGGGGATGCGCTCTCCCGGCTGAAGATGGGTCTCCCAGATACGCAGTGAATCGGTCTCCTTCACCAGCGACTGGCCGATCCTGCCGTTATGGGCGTTGTCAATGAATTCCTGCTTCAGTGGGGGGCTCCAGCGGGCATACCCTTCGGCGACGACAGTGCTGTCCAGAGGGAGATCGGAGCGAGAATCATTACCCACGAACCGGGTCCTTTCGGCTGAACGCTATGGCTCACAGAGCGGCGGAGAATGCTTCGAGCAGGGCGGTGTTCGCGCGCCGATCGCCGATGGTGATACGGCAGGTATCCGGGATCACCCGCCCGGTGTCGGCGACGACAATCCCCGCGCGCTGAAGCTGTTCCATCACCCGCTCGTGCTTGTGCAGTCGGACGAACAGGAAGTTGGTCTCCGAGGGGAACACCCGGTCCACCGCGGGGTGCTCGGCCAGCGCCGCGGCCATCCGGTCGCGCTCGGCGCGGATGCGCTGGATGACGGCGAGCACCCGTCGCGAGTTGGTCAGCCGGTCCCGTACGGCCTGCTGGGATGCGTTGGTGAAGCCGAAGGGCACCTGCAGCCGCCGCAGCGCCTCGATGATGCCGGGCTGGGCCAGGGCGATTCCGCAACGCGCGCTGGCGAGCCCCCATGCCTTCGAAAGTGTTCTGAGCACGATGAGGTTGTCGCGCTGTCCGATCAGCCCGGCGTACGAGGGCTTCTCGCTGAACTCGACATAGGCCTCGTCGATCACCACCAGCCCGCGGGTGTGGTCCAGCAGGTGGTGTACCTGCTCCGGATCGAGCCTGGTTCCGGCGGGGTTGTTGGGATCGCACAGGATGGTCACCCGGGGATCGGCCGCCAGGATCCGCTCGGTGTCGAGCTGGGACAGGTCCTCGCCCTGGAGCGGCACTTCGACGACGGGCAGCCGCAGGAGGTGGGCGAAGTGGCCGTAGAGCGGGAAGGTGGGTGGTGTGACGCAGACGGACTCGCCGGGTGAGGCCAGCGCCGCCAGGAGCAGCATGGCACCGTCCACCGACCCGCTACTGAACAGCAGATGATCCGGGGTCAGTGCATGAACACCGCCGCCGGAGTGGCCGGGCAGCTTCGCGATCGTGGTCAGATAGGTGTCGGCGAGCTCTGCGGTGTCGAGGTGGGGATACTCGCTTGCGGTGCCTAGGTACGGATTGGTGTTGCTCGACAGGTCGATCGTGTCGAACCGTGGCACATGGCGGAAGCGGGCCGGGCCCGGGACCGGCACCCCCGCGACGGGGGGAGCCGCGAAGCGTGAGAGCTCCTGGTCCGCCACCTTTTCCTCGGTGGGCTCGAGGTCAGGGGCGCGCAGCCAGTGGTCGAGGGGGACGAACAGATCGGCCCCGAGGCGGCGCATACGGTCCACGTTTCCCCGGCCGAGGTGGACCCAGTCCATGCCGGAGCGCTGGGCGTGGAGGTACAGCCGGTACAGGGACGCGACGAAGAGGTTGCGCCGCGCGATGGGATCGTCGTGGTCGATGGCCTGGGTGAGGTAGTAGATCCCCCGGCCGTTGTGGGACGTGGTGATGAGCCCGGCCTGGACCACGGTGTTCTTTCTGCGGCGCACCAGCATCTCGGTGCGCTCCGCCAGCGCGCCGTGTGCCAGGGCGTCGAGGGCGTCGGCGTTGTACAGGTTGTCGTGGCTGCCGTGGCGCTCGGCCTGGCGCTGGTGGAGCTCGACGAAGGCGCCTCGCGCCCAGGGACTTCCGTCGAGCTCGTTCAGCCGGATCCGCTCCCAGCCGGCCTCACGGGAGACCGCGCGCTCGCGACGGCGCAGATCGCCGAGTTGTCGGGCACCGACGCGGGTCCGTAGGACATCGTCCACAGCGCCCGCCGCCGGCTCCCTGGGCAGCCGGACGACACACTCGGGCTCGGCGACGACGGGGACGAGCCCTGCCGCCCGCAGCGCGCCGGTGTCGTCGCTGCGGCGCACGCCGGGCACCAGGATCTGGGACACGTCCAGCGCCTCCGCACGGCGGAGCAGTTCTTCGAGGGCGTGGCGGGTGGGGGCGGGGCTCGTCGGATGGTACGGGGCCCCGCCGGCGACGAGGGTGGGGCGGTCGAGCACCGCGGGGTCCAGGGCGGCGAACGCGCGGGCGTCCCGGCCGAGGCGGGTCAGGGAGCACACGGGCGCGCGGGACCCGAGGGCGGCGCACAGCACGTCCTGAAGCGCCTCGATATCTGCGGACCTGCGCATGCTCGAATCTCCACTCCTCGTCGTCACTTGGTCGTCTCGGCTCCGTGCGCGGCGACGTACTCGTCGATGCGGTCGCGGTACTCCTCGAACAGGTCGGACACGGTGCGGGCGATACCGGTCTGCCAGCCGATGGAGCAGTCGCCGATCAGGCCGCGGCGGACGTCGTGGTCGAAGATCGCCGTTTCCCGGCTGTAGTCGCCGCGGTCCAGTCGCACCGGGACTCCGGTGAGCTCGGACAGGTACTCCAGCAGGTCGGTGATGCCGACCTCCTCGTCGCCGCCCCAGTTCACCACCCGCGCGGGCGCCTGCGCGACACCCCACAGCAGCGGCACTTGGCGGACGACGTCATCGGTGTGCAGCAGGTTGCAGTAGTTCTGCCCTTCGCGGGGCACCGCGCACGCCTGTCCCCTGCGCATCTCCCTGAACAAGATCATGGGTACGCCGCCATGACCGTATGGGCCGTAGGCGATGTTGAGGCGGGCTATCACCGTCGGCAATCCGAGTGTTTCGGCCAGGCCGCGCACCACCCCTTCGGCGGTGATCTTGGCGACGGGGTACGTCGGCAGCCACGGCGCCGCCCCGCCCAGCGGGTCGCTCTCCCGGTATCGATGTGTCCGATCGGCCCGGTTGTAGACCACGCCGGACGACACGTACAGGAACGACTCGGCCGCGGAGCAGTGGGTCATCAGCCGTGCGGTGCCGACGGCGTTGATGCGCGTGGTCTCCTCGAAGTCATGGCCGTCGCCCCGGTGCACCGCCGAGTGCAGTACGTGGGTGAAGTCGCGCGGCAGGCCCTCCAGATCATCGGTGGCCATGTCCCAGGTGGCGGTGCGGACGCCCAGCTCTTCGAGGGCCTTGCGGGCGTCCGCGTCGCCGAACCGGCCCAGGCACCACACCTCGTTGTCGGAGGCGAGCGCTTCGGCGACGGGCCTGGCGACCTGTCCCGTTCCACCGGTGATGAGAATCTTCTTGCCTTGCATGATCAGTGGCTCCTGGTCGTATGAGCGGTTGCCTCTGCCGGTCCTCAGCCGAGCGCCGGTCCTCAGCCGAGCGCCGGTCCTCAGCCGAGCGCGCGGGCCAGTTCCTGCCGCAAGGTCGCCTGGAAGGTGTGCACATGCTGCGGGCTCATCAAGGTGTAGTGCTCCCCGTCGACGTCGATATAGGTATTGGGGTCGCGGGTGAACTCGTCCCAGTGGCTCAGCTGGTTGTCCAGCCACTCCTGTTTGGTACCGCGCAGCGGGGTGCAGTAGAAGACCTTCACCTGCCCGACCACCCCCGACGGTTCATAGGTGCGGCCCAGGTGCACCATGCTCTGGGCCAGGTCGACCCAGGCGGTGAACCGCTCAAGGGTGAGGTCCAGTTCGGTCAGCCGGCGCTTCGGGGCATGGTCGATCAGATAGGCCAGCTGATCGGGCTCGGGCAACGGGCGGAGCGTGGCGGTCAGCTCCTCGATATCTGCTGCGTTGATCAGCTCAAGGAACAGCGCCAGGTTGATGGCGCCGTCGGTGAAGCTGATCTCGTTCATACGGTCGGCGATCCTCGGCGGCAGGTTGAAGACCCCCACGAAGTCGACCCGGTCGCCGTCGGCCTCCAGCCGCTTGGCGATCTCGAAGGCCACCGCCCCGCCGTAGGAGTACCCCGCGACGGCGTACGGGCCGCTGGGCTGCACCTGCCGGATGGCCTCCACATAGGTGGACACCATTTCGTCGAACGATCCGAAGTGGGTCTCGCCCTGGCCGAACCCGCGTGCCCGCAGTGCGTAGAACGGCCGCTCGCCCGTGAAGTACTTGGCGAGGTTGATGAACACCAGCACCTCCCCCAGACCGGGATGGACGCAGAACAGGGGCGTCCCGTCCCCGGTGACCTGCAGCGGCACCAGCGGATCGTAGGCGGAGTCCCCGACGGCATCGACGCCCTGCCCGCCCCGCAGGCGGCCGGCCAGCGCTCGTACGGTCGGCGCCTGCAGAAGCGTCGACATGGGCAGATCGTCGATGCCGAACTCGATCTGAGTCTCCAGTTTGAGCCGCAGCACGTCCAACGAGGTCCCGCCCAGGTCGAAGAAGCTGGCGGTCGCCGGCACCTTCTCGGTGTTCAGTACGCGGGCGTAGATATCGGCCAGCGCGGTCTCGACGTCGCCCTCCGGCGCCACATAGCCGCCGAGGAACCGGGTGCTGACCTCGTCCGACCGACGGGCCGCCGCGTCCAGGCTGCCGTCCTCGACGGCCGTGCGCAGCCGCGACCGTTGGATCTTGCCGAGGTTGCCGCGGGGGAGATCGGCCTCGGCGACGGGGAGGATCAGCTGCGGACGGAACCCCCAGTGCATCACCGTGGAGCTGCGGATCGACACGATGGCCCGGTATACGGCCGTGTCGTCGGCGGGGTCGCCCGCCGGTACGAACGCGACGGCGAGCTGTTCGGAGTCGGCCCCCTCCGGTCGGATCGGGAAGGCCGCGACCTGCCCGCGCTTCACCCCGTCCAGCTCGTCCAGGACCGTTTCCAGGTCGTGGCTGTAGTAGTTGACGCCGCTGACGATGATGGAGTCCTTGGTACGGCCGACCAGCATCAACCGACCCTCGGAGTCGAGGTAACCCAGATCGCCGGTGCGGAACCAGCCGTCGGGGGTGAACGCCTGGGCGGTGGCCTCCTCATTGCCGAAGTAGCCGGCGGAGACCATCGTGCCGCGCAACTGCACCTCGCCCGGCTCGGCCGACGCCGGCTCGTCGGTGGAGGCCAGCACCGCGCCGTCGCCGCCCGTGATACGGATCCGCAGGCCCCGCACCGGGCGGCCCAGCGGGGGAAACTCCGTCTCGAGGTCCTGGGTGGCGAAGTCGCGGTTGAAGATGGAGCCGGCGCATGTCTCGGTCATGCCGAACGCGGGCACGATCACGTCCTCGCGCAACCCGTAGCGCGCGAGCGTGCTCAGAAATGTCCGTACGGTGGTGGTCACGGTGGCCTCGCCGCCGGAGATGATGTGCCGCACCCCTGACAGATCCAACTCCTCCGGCGCGGGCTGCCGCCCGGAGAGGGCCTGGTTGATCTGCCCGAACAGGAAGTTGGGGGTGAAGGTCACGCGCACCTGATGAGCCGTGAGCAGCCTCAGGAACTCCACCGGGTCGGCCAGCACCGTGGCCGGAGTTGTCATGACCTGATCGGCACCATTGAACATCGGCAGCAGATGTGCCTCGATCGCGGCGATGTGATCGGCCGAGATCCAGTTCAACGACTTGTCGTCGGGCCCGAGTTCCAGCGCCCCCGCCTTACCGGCCTGAGCCGCCAGCAGATTGGCGTGGGTGAGCATGACCGCCTTGCTCGATCCGGTGGACCCGGAGGTGAGCATCAGCAGGGCGAGATCGTCCGGTGCGGGCGTGTGGAGCTGATCGTGCTCGGCCGAGGCATGGTTCAGCTCCTCGACCGTCACCGTCCGCAGCCCGATATCGGGCAGGTCTCCATGAGCCGCCTTGGAGACGACCATCAGCGGGTCGCCCAAGAGGGTGCGCAGATGCTCCAGTTGTGCGCGCCACCGGGAGGGGTCGGCCGGCGGTGCGATCGGGCACGGCACGACACCGGCGAGCACACACCCCCAGAAGGCGCGGAAGAAATTCTCCGGATCATTGGCCTCGATCAGCACCCGGTCGCCCGGGGCGGTGCCGTAGTCGCGCAGCCCTTGGGAAATCCGGCAGGCGCACTCCCGCAACTCGGCGTACGACAGGAACGAACCCCCGATGAAGGTGCTGAAGGTAATGCCGTGCGTGGTGTCGGACGCGGCACGTTCAAGCAGCTGAGGGAGCGTCGCAGCAGGAAGTCGATCCGGCATGGGGAAGTCCTCCGATCGGACGGCACGGAAAACAAGAGAGAGCAGAGGCTCGGGCGCGGCGTGTCGCGAACGGCACGGGGCCTGGCTCTGAATTCCCATCGCGAACGGATGGTTATGGGGACCCTGGGGATGACACGGGCCTTGGGCGGGTCACGGGTGGATGCGGCTGGGCCGGGGGCGGCGTGGCGCCTGCGGCACAGAGGAGCGCGGCGAGGTGATCTCATGGGCGCCGGGCGCTCCGGGCCGAAGGCTCGCTCCGGGCGGTCCAGCGGATCAGGTGGACCCGGTCTCGTTGAAGCGCACGATGTCTTCGATCTTTTTCTGCAGTTTCAGCTCGTCCGGGTCGGATACGATTGCCTTACCAACGAGGCCGTATGGCCCGATCGGCGCATCAGGCGACGAATTGTAATCAATCTCATCGAAAATGAAGTTGCGTTCGAAGTCCGCTTGGGTCAGAGTGCCGCCCTTGCCGGGGCGCAGCAGAATGCAGCCGTGGAATCGGTCCGGTGTCCTGTTCTTGCTCAGTGCTTCAGATGCCCCTTCCCCGAGCGCAAGGCTGATTTCGACGTCGAAGAGGTCGACGCCGAATGTCAAATGGGTCATCTGAGGGGTTAGCCCTCCCGGAATGCGGATGGCGCACTCGCCAAAAGTCGGCCCCGCCTCTGTGGTGAAGATCTCCAAGTGGAATACGCAATCAGGTGCGTTCAGGCTGGTGAGTACCTGGCCGGCGAGTGTCTCCGCCTCATGGAACAGTTTTGAATGCCGCGTCTTGTCCAGGAGGTAGGCGGCCATGATGCCGCCTTGTGCGGCCGTCAGCGGTGATACGTGATAGTTGCTCATGGACGACCATCGGAGATCGCCATTCTCCCAGACACCGTCGATATAAACTTCCGGGGCGTCTATGAAGGACTCGGCGACGATCTGGACGTCCGAGTGGCCCGGGAACGGCTCCAGGGCTCCTGAATACTCTTCCGGGGAACGGACGATGCTGGTACGGAGCGAGCCGGCCCCGGTCGCCGGCTTGATCACGAAGACGCTCCCCAGGTCGTCGGCGAGATCCGCGAACGACGTGTCCTGTGACACATACCGGCAGCGAGCTCGCCTGATATGGGGCGGCAGCTTGCTCTTCTGAAGGTACTTGTCCCGGAAATAAAGGGCTGTCTTTGAATCCGTATTCCCGGGCAGATTCAGCTGTTGCCGCAAATAGATTGCCGAGAATACGCCCATTTCATGGACGCTCAGCGCCCCTACCACGTCATCGATGCGCGCGGAGAGCACCGCTCGCAATACTTCCTGGACGTTCTCCATGTCGATGACACGCTTGAATCGTCGATCCTTCGGGGGGATCGCCGGTTCCTGCGCTATATAGAATGGATCCAAGCCTCGGCGCCGCAGAGCCTGATCGAGATCGGGTCTATATCCGATAACAATCACCGTCGGCATTCTTGCCTCCCCGTATGACGGCCGACCAAAACGCTTGGTTACTTCATCGCGGCCAACACTGTGGCATCGTCGCACAGGGATACTAGGTTGTGATCCTTTGCCGATGGGCTGTGATGCAAGTCACAAGTTGGGCCATGGGTGGGAATGGAATCGTTTAGTCCATTCCTGCTCCACGGAGTGCATTTTGCCGACCTCAACCGAAACGCGCAGGCGAGGGCCTGTCGTCAATGGGGGCGCCGAACTCCCCCATCGCCTGCCGGACGATCTCCTCCAGCCGGGCGTGGTGCGCGCCGCGCCAGTACACGCGCTCGCAGACCGTGCACTGGGCGAAGACGTCATAGGTGCGGCGCGTGCCGTGCTCCAGGCGCTCGCGGACGGCGTCCTTGTCGGCGTCCTCGAGCGGGCCGTTGCATGCGGTGCACCGCGTCCAGGGGGCGAGCTGCGGGGTGAACCGGCCGAGCACATCACGCAGTTGGTCGTCGGGGCGGTCACTGTAGACGAACGCCCCGGCCCACAGCTCGCGCCGGCGCAGCAGCCCCCGGTCCCGGGAGAGCAACACCCGCTGCTGGGCGGCGGAGAGCGCGGCCAGGGCGGGGTCACCGATGTCCTCGCTCTCGTACGCCGCGTCCACGCCCAGCAGCCGCAGCCGCCGTGCGAGCGTGCCCAGGTGCACATCGAGCAGAAAGCGCAGCGGCGCGCCGGGCACCCGCTGTGGCCGCACGACCGCGCACACCTTCACGGACTCCCCCGCGCGGGGCACATGCGACACCGGAGTCTCGCGGCCGTCCACGAGCAGCCCGCCGACCTCGGTGAGCGGGACGCCCAGCGACTCGACGACGTGTCCGAGCGTGGACGCCCCGTCGGTGCGGACGGCGGTCCGGTCCCGGCGTCGCTCGGGGACGGCGAACATCCGCAGTTCGGGGGCCAGGCTGACATGGATCTCCGGTCCGTTCACATGGCCAGCATGCCAGGCCGCGGGCCGGAAGAAAATCCAATAACTCCCGTCACTCTCGTCGCTTCCCGCCACTCGCCGGCGAAATACAGAAATGATCGATACGCGGAGCACAAGGGCCTCTCGGGCGCCATTGATCGACGGGCGGAAAATGGCGCGAATATAGTGCCCGCTCGGGCACCCCGATCGCCGACCATGCGGATCACTTTGTTCCTGTTGACACTTACGACCGACCACCTCAATGCTGTGAGGGTTCGGCCGATCTGCCGCACAACCCATGCCCGCCCTTGCGATGGGAATACGCCATGCCCCCATCGTCCGGCGCGCCCGAAAATCAGGGCCGGCCGGTCCGGGAGCGGGTATCCGCAAGCGCCAATCGCGAGAAAGGACGAATCATGGAAAGTCCTGCCTGGGTGAAGCCGGAATTGCTTCCGGTCGAGTTCGACATCGACCAGCCGTGCTCCTGCGACTGTTCGGGCGGTGCCGGCGCCGGGTCCGGTAACGCCGAATCCGAGCCGAGACTCGAGATCTGACCGACGGCTGTCGGCAGTCCCCGTCAGCCGGCAGGCGGGGCCCGGCGCGCGGCCGGCGCCCCGCCTGCTCATGGGAGGTGCAGGATGAAGCTACTGGAACAGTGGTCCGACCTGATCGTTCCCGAAGATCTCGTCTATTTCCGGCACTCGGAAAGGCGGCTGGTCGCCAACCCCGAACTGGCCGCCTGGTGTGTGCTGACCGAACCGGAATCCGCCGTGCTGAGGGCGCTCAGCCGCGGCCAGGAGCCCCCGTCGTCCGGCGGCGGATCCGCGGAGGTGGAGCGCGTCCTGGCCAAGCTCGTGCTCAAGTGGATCGTCTATCTGCCCGGCCACCGCCCGGCGGTGCGCCCGCCCGAGCCGAGCCTCACGACCGTCTATTACGCGATCACCGACGGCTGCAATCTGCGCTGCCCGTACTGCTACGCCTCATCGGAGAAGTGCCTGCCCGGGGAGTTGTCCACCGAGGAGTCGCTCGACCTCGTCGACCAGGCGGCGGACATGGACGTACGGCAGATGATCTTCACGGGCGGTGAACCGATGCTGCGCAAGGACCTGTTCCTGGTCGCATCGCACGCCCGCGACCGCGGACTGACCGTCAATATGATCACCAATGGCACGATGATCCGCACGGCGGAGATCGCGCGGCAGATCTCGGAGATCTTCGGCACGGTGACCGTGAGCGTGGACGGCGGTACGGCCGAGATACACGAGCGGACCCGCGGCAAGGGCACGTTCGCCCGGACCGGCAAGGGTCTGGGACTGCTCAACGAGGCGGGCGTCGTCCCCGTCATCAATCATGTGGTGACACCGGAGAACGTGGACGCCCTGGAGAAGGTCTGCGAATTCGTGGACGATCTCAAGGTGCGCCGGGTGCGCCTCATGTATCACTCGGACCTCGGCCGCGCGGCGACCGACGGATACGAATTCGGATGGCGGGACTTCCAGAAGATCCAGACATTCTTCTGGACCAATCCGATGGCCGACAAGCTTCTCCCCGACGGCCCCAAGGCCAGCAAGCCCTGCACCATCAGGGGAAACTGCGGCATGGGCGGCAATGAGATCTATATAAATTCACTGGGCGATGTATACCCGTGCAAACTCGTCACCGAGCCGGTACACAAGGCCGGTAACGTACGGGAGCACCGGCTGACCGAACTCTTCGCGGCCCCGGTGCTGGCCGATATGCGCGGCAACAGCGTATTCAGCGGCGAGAACCTCAAGGACTGCCGGCGCTGCTACATCCGGGCGGCCTGCGGCGGTGGCTGCCGGGCGTACCACATGGCGGAGACCGGCGATGTGCACCGCAACGGCCGCCATCTGTGCCGGATGCTGCGCCACTCCATGATCTCCAACTGGTGGCGGGCCGCCGGGGTGTCCGGACGCGAACTCACCGAGCACCAGGACCAGCTGCTCCAGCCCCACCTGGTCCGGGACGACACGGTCCACCCGGTGTACGAGGACTGGAAGACCCCCGGCCGTCGCCTCCTCCCCCTCGTCAACTGAAGGGATACGTCCATGCGCTACCGGATCGCCCCCGACGTCGTCTGGATGGCCGACGACGGCGAAGTGCGGCTCTACGACGGCCATTCAGGCGAGTTCCAGACCCTCAACAGCACGGGTGCCGAGCTATGGCTCCTCGTGTCCGAAGGAAACCCCGCCGACGCGGCCGGCATCGCGTCTCAGATGGCGCAGCGGTACGCCGCCGAGGACACCGGGCAGGCGGCCGTGGTCGTGCGGGATGTGCGCGAGTTCCTGGACACGCTGGCGGGACAGGGACTTCTGCTGACCGACATGGCCGACACGGCTGACATGGCCGACCTGGCCGACGTGGCCGACGTGGCCGACGTGGCCGACGTGGCCGACGACCTCGCCCCGTCCGGGCCCGCGGGCCCGTCGGCATGACGCCCGCGGTCCATGCGGACGAGCTGGTCAAGCGGTACGACGGCATGGCACACGACGCGGTGAGCCATCTGTCGTTCGCCATCGAACCGGGCGAGGTCATCGGCCTGCTGGGCCCGAACGGGGCCGGGAAGACCACGCTCATCAAGATGATCTGCGGGGCCACCGTCCCCACCCGGGGCGCCGTCGAGGTGTTCGGGGCCGACCCCGCGGGGCCCACGGGGGCGGTCAAGCGCGGGATCGGCGTCGTCCACCAGAGCGGCCCGTTCGACATGATGCTGCCCGCCCTGGACAATCTGCGGACCGCCGCCAGATACAAGGGGCTGCGCTGGCGCGACGTCCGGCGGCAGGTGGACGATCTGCTCACCGCCTTCGGCCTGGACGGCAAGACCGGCCAGCTCACCTTCACCCTCTCCGGAGGGGAGAGAAGGCGCCTCCAGGTCATTCGGGCGCTGCTCGGAGATCCGCCGCTGCTGCTGCTCGACGAGCCCTCCGCCGGGCTGGATGTGGGCGGCCGCCGCCAGGTGTGGTCGCTGCTGCACGAACTGCGCCGCCGGCATGGGACCACGATGCTGTGGACCAGTCATTACGTGGAGGAGGTGGAGCGCAACTGCCGGCGGGTCCTGGTGGTCGACCACGGCAGGCTGGTCGAGTTCGCGGCCCCGCGCGAACTCGCCGAGCGGTTCGGCGGCCAGGTGGCGCTGGTGCGCCCGGAGCGCCCACAGGACACCGACGCGTTGCTGGCCGTGCTCGGCCGGGCGCAGCCACCGCTGCAGGTGACGGTCGGCGAGGTCGAGGGCGAGGTCGAGGTCAGGGGCCAGGGCATGCGGGCCCGCCTCCCCGCGCTGCTGACCCGTGCGGAGGCGCTGGGGATCGGCATCGGGGCGGTCGAGTACCGCACACCGTCACTGGAGGACGCCTTTTTGACCCTCGTGGGGGCCGGACATGACGGCTGACCTCGTATCGGGACCGTCCACGGGACCGACGCTGCTGCGCGGTGACATCGCGGCGACGATGTACCGCGAGTATCTGCTGCTCACCCGCAACCGCACCAACCTGCTGCTCGCCATCACCCCGAGCGCCGTGTACCTGCTCCTCTTCGCCACCTCCCTGTCCCGTCTGATCGGGGACGTGCGGTACGAGGGCCGTCTCGTCAGCTACCCGGAATTCGCCGTCCCCGCCCTGCTGCTCTCCTCGATGCTCGCGGCGGCCACCACCGCGGGCGCCTCCCTCTTCCAGGAGCGTCTGGGGCGGATGGACGTGGAACTGTGGTCCTATCCGTTGCGGCGCGGCAGCTATGTGGCGGGAAAGCTCATCGTCAGTACGCTGCTGATCCTCGCGCAGAGCCTGGCCGCGCTGGGGGTGTCCCTCCTCGTCTTCACCTTCCGCTGGCCGCCGAGCCACTGGGTGGCGATCCTGTGCGGGATCGCCGTCGCGTCGATGGCGTTCAACGGTCTGTATCTGCTGCTCGCCACCTTGTTCAAGGATTTCCAGCGCTTCACGGTGACCATCAACGTGCTCGCGCCCACGCTTCTGTTCGCCAGCCCCTCGTTCTACCCCGCGCCACAGATGGCGCCCGTGCTGCGCTGGCTGTCCTGGGCCAATCCGGTGACGTACGGGATCCGCTGCATCCGCGACGGGGCGCTCAATGGGTTCGGCTCCGCCTGGCCCTGGATGCTGACGCTGCTCGCCTTCGCGGCCGTCGCCTGTGTTCTCATCGGACGCTCCTTGATGGCCCGCGCCCGCGAGATCTGACACCGGCGGACCCGGGCCGCGCTCTTCGCGCCCGGGTCCGCCGTACGAGCGTGTTCCGCTGGTCAGGGGATGAGGTGGACGACGATCTCCGTCTGGGCGGCGCCCGGGTTGACGGCCTGGATGAAGCCGTGTGCGGTGCGGTAGACGCCCGTACCTCCCGTGATGGCCAAAGTGACGTCCGAGGGGCCGCCGGCCATGATCGTGAACCGTCCCTGGAAGGTGATCTGGCCCTGCGGCAGCACAAGAGTGCCCTCGCACAGCAGGTCGCTCTGGTCGGGGGGCGCGACCCGGGTGATCGTGCACACCTCGCTGAACGTGCCCACCTGTTGGCTGTTCTGCAGCACGTTTCCGCTGATGATGAGCTCGTCTCCCTGGCTCGGCCCGAGGCCGTCGAGGTCCAGGAAGCTCTGGTCGGTCGGCTGTGTGATCAGATGGAAAAGGGTCTCTTGATGGGACGGGTCATAGGTGTCGTCCCCCACGGCCGATGCCGGGGCGGCGCAGGCCAGAAGGGCGGCAAGCCCGGTGGCCGCGCTGAGGCCGACACGCTTCAGGTGATGCATGGCGCTTATCTCCTCTGCAAAGCACAGGGCCAACAATGCCCATGTGTCATATAAGGAGAGGATCTGATCAAGATCGTGACTCCGCGACAGATCCTGGCCATCCGTGTGACCAGCGCCCCGTACGGTCAGCCCTTCCTGTGCCGGCGCCGGTTTGTCATCAGCACCCACTCCTCGTGCAGCAGCCTGCCGAGGAGCGCCCCGCCGAAGACCACGAAGCCGACGCCGACCAGCCAGGACTGGACGACCAGGACCGTGCCGACCGGCCCGTACGAGACGGCGCTCGAGGCGATCAGCGGGGAGAACACCAGCCGGGAGAAGATCCGCAGGCCGAACAGCCCGATCCCGGTCGCCAGCGCTCCGGGCAGCAGGGCGCCCCAGCCGATCCGCCCGCCGAGCAGCACGTGCTGCGACCACCAGAAGAACGTCACCGTCCCCCCGATCCCGATCCCCAGCCGCCACCCCGGCCCCAGATGCGAGGACAACAGGAGGTAGCCGATGAGCACCGCGAGCCACACCAGATGGCGCCAGATGGTGTGCCAGCGGCCCGGGGGCAGCTCCCACACCTTCTCGTAGCCGGTCTGCACCGCGGCCCCGAACCGGAGGCCGAACACGCACAGCGTCGCCAGACCGAACGCCGTGGTGGTCTCCAGTGCCTGCCGCGGCGGGGCGAACAGCCGCCGCACCTCGTCCCGCGACCCGTCGGACACCCCGAGCCCTTCGGCCAGCCACTGGGCGAACCCCTGCCGGTTCACCGGGTCGGCCGCGGCGACCACGATGAGCAGCGGTACGAGGGTGAGAAATCCGAGCGCGGCGAAACCCATGGCGCGGTGGAGCAGTTCGAACTCGCTGCCGCGCCGCCATCCGCGCCCCATCGGGGAGGCGTGGAATGCCTCGTGCAACCGTTTGAAGAGGGAATCGTGGTCCCGCCGCGCCCGTCTGCCGCGCGGCGGTTGGTCGTCTCGCGGTGATCCGTCGTCCCGCGGTGTGGGCCCGCGCACTCAGCAGACCGTACCAACGATTCATCGCGGCACCGCTGTGCCACACTGTGACTGAGGAGAGCCGACTCCATGAACGGGCCCGAGAGGCAGCACTCAACGGTGGAGGAGCTGTTCGCCGCGGGCGGTTCGCTGGGCAGCCTGATGAGCGGCATCGACTGGGCGGCGACCCCCCTGGGGCGGACGGACACGTGGCCTGCCCGGCTGACCGAGGCCCTGCGGATCACTCTCGGCTCCGAACAGCCGATGGCGCTGTTCTGGGGCCCCGAACTCCGGATGCTGTACAACGCGAGCTACGCCGCCCTCATCGGCAGCAAGCACCCGGGGGCGCTGGGCGAGCCGTGCGGCGAGGTGTTCCCGGAGAACTGGGAGACGACCACGGGGCCGCTCTTCCGCGCCGTCTTGGACAGCCGCAAGCCGATCATGGTCACGGACATGGGCTTCACGCTCATCCGGCGCGGCTTCCTGGAGCAGTCCTACTATGACGTCTCCTTCCAGCCGATCACGCAGCCGGACGGCACCGTGGGCGGTGTGCTGCACGTCGTCATCGAGACCACGGCACGGGTGCTCAACGAGCGGCGGCTGCGGCTGCTGGCCGCCCTCGGCTCCAGGACGGCCGGGCTGCTCACCCCGCAGGACGTCGCCCGTACGGTCGCGGAGGTGCTGGACGGCCACCGCGAGGACGTGCCGTTCACCGCGGTCTATCTGGCGCCAGGGCCCGGAAGGCTGCGGCTGGCCGCCGCCACGGCCGTGGCGGCGGACGCCACCGGGCCGGCCGAGGACCTACGGCTGGAGGAGCCCGCCGAGGAAGGCGGGCTCGCGGCGCGGCTGGCCGCGGTGGTCGAGGGCGCCGCCCCTGCCTGGCTGCCGGGTTCGCTGCTCGGGTGGCGGGGGCAGAAAGCGCTGGCCCATCCGCTGCTCCGCTCGGACGAGGTGGCGGGTGTACTCGTCATGGGGGTCAACCCCAAGCTGCCCGTCAACGCCTCCTACCAGGACTTCTACGATGTGCTCGCCCGCGGTGTCAGCGCGGCGCTGGCGGCTGCGCACACCCAGCAGGAGCAACGTCTGCGCGCGGAGGCGCTGGCCGAGCTGGACCGCGCCAAGACGACGTTCTTCTCCAACGTCAGCCATGAGTTCCGCACCCCGCTGACCCTGCTGCTGGGACCGGTGCAGCAGGCCCTCTCGGTGGAGGACCGGCCCGAGCGGCGCAGACAGCTCGAGCTCGCCGAGCGCAGCGCGCTGCGCCTGTTGAAGCTGGTCAACACGCTGCTCGATGTGTCCCGGGCGGAGGCCGGGCGGCTGAGGGGCCACTTCGAGCCGGTGGATCTTTCGCGTGTCACGGCGGAGCTGGCGGCGGTGTTCCGCTCCGCCTTCGATCTGGCGGGGCTCAGCCTGCGGGTGGAGTGTCCCCCGCTGCCCGGGCCGGTGCATGTGGACCGGGAGATGTGGGAGAAGATCGTCCTCAATCTGCTCAGCAACGCGCTGAAGTTCACCTTCGCGGGCGGGGTCACGGTGCGGCTGGCCGCCGCCGGGGCGGGGGTGCTCATCGCCCCGGCGCATGTGGCCGCCGGGTACGACTGTGCGGTGCTGCCCCTGGATCCGCCCTGGCAGCGTGAGCTGACGGCGTTTTCCCGGGTCGAACTCACCGGGGCCGCGGCCTCCTTCGTCGGGCTGCTGGACCGGGGGTGGTGGGGGCGGACAGAGAAAGGCCGGTCTGCCGCCCACGAGGGGGAAGGGGACGGCAGACCGGCAGGGTGAGGTGCACCTGACAGGGCGGAGGAGCGGATCAGGGCACCGTGTGGATCGGGGTGGGGCGGGGCAGCGCGCTGTGCGGGTCAGCGCGCTGCGCTGTGCGGGTCAGTGCATGTTCGGGTCAGTGCACCATACAGATTGGCGCCGCCGCCGCGTCGGGCGAGCCGCCGCTGGCCGCATAGCCGAAGGTCGTCGACGCTCCGGCCGCCAATGAGCCGTTCCAGTCGGCGTTGGTGACCGACGCCGATGAGCCCGTGGCGGTCAGTTTGCCGTTCCAGACGCTGTCCACCCGTTGCCCGGACGGCAGGGTCCAGTCGACCATCCAGGAGGAGATGGGGGTGGCGCCGGAGTTGGTCACCGTCACCTCGGCCTGGTAGCCGCCGTTCCAGGTGCTGATGGTCTTCTGGGCGGCAGTGCACTTGGCCGTCGGCGGGTCGGTCGGGTCGCTGCCGCCGCTGGAGGCGCCCGGCACCGTCACCTCACCGTTGCCGCCGTCGAAGACCACATCGGAGCAGCTGTAGAAGGTCTCCTGGCTGTCCGAGCGGGTCCAGACGGTGTAGATGATGTGGCGGCCGCTCTTGCCCGAGGGCAGATTGGCGGTCCAGGTGTACTTGCCGTCCACCGTGCCGACCGGGCCTGTCTGCGGCGGGTTCGTCACCGTGTTGAACGGCTGGTCCTCCAGGTCGTTCCAGGTGAGCGGCTTCGTCGGGTCGATCGGGTTCTTGGTGACGTAGCTGCGGAACGAACCGGGGTGCGCGGCCCAGGCGTTGTAGGTGAACTGCATCGACTTACCGGCGGTCAGATGGGTCACCGGCCAGTCGTTGCTGCCCAGGTCGAAACCGGAGAAGTTGTAGACGGTGGCCGCGCCGCTGCACAGCTGGCCGTCCGGGATGAAGCCCTTGGTCCGGCCCGCCCCGTCCGACCGCAGCACCGCGAACCAGTTGTAGAAGGGCGTGGCCCCGCTCTTGTCGAACGCGGCCTTGCACGCGGGGTTGGTCGGCTTGACCTCTCCGGTGCTGGACAGGCTGTACTTCCAGCACAGATAGGTGCGGCTGCCGGGCGCCATCGGCGCTCCGTGCGCGGAGGCGCTGCCGCCGCCGAAGAAGACCAGGCCGAGGGCGGGCAGCACACCGAGCAGCACCAGCAGTACGGACCGGCGGGCGCGGGAACTGCCCGGCGGGCGAGCGGGACGTGCGAGAGCCATCAATCGTCGTGGCATTGCGCTTCTTCTTCCCTTCGACGCGAACGGGTCAGGAACCGTCGTATGGGAGCGCTCCCAAGTTACTTTGTGAAGGTAGCGCCGTCCGCAGTACGTGTAAATGCTTTAGGCCGCGAACACAGCACCAGTTCTGGCGGGCCGTCAGCTCCGGATCAGCAACGCCACCGGAAATCGGTCGAAAAGGTCGCTCAACGGGTCGGCGCCCTCGGCCGTCCGCCCGGTCAGCACATCCCGCCAGCGGCCCGGCGGCAGCGCCAGCGCCGTGCCGCGCCAGCCGCCCGCCTCCGCGAGCCGCCTCGACAGCCGGGTGACGGCGGTGACCGCCCCGCCGCCTCCACCGCCCCCATCGCC
>NZ_MUNE01000236.1 GCF_002154605.1 Streptomyces milbemycinicus | reverse complement strand
TGGCCTTTGCCTTTCGGCTGTTTCGACTTTAGCAGACCCGCATCGGCCGACCTAATCGGCTTCGCGATTCCCACAGGATCGAAGTGCCTCGCTCGAATCGGAATTCAGAGCCCAGGCGATGTTGGTGCTAACGGTTGCCCACGAGCGCTCAAACCCTGCTCGCCGCAACCGTTAAATCCTACCTCCCCCGACAGCCCCCGTCAAAGGGCCTGGGTGAGATGAGCACAGTAGCAGGTCAGAGGGGGTCGATGCACAGTGCGCCACGCGTGGGGGCGGTGTGTCGACCCGGGGGCTCGACGTCTGAGCGACGTCTCGACCGTCCATGTGAAGCAATTACGACTGTCTTTGTAACTCCGCAGGACCCGGAGGTCAAGCATCCGGATCAGGGAGGGGGGCGGAGAAGGAGGACGGTGGGCTCTCAAGGTCTTCGAGCTCGATGCCTGGTGCCGCCAGCACCACGTCACCCGCGATATGGACCGGGTGTTGCTCCCCCGTATCGAGGGCGGTGACCTGGTATTCGTCGACGGTCAGTGGGCCGGTGTCGGTCGGATGTGCCGACCTGTCCAGCAGGGCCCAGGACTGGTCGAGGGTGCGAGGCGCGAGGACGGGGGCGGTGAAGGTGACGAGGCGGACGCGGGTGGCGGGGGCGCCCGGGGTGAGGCGTAGCAGGCGGGCCGTGGCGATCAGGAAGGCCGGCGAGGTGCCGGTGAAGGCATGGGCGGCGACATTGCCCTCGGTCGCGTGTTCTCCGGACGGGTCGGTACGGACCCAGGTGACGCCGTCCAGCGCCGCGCCGCGGACGCGCCAGCTCGCAGCGTTCAGTTCCAGGCGGAGGGGGCGGCCGAGTTCGTCGAGGGTGAGGTCCACGGAGCCGCTGTGATCGCCGGAGGGGGAAGTGAGCTGGGCGACATAGCGCCAGCCGGTGGGGCCGGGCGCGCAGTGGAAGTGTTCCTCGCCGAGCGGGGTGTGATCGTGCGGGTCGTGGAGGGAGTAGCGGCCGCGGGGCATGGGCTTGGTCCTTGACGTGCGAAGGCCCGCCCGGCCTGACCGGCCTGGGCGGGCCCTGGGCCCCCGCCGAGGCGGGGGCCGGCTACCGGCTGCTGGTGCGATCAGTGGCTGATCGGCAGGCGATCAGCAGGTGATCAGTAGCGGTAGTGGTCGGGCTTGTACGGGCCCTCGACCGGGACGCCGATGTAGGCGGCCTGCTCCGGGCGGAGCGTGGTCAGCTTGACGCCGAGGGCGTCGAGGTGGAGCCGGGCGACCTTCTCGTCCAGGTGCTTGGGCAGCACATAGACGTCGGTCGGGTAGGACTCCGGCTTGGTGAAGAGCTCGATCTGGGCGATGGTCTGGTTCGCGAAGGAGTTGGACATCACGAACGACGGGTGACCAGTCGCGTTGCCCAGGTTCAGCAGGCGGCCCTCGGACAGCACGATGATCGCCTTGCCGTCGGCGAACGTCCAGGTGTGGACCTGCGGCTTGACCTCGTCCTTGACGATGCCGGGGATCGCGGCGAGACCGGCCATGTCGATCTCGTTGTCGAAGTGGCCGATGTTCCCGACGATCGCCTGGTGCTTCATCTTGGCCATGTCGGAGGCCATGATGATGTCCTTGTTGCCGGTTGTGGTGATGAAGATGTCCGCGGTCTCCACCACGTCGTCCAGGGTGGCGACCTGGTAGCCGTCCATCGCCGCCTGCAGCGCGCAG
>NZ_MUNE01000235.1 GCF_002154605.1 Streptomyces milbemycinicus | reverse complement strand
CCGGTGCGCCGCGCCGCTTCCAGGACGTGGTGCGTACCGAGCACATTGGCTTCGAGCAGAACCGGAAGCGGCGCGGCGCACCGGGATCGAGCGGGTGGTGCTGGCGAGCAGTAACCGCGCGACGGGCTTCTATCCGGCCGGGCATCTCACCGGGCCGCGGGAACCGGCGCGCCCCGACGGGCTGTACGGGGTGAGCAAGGTGGCCGTGGAGGCTCTTGGGCAGCTGTACGCGGACAAGTTCGGGCTGTCCGTGGTGTGCCTGCGTATCGGCAGTTTCGAGGATGCGCCCACCGAGCCCCGGCATCTGGCGACCTGGCTGAGCCCGCGCGACGCCATCGGCTTCGTCCGGGCCGCGCTGACCGCCCCGGCGTCCACGCGTTTCGCCACGGTGTACGCGGTCTCCGGCAACACCCGGCGCTTCTGGGAACTCCCCGACCCGGCGGTGCTGGACTACGTCCCGGTCGACGACGCGGAACGCCACGTCGGCGACATCCCCGGCTCGGACCGCCCGGCCGACCCCGCCGCACCCCAGGCCGGTTCGTACGCCCTGCCGGAGTTCACCCTCGAACACCTCCGGCCCTGACTCGCTCATGGCCGCCCTGGGCCCCTCTCGGGCGGCCACGTGCTCACGCCGCTGCGACGAGGACCGCCGAGAGAGCCAACAGGCCGAGCCCGGCGAGCAGACAGTCGACCGCGGCCCGGATGAGGCGGAACTTCCGCGTGGCGAGTTGGGCCATGAACCGAACATGTTCCACCTGGAAGCCGGAGGCCAGCCGCTCGCTCAGTTGGTCGTCGCTCAACGCGGTCCAGCTGGTCCAGTCGTTGCCCCCGACGTGCGGGCGCACCGCGATCAGCAGGATCACGGTCGTGGCCAGCAGCGCGGCGGTGCCGAGGGCGCCGGTCACGGCGGCCGGGACGGTCGGGTGGAGGTCGGGCGCCATGGAGCCCAGCGCCACGAGCGCGGCTCCGGCCAGGGCGAGGAGCAGGCTGGCCTTGGATTCGGAGCGGGCCAAGTCGGCCTGTAAGGACGTCATGGTGGCGGCGATACGGTCTTGTGCGCGGTCCGGTCGCAGGTCAGATGTGGTGGTTGCCATGGGTGTGCCCTCTCCCGTCGCGTCGGCGGGTTCGTCGAGCGCGGTCTGTTGCGAACCCTGCCGCATGAGGGTACGAGGGTACGGCGGGTAGTCTGACCAGCGCAGTTGTCGAGGGGGCGCGCATGAACACCGGCCAGCACACGGGCCAGCTGGCAGTCCGGTTCGAACTCATCCACAGCGGCCCGGCTCAGGGCCGCCTGAGGAGGCGGCCCACCCATACCTGGGCCGGGACCGTGCCCGGTTATGGGCCGGTCGAGCTGGTGTGTCCGGCGGAGGAGGACCTGCTCCGGGAAACCGTCACCGCCTGGGTGTCGGGACACGGGATACCCCCCATGTCCTTCACCGGTGTCGAGTTCCGCGATCTGCCGCGCATGGCCATGATGACCCTGACCGCCGACGCGTGGACGGGCAAACTGGCCCGTCGCCACCTGGCGGTGACGGCGCGCGGGCGGGCGCTGCGGATCGCGATCGCCGAGCGCTCGTACCGCTGTCAGGTGCTCGGCAGCAAGCTCCGGCACGAGCTGCGGCGTGAGGGAGCCGTCATCACGATGTCGCGCTCGTCGTGGCGGTATCCGGGCACCATCTCGGGTGCGGGGCAGGGGGGTTTCGACGGGCTGGACATCGGGCTGGCGATCCTGCTGGAGGGCGTCTACACGCGCAATCTCTCGTTCAGTGGCGCGCTGTATTCGTGGCCCGGACGCTTTCTGAGCCGGCTGGACGACATCCCGGATTTCTGAATCACGGCTGCCGCGCGTACAGGGTGGCCGCCTCGGCCGCCTTACGGGCCAGGGCCTGGCGGAGTTCGTCGGGGGCGAGGACTTCCGCGTCGGCGCCGAACATCAGCAGCGCCTCGGCGGCGCCGAGCGACCGGAAGCGGAGCTCGACCAACTGCCGTTCCGGATCGCCGCTGTCCGCTTCCGCGGCGGGCCGCGGGGCGTCAGGGACTGGGGCCAGATCGGCTTCGTGGATGCGCAGGAATCTGGCCAGGACCTCCCGCCTGACGCCGACCGTGACGGACACGGGGGCGGGGATGTCGTCGATGCGGCGGCGGAGGGTGTCCCATACGTCGGTCAGCTCCAGGCCGTCGCGCCGCTGGGCGGGCTGGTCGAGGACGGTGGCGGATACGGTGCGGTCGGCGCGGAACAGCTTGGGCTCGCCGCGGTGGTCGGCGACGAGGTACCAGACGTCGGCCTTGCTGACCAGCCCGTACGGGTCGAGGGTGTACGAGCGGACGCGGCTGTCGCGGCCGTGCCGGTAGCGCAGCCGCAGGCGCCGGTCGGTGAACACGGCCTGCTGGAGGACGGCCAGGTCGGCGCCGGGGCGCGAGGGGCGGCCGCGCCAGCGGGCGGGGTCGATCAGGATGCGGCGGCTGGTCAGGTCCGCGTCCGGCCGGTGCGGGGCGGGCAGGGCCGCCATGATCTTGCGTAGCGCGGACCCGATGGCCTGCCCCAGGCCCAGGTCGGCGTGGGCGCGGCCGGCCAGCAGCACGAACAGGGCTCGGGCCTCGTCGGCGGTCAGCCCGGTGACGTCGGTGCGGAAGCCGGGCAGCAGGGCGATGCCGCCGTGCGGTCCGCGCGTGGTGTAGACGGGCACACCGGCCGCGGACAGCGCCTCGACGTCCCGCATGATCGTGCGGACCGAGACCTCCATGCGCTCGGCCAGCGCGCCGGCGGGCAGCTGTCCGTGGGTCTGCAACAGCAGCATGATCGAGAGCAGTCGGTCGGATTTCATGGCTTCAAGAATTCCTGCGGTATATGACGCAATCTGTCATATACGGCGCCCAGGATCCAGTGCCGGGCCCCGCACCGGCGACTCACCAGTTACGACAAAGCCTGAGCCGAAGCCCCCTCCCCTACCTCCGCCACCACCACATAGAGCGTCACCGCCGCGAAGAACGGCTCCTCGGCAAGGTGGTCGAGAAAACGCCGCGCCGCCTCCTCGCTGAGGTACCCGGCCGCCGCCGCACGCTCCGCGTTGCGCTGGAAGCCGAGGATCCGGTCGGCCGACCGTACGTCGCGGAAGACGGAGGTGACCGGGACGACCGTCGGCACCGCGAAGCCGGCCTCCGTCGCAAGCCGGGGCAGTTGGCGGCCGATCACGGCGTTGCGGACGATCCGGTCGGTGATGTGGCGGGTGTACGCGCGGGAGACCTCGGGGTCGGGGTGGTCGATGGCCAGCGAGTCCCAGTCGGGCTCGGCCATCACCAGCCGCCCGCCCGGCCGCAGCACGCGCCGCGTCTCGGCGAGGACCTGGGCCGGGTCTGTGACGTGCTGGAGGGTGCGGTCGGTGCGGGCGCGGTCGACGCTCGCGTCCGCGAGGGGGAGGTCGTGGGCGTCGCCGAGCCGTACGTCCACGGCGGGGAGGTCCGCGGTACGCCCACGCGCCCGGTCCACCATCTCCGGGTCGGCGTCGATGCCGATCACCGTCCCGGACGGGGTGACCGCCTCGGCGAGGGCGGCCAGATCGGTGCCGGGGCCGCAGCCCATGTCGAGCGCGGTGTGGCCGGGGCGGATGTCCAGCTCGTCGAGCACGAGTTGCTTGTACGAGCGGCCGACGTCGGTCCCGGCCAGCCGGTCGAGATAGCCGATCCGGTCGGGCACCGCCGCCTCGAACATCCGGTCCGTGACCTCGGCCATGGACCGCAGCTCCCGCTCCAGCACCTCGCGCCCCTTGGCCGTCAGCCGCACCGGGCGCTGGCGGCCCTCCCCGGCCAGGGACTCGATCAGCTCCTTGTCCTCCAGGCGCGTCAAGGCTCCGTAGAGGCTGCCGGGGCCGAGGCGTTCGCCCGACAGCTTCTCGATGGCCGCGTTGATGGCGTAGCCGTGCAGGGGTCCGTCGGCCAGGGTGCAGAGCACCAGCATCTGGGCGTCGTTGGTACGCATGAGGCTCCTCGTCTTCGGCGAACAGGGCGCGCTTCGCGTCCATGATACGCGCCGCGTACTACGCGATGCGTAGTATTCGCCGGAACCGGGCCCGGGCCGCTCTATCCTGGGCCCGTACACACCCGCACACACCCGTGCACCCCCGTACACCCCCGTGCACCCCCCAACCCGACCCGGAGCGACCCCTTGTACTTCACCGACCGCGGCATCGAGGAGCTGGAGAAGCGGCGCGGCGAGGAGGAGATCACCTTCGAGTGGCTCGCCGAGCAGCTGCGCACATTCGTGGACCTGAACCCGGACTTCGAGGTCCCGGTGGAGCGGCTTGCGACCTGGCTGGCCCGGCTCGACGACGAGGACGAGGACGAGTAGTCGAGTAGCCCGCCAGCCGGTGCTCAGGCCGTATAGCCGCCGTCGACGTTGATCGTGGCACCCGTGATGTAACCGGCCTCCGGCCCCGTCAGATAGGCGACGAGGCCGGCCACCTCGCCGGCCGTGCCGTACCGGCCCACCGCGAGGTGCGGGAGAGCGGACGCCGCCCACGGCCCGTCGGCCGGGTTCATATCGGTGTCCACCGGACCGGGCTGGACGTTGTTGACGGTGATTCCGCGGGCGGCGACATCGCGGGCCAGACCGCGGGTGAAGCCCGCCACTCCGGCCTTGGTCAGCGCGTAGAGGCTGCCGCCGGAGAAGGGGACGCGTTCGGCGTTGACGCTGCCGATCGTGATGATGCGGCCGCCGTCACCGATGTGGCGCAGCGCCTCCTGAGTGGCGGCGAACACGGCGCGCAGATTCACGGCGGTGACGTGGTCGTAGTCGGCGTCGGTCATCTCCTCGATCGGCCCCACAAGGCCAACCCCGGCGTTGTTGACCAGGATGTCCAGCCGTCCGAACTTCTCGACGACCTCGGTGATGGCGGCCCGCAGCGCCGCGCGGTCCGCGACGTCCACCCGCACCGCCATCGCCTGACCGCCGTCCGCGATCACCGACTTGACCAGGGCCTCCGCCCGATCCGCCGCGGCGACGTAGGTCACCGCGACCGCGGCGCCCTCCTCCGCGAGCCGGCGCGCGATGCCCGCGCCGATCCCCCGCGAACCGCCGGTGACGATCGCCACCTTGCCGCTCAGCATCCGCGCCGCCTCTGCCATCGGAATCACTCCCTGAGGTATTTTTTGAATGCTCGTTCAAGATGTCAGGCACACGCACACCGCGCAACTGATATCTTGAACGTGCGTTTAAAAAGTGAGGATGGTCACCGCCATGGCGAAGGGACGGCCCCGCGAGTTCGACATCGACGACGCGCTGTCAGCGGCGGTCGCCGTCTTCTGGGCCAAGGGCTACGAAGGCACCACGATGGCGGACCTGTCCGCCGCCACCGGCCTCAAGGCAGGCAGCATCTACGCCGCCTTCGGCTCGAAGGCGGACCTGTTCAAGCGGGTGCTCGACCACTACGCCGGCACGGTCTTCTCGTACGGCCCCAAGGCCCTGGAGGCCGGCACCGTCCGCGAGGTCGTCAGCCGGTGGCTCAGGAGCGCGACCTCGGCCATGACCGGGGAAGCCACCCCGGCCGGGTGCCTGCTCGTCCACGGTGCGCTGGTCACCGGGGACGCCGCGAGCGAGGTGAAGGCCGATGTGTGCACTCGGCGCCAGGCGGGCGAGGTCATGCTGACCGAGCGTTTCGAGCGGGCCCGGCTGTCCGGCGACCTCCCCGCCGGCGTCGATCCGAAAGACGCCGCGCGGTACGTTCTCGCCCTCACCGAGGGCATGGCCGTCCAGGCCGCGTACGGCGCCGACCGCGCCGCCCTGGAGCGCCTGGTCGACCTGGCCCTCGACCGACTGCCATGGGAGCGCACCGAGCCCGGGGCCGGGCCGGGGGCCGGGCCGGCCGGGCTCCCGGCCCAGCCGCCGCCCGGATAGCTCCCGGCTCATCAGTCCGGACCGCCCCGGCTCATCAGTCCAGATAAATGAGCGCTTCCGTCCGCGCGCTGTCGTAACGCTCCTGCCCGGAGCCGACGAGGTGCCGCGACAGCCCAGTGTCGAGGCCGTAGCCGTTCTCCTTGGCCCAGCCCGCGACAAGATGGTTCACCTGCTTCTGGCCGGTGGTGAAGTGATACTCCGTCTCCTGCGCCGCCGCCTGCCCCGCCTGGGCGATCTGGTCTTCCTTCCAGTCGTAGACGCCCGCGTAGAGAATGCGGTAGACGGCGTCCGTGACGAACCCGGTCGCCGGGCCCTTGCCGGCGAGCGAGGCACCGGCACTGGCGGCGGCCTGCATACCGCCGGTGACGACGAATTCGGACGTCTGGGCGTGGTTGGCCCAGGAGACGGCGTCGTCCTTCTTGTCGCGGGCGATATCGGAGCTGATTCCGTCGTAGAAACCGAAGACGGAGGACGCCCCTTCGATGGCCGCGGCGCGTTCATTGGGGCTGGCGAAGTCCGCCTTGGTCAGGGTCCCGGCGGAGTAGAAGCGCTCTGCGTCGTACATATCGCCGAACGCCTTACCGTCCTCCGCCACCCCGCGCATGATGCGGGTCAGGGTCTCCCTGGGGACGGACATATGGGCGTCCTTGGGGTCGCTCGTGCCGTCGTTCCACACCCCGTCCTTGTCCGCGTACGGACCCGTACGGGTCAGGATCTCGTGGGTTTCGGGGGTGTAGTCGACGAGCATGCGGGCCATGTTGTCCCGCAGATTCGGGTGCAGACCGGCCCCCTTACGGCTGTCGTCCAGGAGCGTGAGGGTGTCGTGCATGACGCGGGCCTCGGCATCGGTGTGATACCCGAGGATGTGATCCGTGCCGGGGACGTTTCCGGTGGCCGCGGCTTCGAGCGCGGGCCCCAGGCCGGTACGGCTGTCGGGGTCGTCCCGGTAGTAGATGTCGCCGTCCGGGGTCTGCATCACTATCTTGGGCCAGTTGCGGTCCTGCAGCAGATACTTCAAACGGTCGTTCTCGCCGTGCGCACCCGGATCGAGGAATGCCTTGGCGACGTCGGGCTGCTTGCCCATGATGCCGAGCAGATCATCGAGCGGGTCGGTGGATTTGAGGCTGTGGCCCTCGCCCTTTTGCCACTTGTCCGTCCCGTCCTTCTTCTCCAGGGCGATGAGATCGTTTCCGATGTCGACCATGAACTTCTTCCCATAGCCCTTGCCGTGCGTCATGAGGTTGACGAACGACTGGTAGCCGTAAAGGCTCTCGCCCGGACGCCCGAAATTCTCGGCGCCGACCTTGCGCAGCCCCTCCTGCCACTTCTTGTAGAAGGGGTCGGAGGGCGACTTGGTGGCGGTGGCCAGAGAAGTGGCCACGCCTTCCTGGAGGGCGGTGAAGTCCTTCTTGTCGTCGTCCTTGGCGAGGCTGTTGAACTTGTTGTTCAGTTCGATGGTGGCCTTGGGGCCCATACTGTCCAGGAACGTCTGGCTGAACGCCTTGTCGTGCCGGTTGTCCCGGAACAGCCGCTGGAACTCGTCCATCTCCGTTTTACCGAGCTCATCGCCGGAGTTGAGCTTGGTCGCGAGGTCCTTGGCCTCCTTGGCCTCGACCTTCTCGATATCGCCTTCCGCCGCGCCATTGAACCCATTGACCGCGCCGTCGACGAGATCGGGGTCCGCCACGGCCGCCTTGAGCGCGAGCTTCACTCCCCGGTCGGCGTCGTCGACCGCCTTGACCGCGGCCTCGATATGCCGGGTCCACGACTGCTCGCTGCTGTGCAGATCCGGGTCATGACGCGCGGCATTGGCCTCGGAGGCACTGGCCTTCGCGTAGTCATAGCTGGCGATCCCGGCGTCCGAGACCTTCATACCGGCCTTCACGGCGTCCGCGACCGCCGACTTCACCTTCCCGCGCAGCTCGACGAACTGGCTGTGCGCGTCCCGCAGGATCGAGGCGACGGCGCGGGCCTCTTTGGGCGCCGCGGTGAACTGCTGGTCAGTCAGCTGCATATTGGGGCGCGCGACCAGATGTGACACGCCATTCCAGGTCCCGTCGAGCCCGACCGATTTGACCTTGCTGTCGTAGATCTTCCGGACCGCTTCGAACTTCTTGGCGGCCTCGTCCCATTTCGTGGCGGCCGACTCGAGGAGCGACAGGTCGATGGTCATGACCTGGTGGTACGTGAGCACGAGTTCCCCTTCAGCGGTTCTTCTCAGCGGTTTTCGAGGCGCGAGACGGGGACGAAGACGACGTGTCGTGCGGGCGTGGAGCAAGCGGAACGAACGGCATGATTCCCCCGTGACCAGTCATCAAGCGGAACGCCAGATTCGGCGATTGCACCCTATGAAGCTAGCAGCGCCGCGTACATACCTGGTTCGAAGGTCAGAAGCTTGAGGACGATCTGAGGCGGCAGGCGGCGGCGACCGCAGCAGCGACCGCGTCGGCGACCTCCTCGACGGTGTGCCCGTCGGTGGCGACGCACAGGTCCCCCAGGGCGGCGCGTTCCAGCGCCTCGGCGTCGGCCGCCGCCGCGTCGGCGACCTG
>NZ_MUNE01000234.1:553-11648 GCF_002154605.1 Streptomyces milbemycinicus | reverse complement strand
AGCGTCAGCGTCAGCGTCAGCGTCAGCGTCAGCGTCAGCGTCAGCGTCAGCGTCAGCGTCAGCGTCAGCGTCAGCGTCAGCGTCAGCGTCAGCGTCAGCGTCAGCGTCAGCGTCAGCGTCAGCGTCAGCGTCAGCGTCAGCGTCAGCGTCAGCGTCAGCGTCAGGCATAACGTCATGAAGTCTGTTCGGGTTACGGTCAGTTGTATGGAACTTCGTCTCGCCACCTGCCGTTCTGGTCAGTTGAAGGCGTGCGGGGCTGTCCGGACCGCAGCTGCACGCCTTGACCACCCGTTTGTGGCGGCGCCGCCCGGACAGCGGGTGCGTCCGGCCCTGGTCACTTGCCTTCGGCGACCGGGCGCGGCTGGTCGTCCCGGGCTAGCGCACGAACCTCACCATGGAGCAGCCGGGCTGGCTGTTCGCCACCACGCCTGTCCGTCCCCGGCGCCCGGCTGTACGCCGCGACGAACCCCGACTCGCCCCAGCACTGGCTCAAGACCGGGTACGTCGACCGCGCCGCCGAACTGAATCTCAGGGCGTGGCACTTCAAGCTGTCCGACAACCCGTCGTTGTCGCCCGAGTACGTCGCCGACCTCGCCGCCGAGTACGTCGGCCTGTGGCGCCGCCGCATGATCGATGGGGCGTGGGTCGTCGCCGAGGGCGCCATCTAAGACATGTGGGACGAGGGGCGGCACGTAGTCGACCAGCAGCCGGACATGCGCCGGTACTGGCTTGGGTGCGACTACAGCACCACGAACCCGTTCTCGGCGATCCTGCTCGGCGAGGGCACCGACGACCGGCTATACGTCGCCGCCGAGTGGCGGCACGACTCCCGCGCCACGCACCGCAGCATGACCGACGCCCAGTACAGCGCCGCCGTCCGGAAGTGGCTCGACGACCTCGGCACGTCCCCGAGTGGACGTTCATAGACCCGAGCGCGACGTCGTTCTCAACGCAGCTGTGGCAGGACGGACACCCCAGCCCCGCCCGCGCCTCGAACGAAGTCGCCGACGGCATCCGCAGCGTGTCGAGCCTGCTCGCCGCTGGCCGCCTGCTCGTACACCAGTCGTGCGAGGGACTGCTGACCGAACTGCCGGGTTACAGCTGGGACCCGAAAGCCACCGCGCGGGGTGAGGACGCCCCGTTGAAGGTGGACGACCACAGCGCCGACGCACTGCGGTACGTCGCGCACTCGACGGCGCATGAGTGGCGCCACCTGCTCACCGCGCCGCAGGAAGCCTCGGCTGCATGACGATCACAGCTGCACCAGGCTCAGGAAACCACTCCCAGCCGGGCCGGTTGTACCCCCGTGAGCCATGTCTCCAAGGGTTTCGCTCTATTTCTGAACGGAAGGTGTCCCGAAGGTCAGCGAACCCACATTTCCAGCCTGAACTACCGGGCCATGCTGCACGCCCCCGCTGATCGTGTTGCGGACATCCATGGCCTGTTGATCACTCCCATCAGGTACCAATTCACCCAGAAGTGCCCGCATTTCGGACGCAGCAGCCGGGTTAGCCACCAAAGTGCGCCGCAATCGCGTACGCCACTCCGCCTCGACATCCAAGGCGGTCTGCTCGTCGCTGGCCCCTATCGCCGCCGCCAGTTCTCCGCGCGAGGTCTCTAACTCTCCCTCGATCACACCTTCCTCACCACCGCCACGACGTGAGAAGAACAAGACGATGCGATCACGAGCTTGCGCCCAAGAGTCCGCTGCCATCTGCTGAACGAATGCCGTAGCGCCTGCGGCAGCGAGTGCCGTCAACTCCGCTTCCATCAAATCCCCTTTGCAACAGGTGAAGCGGCCACCGTATCCCCTGACGCTCGACGAACCGAGTGCCGACATCTTGTGGTACGCCGTGCACTCCACTCGCCCGAGTGGCGGGCACCCGCTCACCAGTACAACCGGGAACGCGGGACCTTGATCGTCTTTCCTGCGTCCCACCTTCTGATGATCCATGTGGCCCGTGCCCAACCGATTGCATTGCCGACGCCTAGCAGCAACGCAGCTACCGCGCACATCTGTTGACGCCCAGGCAACACCCATCCATGCATCTGCTCCCATACGACCGCAGCGCCTCCGAGTAGCAGGAATGGGACCGCGATACGTCGGCGCCAGCGAGTAACAGTCACGTACTGACTGGCCCGACGCTGACCCTCCGCAGCTTGGGAAGCCTCGGCGTCCACGATTCTCTGCTGTCGCTGCTCCCAACGACGCTGCGTTTCTTGCGACTCCGGACTGACGGGGGCTCCACCGAACACTACGTCGCCGTGGATAGCTCCCGCCTGCACGACATTCCCCCCAACGTGGCCACTCAACTCATTGCGCGTGCCCGGCTGTTCGCTCATGAGCGGAAGATACGCCAGGCGTTCGAATGATCACCATCGGAGGAACCATGCCCCTGCCGGAGACCGGCGCCCCGCGGCCGCCGCCCGCATCGGCCCCGTACTACGCCGAGATGCGCCTCGACGACGCGTGGTACAGCGGCGACCGGCGTCGCCTCGCGCGCATCTACGGCACCCACCCGCGCCCGGCGGAACGCCGCCGGCTGTAGGGGCGACGCGTCGAGCAGCGCCCCGGACGGCCCGAGAACCGGCTACACGTTCCCCTCGCGGGCGACATGGCGTCGACCTCGGCCGACCTGTTGTTCGCCGACATGCCGACGATCAAGGTCGACGACAAGGCGACGCAAGACCGACTTGAGCAGCTGCTCGACGAGGGCCGCGTACAGCAGACCCTCTTGTCGGGCGCCGAGCAGGCCGCCGCTCTGTCTGACGTGTTCCTCCGTGTGACGTGGGACCGCGACCGGCCCCTGTTGACCGTGTGCCAGCCTGACGGAGCGATCCCCGAGTTTCGGTTCAACATGCTGCGCGCCGTGTCGTTCTGGCGTGAACTGCCCGGCTCGACCGAGGGGACCGTGTGGCGCCACATCGAGCGGCACGAGTCCGTCCGCATCGTGCACGCCCTGTACCAAGGCACCCGCGACAACATCGGCCGCGCCGTCCCGCTCACCGAGCACACCGAGCACACCGAGACGGCCGACCTAGTCGACTCCCTCGGCGACGACGGCGTCAGCATCGCGACCGGCATCCGCGACCTCACGGCCGCGTACGTCCCCAACATGCTGCCCAAACGACTGCACCGTGGGAGCCCGATCGGGCGCAGCGACTACGCGGGCGTACACGACCTGTTCGACGCCCTCGACACCACGTGGACGTCATGGATGCGCGACATTCGGCTCGCCCGCGCGAGGCTGATCGTTCCCGACGGTTACCTACGCGACCACGGGCCCGGACACTGCGCATCGTTCGACGACGACCGCGAGGTCTGGCACTCCCTCAAGATGCCGCCGAACGAGGGCAGCGGATCACGCTGAACCAGTTCGAAATCAGGGTCGAGGAGCACCGCGCCGCAGGCCGCCGGCTACAGCCCGCAGTCTTTCGGCCTCGACGGCGACGAAGCAGCGATCACCGCGACCGAGGTCGAAAGCAAAGACCAGCGGAGCATGGTCACCCGGAAGAAGAAAGCCGGGTACGCCCGGCACCCCCTCGCCGACATGCTGCAAATCGACGCCGCACAGTTCGGCAGCAGGAACACGCCCACGCGCCCGCGCGTGGAGTTCGGCGATGGCGTGGCCGAGTCCGAGCAGACGACGGCGACCACGCTCGACCTGCTCAACCGCGCCGGGGCCGTGCCGACCGTGACGAAGGTGAAGATCCTACGTCCTGAGTGGGACGACACCGCCGTGAAGGCGGAGGCCGACGCGATCCTCGCCGAGACCGGAGCCGGCGCACCCGACCCGATGCAGAGCCTCTACGGCTAGGTCGCACCACCGCCCCCGAACAGTGAGAGAAAGATCCGTTCGGCCCGCGCTCTGGTCGCGGGGTCAGGGTGCGAGAGGGCGACCGCGAGCAAGACAGTCAACACCCCGAAGAATGGAACCAAGACGGCGTACGCCTGGACTTCAATTCCCATACAGAGGACCCTATCGAAGCCTCGCGGCAAGAAAGTCCGCCTAACCCCGTATTTGACTCTTAAAACTTGACTGACCTGCGGGTTCGTCGTTAAGTTTTACGCGTCAATTCCATACTGCTAGCGGATTAATTGCAGGTCAGACGGGGGTCACATAAGGCAGAATTAGGGCCCCACAAAAGGGGTGTGATTTGAGTCACGCCAGAAAGTCGCCCGGGCGAGATTTCCTAAATATCCGAATTGCGGGGGGAATCCTTGCCGATCCATCCGGGCACGTCGAACCCCTCGCCGACCGCAGCCGCGACCTGTACGCCGAGGCCGAAGCCCGCCTGTTGGGCATCATCGCCCGGCAACTCGCTGCCAGCCTCGACGCGCCCGGATGGGTCGAGCGCCGAGTTCGGGACGGCACTGCGGCGCGAAGACGGCTCTATCGCCCTGGGCATCTACAACGGCAGCACGGTCGACGACCCGCAGAAAATCCGCATCAAGGACGCGGGGGGCCGCGAACTGTTCGCCGAGGACGTGAAGGGCGGAGGACTCGCGCGCCCGTACCTGCCCCTGCCGCGGCGTGCCCGAGTCCCTGCCGTGGGTCGCCGGCGCCCTCGCCGTCGCCGGCGGCCTCGCCCGCGTCATGGCGCTGCCGACTGTCGAGCAGCTGCTTGACCGGTTCGGCCTCGGCCTCGGCGACGACAACGGCAGTAGCGCGTGACCCAGCCGTCCCCGCCCGAGCCGTCCGTCGCCGTCGAGCTGGAGAAGCTACGCGGCACCATGGCCGAGGGTTTCGCCCGCGTCGACGGATCGCTCGCCCTGCTCGTACAGCGCGGCGTCCAGACCGACCGCGCCCTGGCCGACCTCGACGACCGTGTCGACTCACTCGAACGCGGACGGTGGCCCCTGCCGTCCGTGGCCGCCCTGGTCGGCGCCCTCGGCCTCATCCTGTCCGCATGGCAGCTCGCTGCCCGATGACACAGCAACGCCCCCCCCACACGGCCACACGGCCGTGTGGGGGCGTTTCTTCGGCTTAGCAGCTATGCAGCGACCAGCTCGCGGGCCCGCTCGTTGAAGTCCGCGACAAGCCGATGCCGTCCGAAGGGCTGCATGCGCTTCTGTAGATCCTGCACGGCCTCGACGCACCGCGACGACTTCACCTGTCGCGAGAGCTTCAACGTCCGAACGCCAGCCGTGTACGCAGCTTCAAGGTCACGCCGTTGCAGGTGCGAGACGGCAAGCGCCGCATGTGACATCGCACCGCGCCGGGCCCGCTTCTGCATGTTGGCGTGACGGATGGACCGGCGAGCGTGTTCCTCAGCGGCGCCCGCGTCCCCCAGGTCCCGGAAGGTGTTCGCATGCTCGCCATGCAGGTACGCAGGGTCAATGAACGCGGCCCAGTCTGGTTCGTCCGCGAGGTTTACCCGCTCATACGCCTTTTCGGATTGGACGACAGCATGAGCAGTTGCCGACTTCTCGCCGAGCAATGCGAGCGCCCGGGCCTCAAGGCACCACAGGTCAGCCAGGCACGCCGGCGATGCGGTCCTCGACAACCCTTGACGGCCGGCCTGTGCCAGACGCCGGCCCTCGGCCGGATCGCCGAGAAGCGTCGCTTGATCAGCCATCCCTGCGAGCACATGCGCTCCGAGCGCCGGGTTCCGCGACTCCTCGGCGAGACGAAGGGACTGGATCAAGTACCTCTGAGCGATGCTGTGTTCGCCATTGTCGTAGGCCATCCACCCAAGCAGGTAAGTCTGTTCCGCCGCAGCCTCGCACAGCGCGCGCCGCACGCCGTCGCTGTGGGCGCGGCGCAACAGTGGGTACACGTGGTGGTTCATATAGTCGGCCAAAACCAGCCGGCCCGACCCACCACCCTGGAAGATGTCCATGCGCTGAAACGTCGTGAACATGTTCTTCACTGCGGTCACGTCCTCAAGACGCACCCGCGGGCCCGGCTCGGGTTCTTGATCAAGCGTGCTCAGCAGCCAGTCCCGTGAGGGACCCACACCGGCGACGGCCGCAAACGGTGCGGCGGCAAGGAACTTTCGTCGGTCCACGTCAGCTCTCCCCAAGTCCGCTACGACTTCCACCGTAGCCGCGTAAGAGGAGTTGTACACGAGCGCAGCATCAGCGTTGCCGCTGTCACCGAGCCCGAGATCATACGTCGTGACCCGAAATCCAAAATGGTCCGAGAACACGCCGGCGAGAATGTCCGGCAGCGGGGCCCGCGGCGTCTCACCATTGAGCCAGCACCGAACACGCGTCGTATCCGGCGAAATGTGCGGCTGGTTCCACTGAAGCGCCTTGGATTTCACGCGCCGCGCCAACTCTCCGCGGCTCATCCCCGACCGGCCTAACCACTGCACAAGCTTGTCGTTCGGCGCCTTCATCCTCAGCCCCTTCTGCGACGGCGGGTAGCGAAATCAACACCCTTCGACACCCCTCACGACGGTACCCCGGTTCCCGTCCCGCGTGTTGCCTAGTCGGAAGGAACAACCGGTCCGCGCCCCGGACCGACCTAGTCCGCCCGTAAGGGGAGACGCATGATCGAACGACGGCGGGACACCATTCCCGCCTGCTGCGCCCCTCCCGGCGGTCCCCCGCCGGTCCTGTTACTGCCCGGAGAGCCCAAATCAGCCAGCGCGGCTCGCGCGTTCGTGCGCGCGTTCGTCCGATACCACGTGCCGAACGCATCCGAGGACTACGCCGAAACGGTCGTCCTGGTGACGTGCGAGCTGGTCACCAACTCGATCCGGTACGGCACGGAACCCGGTGACTCGCTGCGAGTCACGCTCGACGCCGACGACACCCGCACACGAGTGGAGGTACAAGACCCTGTGAGACGCCATCCCCGTCCTCGCCCCGAGTCACAGAAACGCGACCGCGGGCGCGGCCTGATCATCCTTGACACCCTGTGCGACGCATGGGGCGTCCGCGACGCTCCGTTCGGCAAGGCCGTGTGGGCAGAGGTGAAGGCATCGTGACCGTGCCCGAGGTGAAGGCGCCCGGCCCCGGTTTCACCGCCGGTATCCGCCTCGCGACCGGCATTCACCGCACCGAGGCGTTCACCGTTGCTCAACTGCTTGCCTACAACGTGCCGCCGCGCCTCGCACATGAGAGCGTCGAGCGCATCGGCGAGGGCATGCGTGCATTCGCCGACGCGCTTCACCTCGGCCCGCACGACGGACCTCCGCCGTACATCAGTCACCGCATCCGCATACGGCACGGTCTGCCATGGCTCGACTACGGCGACGCCCCCTACCGGCTGTGCGTGCCCGCCGCGCCCTCGTGGGTGCGCCTGGTCGCCGCCGGCGGGCCCGTCCGCATCTGCGTTCTGTTCGACCCCCTCGCGGCCGATGCCGGACAGGCAGAGACCGACACGCACGTACGCGCCTGCTTCACCCGCGGGTCGATGCGGTGGGGGACGACGTACCACGTCTGACCAGACACCGAAACGGGTCGCCCCGGAGTGAGATAGACCCCGGGCCGACCCGCCGGGATCGAGCGTATAAGGCACCACTCAACACCACAGAAGGTATGAGCCATGCCACCACCGGCCCCCGGCCACCCCGTGACCGCCGCCGTGCTGATCACCAATGCGATCGGCATACGCGACCGATAGCACGCCGAGACTCCCCCCGCGCTGGTGAGGCCCCACCAGATCCCCTAGGGCAGGCCCGAGCGCGGGCGGGCGCCCCCGGGCCGGGGCGACGAGGCAGAAACGGCGCCGCCCCAGTCCAGGCACAGCAGCAACACGCAGGCGACCGGAACCCGAAAGGTCGCATCCATCACCGCACCCATCGAAAGGGAACGCGAATGCCAGAATTAACCGTGCCCGGCATCCAGTCCATCGAGCTGGAGATCACTGGCACCTGCCAACTCCGTTGCGACCACTGCTGCACCGGCAGCAGCCCGCAGGCACCGGCCGGAGAGATGACCCGCGACGACTGGTCGGGCGTCATCGCGGACGTGGCCGAGGTGGGCATCCCCACCGTGCAGTTCATCGGTGGTGAGCCGACCCTCTCGCCGCACCTGCCGCAGTTCATCGACGAAGCCCTCGCTCTCGGCCTTGAGGTCGAGGTGTACTCGAACCTCACTCACGTACGGCCGTCGCTGTGGAACGCCTTCAGCCGCAAGGGCGTATGCCTCGCCACGTCCTACTACAGCGACGACAGGGCACAACACGAGCAGATCACCCGCACCCGCGGGAGCCTCGACCGCACCCGGGCCAACATCACCGAGGCCGTCCGCCGCGGCATCCCCATGCGCGCCGGCATCGTCGAAGTGATCGAGGGGCAGCGCGTCGAGCAGGCGAAAGCGGAGCTGCTTCGGCTCGGCATCAACAAAATCAAGATCGACCGCATGCGCAAGGTCGGACGCGCGGCCGAGCAGGGCGCGGGCACACCGACCGTCGGCGAGCTGTGCGGACACTGCTTCCGGCACAGCGCCTCCGTCTCCCCCGACGGGTCCGTATCCGGATGCATCCTCAGCCGCTTCATGATCGCTGGGAACGTCCGCGAACAGCGCCTCGCCGAGATCCTGCGCAGCAACCGATGGGCCGAGATGATTGCAGCCGTGCCCGAGCCGCGCGCCGGCGCCTGCACACCGGACGATTCGAACGACTGCGACCCCGCCCGTACACCTGCCTGTGCCCCAAAGCACTACGCGCCAGCCCCAACCCCCTCTCTTGGAGTCCACGCGTGAACTGGCCCCACCACGCCGCCGCCCTGGCAGGCGCCGCAACACACCAGCGCTCCCGATGGGCGCCAGCCGTCGCCGCCACACCGCGGCACCTGTTCATCCCGCGATGGTGGGGGCGCGGTTCCGACGGCTGGGAACTGCTCGACGGGCCCGCAGACCTGGACCGCTGGCTTGAATCGGCGTACCGCGACACGTCGCTCGTGACCCGTGTCGGACCCCTGCATGCAGATCAAGCCACCCCGAGCGACCGGCCGCACGGCCGGCCGACCTCCTCGGCAACCCTGCCGAGCCTGGTGGTGCGCATGTTCCAGCACGCCCGCATGGATGACGGCGACTACCTGCTCGACGTGGGCACGGGAAGCGGGTACGGGGCCGCCGTCGCCGCCCGGCGCCTCAGCGACGAGCAGGTGACGAGCGTCGATGTTGACCCCTACCTCGTCGAGGCCGCGCGCTCGCGTCTCGCCGAGGCAGGCGTCGGCCCCACCGTCGAGGCCGTCGACGCGACGGGGGAGCTTCCATTCACCGCGTCGACGTTCGACCGGATCGTCGCCACGGTCGCCGTGCGCGCGGTTCCCGCGAGTTGGCTCACCGTGCTACGCCCCGGGGGCCGACTCGTCACCACCCTCGCCGGCACCTCTCTGCTCATCACCGCGGAGAAGAACCGGGACGGGAGCGCTTCGGGGCGCGTCGAGTGGGACCGGGCAGGGTTCATGCACGCCCGGGCCGGCGATGACTACCCGCCCGGTGTCGGCGATGTGCTCGCCAAGGCCGCGGAGCAGGACGGCGACGAGGTAGCGCTCGGCCCTTATCCGATCGTCGACGTGGCGAACGCGTGGGACCTCGATTCGATGCTGAGCCTCAAGGCCCCCGATATCGAGCATTCGTATGAGGACGACGGCGAGCGACGCGTCGCACTCATGGCGCACGAGGATGGTTCGTGGGCCCGCGCAACAGCGGTCGGCGACGATCGGCCGACCGTGCACCAGGGCGGGCCGCGACGCCTGTGGGACCTGGTCGACGAGTGCCGTACCTACTGGCTCACGCAGGGTGAGCTTCCCGTGCGTGGTGCCGAGGTGTACATCAAGCCGGACGGAACGACAATCCTCGCCCGGGGTAAGTGGCACGCGAAACTGAGTTGATCATGCATATGGCGCGGCCTCGGTACTTCCAAGCGGAGTACCGGGGACGCGCCGCACAGCCGACCCAAGCACGCGGGCCCCGTCCGCTCTCGCTCCCCAGCGAGTGCGAACAGGGCCCTTTGCTATGCCCGGACGGCCGCCCCCAACCTGCTTTCGCAGGTCAGGGGCTCGGCACCTGTTGCGGGTGTTTCACCGCAACAGGTGCCCAGCTGTCCGGGCACTCGTGCCGTCCGCCGCACCCCCGTCCCCACGGGGCTGATGACGGGATGTCCCCGCCCGGGCCGCTCTCCCGGGCCTGGGGCGCTCAGCGCCCCAGCATTCCCGCCACGGACGACGCCTGTGTGACGACGGCCTCCCAGCCGCCGAACACGATGGCCAGGAGAGCGGCCAGAGGCAGCGCCATAGCCGCCGCGACCAAGGGGTGGCGCCTGTCGGACCGCTGGTCGCCGAACACCTCCGCCGCGCGGTGCCCGCGCGCTCGGGTGGCCGTCACTCCAGCCGGATCCGCCATCGCCTCTCTCCTGTCACATCTGGGGCGGCGAGCGTCTGACCTCGGGGGACGAGTGCTGCGCCCGCCGCTTGACCTCAACATTAGGCGCGGCGACCGGGGACGGCGTCATGCCTTCGTATCGATGCCGGGCCTCCCGGAGGATGACGTCCTGCGCGGGCGACTACTCCCCTGGGTGGAGACCCGACGTCAGGACTTGGGGTCTTCCCTGAGGGGACCCTCCTCGCGCTCCCCGTCGTCGATCCGCGGCACCGGCTGCTCGACCAGCGCCAGCACCCTGGTGGCCATGAAGCGGGCGGTGCGCACCACCGAACCGCTCCGGGTGACTTCGCTCACTTCCACCACGCCTCGGCGCACCGCGGTCTCCACCCTGCGGCCCGCCCGGCTCGCCACCACTTCATAGGTACGCGTCGTGTCGCCGGCGTCCACGACTATCTCCACACGATCACCCTTCACGGGCTCAATCCCCCTTCTGCGACGGTCCCTTGAGATCTCGCATCGCGGATCGGAGCGCGGATTGCCGCGATTCCGCCCCACTTCTCCAAGGATTCCACCCGCCACTGACAATCCATCTGCCGACGCATGCGCGGCCTCTGCGCGCGGCGGGCCGTCAATCCGTAAGCTGTGCACGTCAGACGGCGGCAGCGGATGGGGCCTCCCCGCGAGGGGTACTGGGAAGGGGCCTACCACCGGAGGTAGGGGACGGACATGGCGATGATGCGGCTCCGGCGCGAGGACCCGCGTGTCGTCGGCTCCTTCCGGCTTCACCGGCGGCTCGGCGCGGGCGGCATG
>NZ_MUNE01000234.1:291-491 GCF_002154605.1 Streptomyces milbemycinicus | reverse complement strand
CCTGGAGGCCGACCGGCCGTGGTTCGCCACGCAGTATGTGCCCGGGCCGTCCCTGCACGACAAGGTGAACGAAGCGGGCCCGCTGCCCGCCACACAGGTCGCCGCCATCGGGTCGGCGCTGGCCGAGGGCCTTTTGGCGGTGCATGAGGCGGGTGTGGTGCACCGGGACCTCAAGCCGTCGAACATCCTCCTGTCGCCCA
>NZ_MUNE01000234.1:0-256 GCF_002154605.1 Streptomyces milbemycinicus | reverse complement strand
GGGCGCGACGCTCGCATACTGCTCGATGGCGGACTCCCCGTTCGGGCAGGGGAGTTCGGAGGTGATGCTCTACCGCGTGGTGCACGAGGAGCCGCAGTTGGCCGGGGTGCCGGACGCGCTGGCGCCGCTGCTCCACGCGTGCCTCGCGAAGGACCCCGAGGACCGGCCGAGCACGCTGCAGCTCTCCCTGCGCCTGAAGGAGATCGCGGCGCGGGAGGCACATGGGCACGGGGGCCACGGGCACGGGGGGCATGGG
>NZ_MUNE01000233.1 GCF_002154605.1 Streptomyces milbemycinicus | reverse complement strand
CCCTCGCCGCCGAGGGCGAGCCCATGGCAGCCCGTGTCGTGGACGAGGCCGCCCGGGCCCTGGGCACGCTCGTGGCCCAGATCGCCAACTTCGTGATGCCGCAGAAGATCCTGCTGGCGGGTGAGGGGGTGGGCCTGGTCGATGTGGCCGGCCCCACGGTGGAGGACGCCATCCTCGCCAACCGCCACCCCCAGGCCGACCCCGTCAACCTGGAGACCAGGGTCTCCGACTTCCATGACTGGGCCCGCGGCGCCGCCGTTCTGGCCATCCAGGTGCTGGTCCTGGGGGCGGCCGAGGGCTGACGGTCAGCCGCGCGGCTCCACCGCGTCCACCGCGTAGCCGGGCACGGACGGCCAGCGGACCGTCAGCACCACCGACTCCTCCTCCGCGATCCAGGAGTGGTCGACCCCGCGTCCCCATACGACGTAATCGCCCTGCTGTTCCAGGAGGACGCTGCGGCCCGGCAGCTCGACGCGGAAGCGGCCGCTGATGAGGACCAGCAGCGCGGTCCGCTCCTCGCCGCGCACCCACTGGGCTCGCTCGTCACCCGGAGGGTGCACACCCCACTTGATCTCCACGGCATCGCTGTGGCGGGGATCGTCGGCGTCCTTGAAGTGCCCGAGGATCCAACCCCGGTCCAGCGCGGCGTCCTT
>NZ_MUNE01000232.1 GCF_002154605.1 Streptomyces milbemycinicus | reverse complement strand
CGCCGACCGGTCGGCGGTGTTGTCGGCGGGCTCTTGAGCGGTGGCTTCCGCGGTGTTGTCGGCAGTGTCCTGCGAGGTGTCCTGCGAGGTGTCTTCCGCCTCCACGAGGTCCGCCGGGTCGAGGGGCAGCCGCGCCGCCATCGCGTGCACCTGGTCCGCGTACGCGCCGCCCGCGGGCCACAGCCGGGTCGCGGCGTCGAAGAGGCTGGTGAAGTGCGGCTCGTCGAAGGTGTTGGCCCCGTGGAACACATAGGTGTAGAGCTCGGGCGCGTCCAGGGACACCGTCCGTCCGCCGCGCACCACGGCCTCCGCGACCGGGGAGTCCTCGCCGCGCCGCTGCTCCGGATAGCGGGGAAGCGCCTCCTTCGCGCAGAGCATGGAGCCCTCCCACACCCGTACCCCGGAGATCGCCAACGAGCGGCGCGCGGGCCACCAAAGCCGCTCCCGGGCCAGGAAACACGCCGTGGCGCCCAGCGCGAGGACCGCCGCCAGCTGCACCTCGATCCGCTCCGGGTCGTACAGGTCGTCGTCGTCCCACTGGCATACGTACGACCCGATGGCCAGGTCCACCGCGATGTTGCGCAGCTCGCCCAGCGTCCGCCCCTCCGGCGGCAGCCGGTGCAGCCGGATCCGTTCGTCGGCGAGGTCGCGTACGTGGTCCTCGAGGGCACCGTCCGCGCCGTCGTCCACCACGACCAGCTCCGCGCGGCTGTAGGTCTGCGCGAGGAAGCACCGGATCGCCCGCCTGGCCAGCGGCAGCCGGTCCTTGGTGGCCTTGGTGACCATCAGACAGGACACCGTCGGCGCCGGCGGTGGGCGCAGGGCTGCAGATCCTGGCTCGTCCAGAAGCTGACCTTACGGCCGGTCGAGGTTCCCGTAGCCCCGGAGCCCTCCCGGTTCCAACTGCCCGACCAGTGGTGCACGGCGTGCGCCCGGTCCCGGTCGACCTCCCGCGGCCCGAACAGCTCCGCGGCGGCGGGGCTCAGCTTGGGATACAGGGTGTCGGCCCCCAGGACGGCGGGGGAGCAGCCCTCGGGGGCGCTGTCGACCGCGCGCGTGAGGAAGAACGGGCCCGTCGCATCCAGCGGGCCGGGCCTGGTGTGGGCGCCCACCAACTGCCGGTGCACATGCGACCAGAACGGATGGCCGGGCCGCGAGGCCATGAACGCGTTGCAGACGATGCGCCGCATACCGCTGCGGCGG
>NZ_MUNE01000231.1 GCF_002154605.1 Streptomyces milbemycinicus | reverse complement strand
CGCCTGACGGATCACCCGCTGCTGCGACGGACCATTCGGCGCCGTCAAACCATTCGACGCACCATCCTGATTCACCGCCGAACCCCGCACCACCGCCAACACGTCGTGACCATTGCGGCGCGCGTCCGACAGCCGCTCCAGCACCACCACACCCACACCCTCGGACCAGCCCACACCATCAGCCGACTCCGAAAACGCCTTGCACCGCCCATCCGGCGACAATCCCCGCTGCCGCGAAAACTCCACAAACGACGCCGGTGTCGACATCACCGTCACACCACCGGCCAACGCCAGCGAACACTCCCCCGACCGCAACGCCTGCGCCGCCAGATGCATCGCCACGAGCGAAGACGAACACGCCGTGTCGACCGTGACCGCCGGGCCTTCGAGACCCAGCGTGTACGACACCCGCCCCGACACCACACTGCCCGCGCTGCCGTTCGTCTGATAGCCCTCGAACTCCGCACCGCGCAGCAAAGTGCCATAGTCGTTGTACATCACCCCCGCGAACACACCCGTCCGGCTGCCCCGCAGCGACACCGGATCGATCCCCGCCCGCTCGAACGCCTCCCACGACGTTTCCAGCAACAACCGCTGCTGCGCATCCGTCGCCAACGCCTCACGCGGACTCAGCCCGAAGAACGCCGCGTCGAACTCCCCCGCATCGTGGAGAAAGCCACCTTGCCGGGTATACGACGTGCCCGCGTGATCCGGGTCCGGGTCGTACAGCGCCTCCAGGTCCCAGCCACGGTTGTCCGGGAAGCCCGAGACGGCGTCCTGGCTGCCGTCCACCAGACGCCACAGATCCTCCGGAGTGCGCACCCCGCCCGGGTAGCGGCAGGCCATGCCCACGACCACCACCGGGTCATCGGCGACGGGAAGGAGAGCGTGGGCCGTGTTCCCGGCCTCCCCGGCGTCCGCGGTATCCGTCGCCTCCCGGCCGAGCAGTTCGTCCAGCAAGTAGCCCGCCAGCGCCTCCGCGGTCGGATAGTCGAAGACGACGGTCGCGGGCAGCCGGAGGCCCGAGGCTGCGCCGAGGCGGTTGCGCAGCTCCACCGCCGTCAGGGAGTCGAAGCCCAGCTCCTGGAAGGCGCGCGTCGGGGCCACGACGTCCGCCGTCGCGTGTCCCAGCACCAGCGCCACATGCGTACGGACCAGGTCGAGCGCGGCCTCCGAGCGCTCCGCCCGCGGCAGGGCGGACAGCCGCTGTGCGAGGGAGGCGGAGGTGCCGGACCCGGTGGCCGCCGAGCGGCGGAGCGGGGTGCGGATGAGTCCTCGCAGCAGCGGCGGGATCTCGCCACGTGCGCGCAGCGCGGGCAGGTCGAGCGGTACGGGCAGCAGGACGGCGTCCGGCGTGGCGAGGGCGGCGTCGAACAGCGCCACGCCCCGTTCGGCCGGCAGCGCGGGCATGCCCTCCCGGGCCAGGCGGCGCATGTCCGCCTCGGTCAGGGTGCTGGTCATCCCGCCCGCCTGGGTCCACGGGCCCCAGGCCAGCGACACCGCCGGAAGCCCGGCCGTACGTCGATGCTCGGCCAGCGCGTCCAGAAACGCGTTGCCCGCGGCGTAGTTGGCCTGGCCCGCGCCGCCGAAGGTGCCCACCACCGACGAGAAGGTGATGAACGCGGTCAAGTCCAGGTGGCGGGTCAGCTCGTGCAGATGCCAGGCGGCATCCGCCTTCGGGCGCAGTACGGCGGCCATGCGCTGCGGGGTAAGGGTCTCGATCACACCGTCGTCCAGGACGCCCGCGGTGTGCACCACGGCCGTCAGCGGGTGGTCCCGCTCCACACCGGCCACCAGCTCGGCCAGCGCGTCGCGGTCGGCCATGTCGCATGAGGCCACGGTGACCTGGGCGCCCAGGGCGGTGAGTTCGTCGACCAGCCGGTCGGCACCCGCTGCGGCGCGGCCGCGGCGGCTGGCCAGGAGCAGATGCCTGACCTGGTGGTCGGTGACCAGGTGGCGGGCCAGTATGCCGCCCAGTCCCCCGGTGCCACCGGTGATCAGCACCGTGCCCTCGGGGTCCCATTCGGCGCCGGGCTCACCCGGTACGGGCACCCGGGCCAGTCGGCCGACGTGGACCGCGCCGTCACGGATCACCAACTGCGGTTCCGCGGAGCCGAGCGCCCCCGGCAGCGCCGCGGCCGACTCGGGCCGGGCGTCGAGGTCGGCGAGGACGAACCGGTCCGGGTGTTCCGCCTGCGCCGAGCGCACCAGGCCCCATACGGTCGCGGCAGCCACATCGTGGGCACCCGGCGGGTCGCCGGCGGCCCCTCGGGTGATGAACACCAGCCGGGAGCCCGCCAGGCGTTCCTCCTCGGCCAGCCAGGTCTGCAGGTACGTCAGCACCTGGGCGCTGAGGCGGTGCGCGGCGGCGACCACCGTGTCGGCCGCCTCAGCCGCATCAACCGCTCCGGTGAGCGGGATGAGCACGACGCCCGGGGCAACAGCCTCGTCGCCGACCACCTGGATGAGGTCAGCGAGGTCGGCGTACGGGCGTACGGTGTGGCCCGCGGCCTCGAGCGCCCCGGCGAGCCCGAGGGAGTCCGGGCCGACCACGGTCAGCGGCCCGGCGTCGGCGGGGGGCGCGGCGTGGTCGACGGTGGCGGCCGTCCAGTCGAGCCGGAACAGCGAGTCGCGCTCCGCCGCGCCCGCGGCGGAGCTCAGTTGCTCGGCGGACAGCGGCCGTAGCGCCAGGGAGCCGACCGTGGCCACCGGGGTGCCGGAGGTGTCGGCGAGGCCGAGGGACACCGTGTGGCGACCGGCCGGAGCGAGCCGGATCCGGAGGGCCCTGGCGCCACTCGCGTGCAGGGTGACGTTCTCCCAGGAGAAGGGCAGGGCCGTACGCGGAATGTCCCCGTCGAGCAGCGCCACCGCGCGCAGGCTGGAGTCGAGCAGCGCCGGGTGCAGCCCGAAGCCGTCGATGTCCTCCGCATCCGCGACGGATGTGCCGTCGTCCCCGACGTCGGGAAGGGCGATCTCCGCAAAGATCGCCGTGCCGCGCCGCCAAGCCGCGGTGAGCCCCTGGAAGAGGGGGCCGTAGCCGAATCCGTCCTCCGCGAGCCGGTCGTACAGCCCCTCCAGCGCGAGGGGCGCGGCCCCGGTCGGTGGCCACTGGACAGCGTCGAAAGCGGTGTCGGGAGCGGTGGTGTGCGCACGTACGCCGAGTACGCCGTCGGCGTGCCGGACCCACTCCTGGCCCGCCGCTCCCTCGGGCCGCGCGGACACCACCACCGGGCGGCGGCCGGCCTCGTCCGCCGCGCCGACCCGCAACTGCACCTGAATCGCGCCGTGCTCGGGGAGCACCAGCGGCGTGGCCAGCGTCAGCTCCTCAACGTGGTCGCAGCCGACCTCGTCACCGGCGCGGATCGCCAGTTCGAGGAGCGCGGTGCCCGGCAGCAGCACGGCACCCATGACGGCGTGCTGTGCCAGCCACGGGTGCGTCCGCAGCGAGAGCCTGCTGGTGAACAGCGCGCCTTCGCCGTCGGCCAGCTCCACGGAGGCGCCGAGCATCGGATGGTCCGCGGAGCCCAGCCCGGCGGCAGTGATGTCCCCGGCCGTGCTCGATGTGGCCTGTGGCCAGTAGCGCTCGTGCTGGAAGGCGTACGTCGGCAGTTCGACGCGGTATGCGGCGCGTCCGGTCCCGTTCCCCGCCAGGAACGCGGCCCAGTCGGGGGACGTTCCGCGCACATGGAGCCGGGCGAGGGCGGTGGCCGCCGACAGCTCCTCGGAGCGGTCCCGGCGCAGTAGCGGGAGGAGGGCCGTGCCGGGGGACAGGGAGTCCCTGGCCATGGCGGAGAGTACGCCATCGGGACCGATTTCGAGGAAGGTGTCGACGCCCGCGTCTTCCAGTGCCCGGAGGCCGTCGGCGAAGCGTACGGCGGCCCGGGCGTGCCGTACCCAGTAGTCGGCGGATGCGGTCTCGTCGTCGCCGTCGGTGCCACTGCCGGTGACGGGTGTTCCGGTCACCATGGACACCATGGGGATCCGCGGCGCGTGATACGTCAGGCCCTCGGCCACGGTGCGGAAGTCGTCCAGCATGGGGTCCATCAGCGGGGAGTGGAACGCATGCGAGACCGACAGCCGCTTGGTCCTACGCCCGCGCGCGGCGATTTCGTCCGCGACATCCCGTACGGCGCTCTCGTCACCGGCGATGACCACGGCTTCGGGGCCGTTGACTGCGGCGATGCCGATCAGGTGCTCGCGGCCCGCCAGCAGCGGTGCCACCTCTTCCTCGGTGGCCTGGACCGACACCATCACGCCTGCCTCGGGCAGGGCCTGCATCAGCCGGGCGCGTGCCGCCACCAAGGTGCAGGCATCCGGCAGGCTGAGCACCCCTGCCGCGTGTGCGGCGGCGAGCTCCCCGATCGAATGCCCGGCCACAAAGCGAGGCGTGATTCCCCAGGACTCCAGCAGCCGGAACAGCGCCGCTTCCACCGCGAAGAGGGCGGGCTGAGTGAACTCCGTACGGTCAAGAAGCTCTGCCTCTGGAGTGCCGGCCTCGGCAAACAGAATCTCGCGCAGAGGACGGCTCAGATGCCCGTCCAACTCCTCGATGACAGCGTCGAGCGCGTCGGCGAAGACCGGATACCGGCCCGCCAGCTCACGCCCCATACCAGGGCGCTGACTGCCCTGACCGGTGAAGAGGAAGGCGGTGACACCGGGCCGCGGAGCCACCGAGCCGAGCACCACATCACTGGTGGATTCCCCCGCGGCCAGAGCAGCAAGCGCATCCAGCGCACTCTCACGGTCGCGGGTCAGCAGCACAGCCCGATACTCAAAACGCGACCGCGACAACGCCAAGGACAGCCCGACATCGGCCCTGCCCGCCTCGGGCCGCTCGGCGAGGTAGGACCGCAGCCGTTCCGCCTGGGCACGCAACGCCGCGTCGGTCTTCCCCGAGACCATCAGAGGGACGACGGCGGGGGAGCTCGGCTCTTCGACGACCGGGGCTATCGGCTCGGCCGGAACGTGCTCCAGGATCACATGCGCGTTGGTCCCGCTGATCCCGAACGAGGAC
>NZ_MUNE01000230.1 GCF_002154605.1 Streptomyces milbemycinicus | reverse complement strand
CGCCAGCACCGCCTGCGCCTCGATCGGATCACCCAGCGTCGTACCCGTCCCGTGCGCCTCCACCACATCCACATCCGCCGGCGACAGCCGCGCGTTCGCCAGCGCCTGCCGGATCACCCGCTGCTGCGACGGACCGTTCGGCGCCGTCAGCCCATTGCTCGCACCGTCCTGATTGATCGCCGAACCACGCACCACCGCCCACACCTTGTGACCATTGCGCCGCGCGTCCGACAACCGCTCCAACAACAGCAGCCCGACCCCTTCGCCCCACCCCGTGCCGTCCGCAGCCGCCGCGAACGCCTTGCAGCGGCCGTCCGCCGCGAGCCCGCGCTGCCGCGAGAACTCCACGAAGGCGCCCGGTGTGGACATCACCGTCACCCCACCCGCCAACGCCAGCGAGCACTCACCGCCGCGCAGCCCCCGCACCGCCGAGTGAAGCGCCACCAGCGACGACGAACACCCCGTGTCCACCGTCACCGCGGGACCCTCCAGCCCCAACACATACGACACCCGCCCCGACACCACGCAGCCGAGATTGCCCGTGCCGGTGTACCCCTCCATGTCGAGGCTGGAGATCCCGATGATCGACAGGTAGTCGAAGATGGTCGCGCCGACGTAGACGCCGGTGTCGCTGCCGCGCAGGGAGCCGTGGTCGATGCCGGCGCGCTCGAACGTCTCCCAGGCGGTCTCCAGCAACAGCCGCTGCTGGGGATCCATCCCCACCGCCTCACGCGGCGAGATACCGAAGAAGTCCGCGTCGAACTCCCCCGCGTCGTAGATGAATCCGCCCTCGCGCACATAGCTGGTGCCCGGGCGGTCCGGGTCCGGGTCGTACAGCGTGTCCAGGCGCCAGCCGCGGTCGGTCGGAAACGCCGACATCGCGTCCCGCCCCTCTGTCACGAGGTCCCAGAGCTGTTCCGGGCTGGTCACCCCGCCCGGGAACCGGCACGCCATCCCGACGATCGCGATCGGCTCGTCCGGTTCCCCGACCGGTCCCGCGACGGTGGCGCCGGCGACAGCCGTCTGCGTGCCGGAGATCTCTCCGAGGACATAGCGGGCCAGGTCGTCCGCCGTGGGGTAGTCGAAGATCAGCGTGGTGGGCAGCGGCATTCCGGCGCTTGAGCTGAGCTTGTTGCGCAGCTCGACGGCGGTCAGCGAGTCGAAGCCCATCTCGAAGAAGGGCTTCGTTGCGGAAACGGCGTCCGGACCCGAGTGGCCCAGCACGCCGGCCGCCAGGGCGCGGATGTGCTGCGAGAGTATCTGGTGCCGCTGTTCCGGGGCGGCGGCGGACAGCTGCCTGCGCAACGGGCTGTCCTCGGACGGTGTCTCCTTCTCGAGGAGTTCGACGGCCTGGGGGATCTCGGCGAGCAGCCGGCTGGCGCGCTGCCCGGCGAACGTCGCGGCGAACCGGGCCCAGTCGAAGTCGGCCACCGTCAGCGTCGTCTCGCCACGGCCCAGGGCGTCGCCCAGCACCCGCAGCGCCAGCTCCGGCGGCATGGCGGTCAGGCCCCGGTCACGGAAGAAGGTGGCCACCGCCTCGTCGGCGGCCATGCCCGCCTCGCCCCACGGCCCCCACGCCACCGAAAGCCCCGGCAGACCCTCGGCGCGGCGGCGTTCGGCCAGCGCGTCCAGATACGCGTTGGCCGCCGCGTACGCGCCCTGCTGGCCGCTGCCCCAGCTGGCCGCGCCGGAGGAGAACAGCACGAACGCCGACACGTCCAGGTCGCGCGTGAGCTCATCGAGCCAGCGCGCGCCCCCCGCCTTCGCCGCCGTCACCTGCGCCACCCGGTCCGGATCCAGGTCGCGCACCGGCGTGTAGTCGCCGACACCGGCGGCGTGGAAGATCCCACGCAGGGGATGCTCTTCCGGCACCCGCGCCAGCAGCCCGGCCACCTGGTCCCGGTCCGCGACATCGCAGGCCACCACGTCCACCGAGGCGCCGAGCGCCTCCAGCTCCGCCGTCAGCTCCTCGGCCCCGGGCGCGGCAGGGCCGCGTCGGCCGGCCACGATCACATGGCGCGCGCCCCGCTCGACCACCCACCGTGCGACCCGGCCGCCCACACCGCCCGTCCCGCCGGTGACCAGGACCGACCCCTCGGTCCGCCACTCCTCGCCCGGCGCACCTCCCGGTGCCGCGCGCAGCCGGCGCCCCAGCGCACCGTCGGCGCGCAAAGCCACCTGGTCCTCCGTGCCCTCGGCCACCACCGCGGCCAACCGGCTCGCCGTCTCCTCCTCCACCGCGGCCGGAAGATCGACCAGTCCGCCCCACCGCTTCGGGTACTCCAACGCCATCACGCGCCCCAGACCCCAAACCTGGGCCTGCGCCGGGCTCACCGGGCCGTCCTCGCCGACCGACACCCCGCCGCGCGTCACACACCACAGGCGCCCGCCGAAGTCCGTCTCGTCCAGTGCCTGAACCAGGGCGATGGTCCCGGCCAGCCCCACCGACAGGTGCGGGTGGTCCGGGTGTACGGCTTCGTCAAGGCCCAACGCGCTGATCACACCGGCGACCTCGGGCCCGCCCTCCAGCTGCCGCAGACGCGTCGTGAGCGGATCGCGCGCCTGGTCCCCCGGCGCCAGGGCGAGGGTCGTGCACCGCGCCCCCCGGCCCTCCAGCGCCCGGGCGACCGTCTCGACCGCCGCGTCCCCCTCGAGCTTCTCGGGCACCACCAGCAACCATGTGCCGCTCAGCCGGGGAGCCGCGTCCAAGCCGGTGACCGTGGACCAGGCGGTCCGGTAGCGCCACCCGTCGGTCCGGGCTCGATCCCGTGTGCGCTGACGCCACTCCGCCAACACCGGCAACGCCGGGGCCAGCGCCTGCCGCGCGGTGTCCTCCGCCACGTTCAGCGAGGCCCCGAGCCCGGCGAGATCCCCCGCTTCGACAGCGCTCCAGAAGCGCTCGTCGTCCTCCGAGCCCTTCTCCGGAGAACTCCCCCACCTGCCGGGCTTCAGCCAGTAGTGCTGGTGTTGGAA
>NZ_MUNE01000023.1 GCF_002154605.1 Streptomyces milbemycinicus | reverse complement strand
GGCCGTGCAGCGCCAGCACGGCCAGCAGCCCGGACCGCAGCCCATGCGCATGAACAAGACCCGCCCCGGCGCCGGCCGCCCGCAGCGTCGCGACGGCCCCCGCGTTCGTACGGGGGTCCAGTCCGGCGAACCACGCGCCCGCCTGCGTGAACCCGTATCCCCGCTCCGCCCGCCACGGCCCGCACACCGTCACCCGCAGCCCGCGCGCCACCAACCCGGCCGTCAGCGACCGGACATGCACCCCACTGCCAGAACTGCCGCCACCGAGCACTTGGAGGGCGTGCAGGGGCGGCTGCCCGTGCGGGTTCCCGGGCGGGTTCCCGGGCGGCGGGGCCGGTGTGCTGCTCACGGTGCTGCTCACGCGGGAAAGGCTCCTGAGAGGACGGCGTTCGGGCGTGGGGTCGTCGGCGCGCGGCGGCACGGGTGCGCCCCCGCCCAGGATGCCAGTCTTCAGGCCGCCCCCACCGCCACGGCCCCGCACCGGGCCCGCCGTCGGCTCGCCCGTACCTCCGCGGATTCACCCATACGGAGGACAGCACCGAACACCGGAACGCCCTCGGGCCCCTGCGGCGCGGGCGGCCCGGCCCGGACTCGCGGCCCCCGGGCGGACCCGCGACCGACAGTCAGCGCGTCGCCCGCGCCGTCTCCAGGAGTTCTTCCGCGTGGGCGCGGGCGAGTTCGGAGTCCTCCTGGCCCGCCAGCATGCGCGACAGCTCCCGTACCCGGTCCTCGCCCTCCATCGCCTTCACACCGCTGCGCGTGACCGCCCCGTCGTTGGTCTTCTCCACCACCAAGTGCCGGTCGGCGAAGGCCGCGACCTGGGGCAGATGGGTGACGACCACGACCTGCGCGGTCCGGGCGAGCTTGGCAAGGCGCCGACCCACCTCGACCGCCGCCTTGCCGCCGACGCCCTGGTCCACCTCGTCGAAGAGATAAGTCGGCACGGGGTCCGAGCCCGCGAAGACCACCTCCACCGCGAGCATCACCCGGGACAGCTCACCGCCCGACGCCCCCTTGGCGATCGGCCGGGGCGGGGCGCCCGGGTGGGGGGCGAGCAGCAGCTCGACCTCGTCGGCTCCATGCGGTCCGAACAGCACCGCGCGGCCGCCCACCTCGATGCCCGCCGTCTCCTCCGCGGCCTCGCTCTGGCTGATCGCGAAGGTCACCCGGGCGTGCGGCATCGCGAGCGAGGCCAGCTCCGCGGTGACCGCGTCGGCGAAGCGCGCCGCCGCCTCCGTACGGGCGTCGGAGAGCGCCTGCGCGAGCTCGCCCAGTTCGGCGCGGAGCGCGTCGCGCTCGGCGGTCAGCTCGCCGATACGGTCGTCGTCGCCGTCCAGTTCGGCCAGCCGCGCCGCGCCCTGCTCCGCCCAGGCCAGCACGTCCGCGATGCCCTGGCCGTACTTGCGGGTCAGATGGGACAGCGCGGCCCGGCGCTCCTCGACGACCGCCAGCCGCCGTGGGTCGGCGTCCAGATCGTCCGCGTAGCCCGCGAGCTCCCCGGCCACATCGGACATCAGGATGCCGACCTCGGCGATCCGGTCGGCGAGCGCGGCGAGCTTCGGGTCGTGGGAGCGGACGCCCTCCAGCGCCCGGTGCGCGCCCGCGACCAAACTGGCCGCGTCCACGCCCTCGGGGTCCTCCGGGTGCCCGGCCAGCGCGGCGTGCGCGGCGGTGGCGGCGGAGGCGAGGGCTTCGGCGTGGCCCAGGCGCTCCGCCTCGGCGGCGAGCTCGGTGTCCTCCCCGGGCAGCGGTTCGGCCGCGGCGATCTCCTCGAGGCCGAAGCGCAGCAGATCGGCCTCCTGCGCCCGCTCCCGCGCCCGGGTGGTCAGCTCGTCCAGCTCGGCGGCGACCGCGCGCAGCCGCCGGTAGGCGGCCCCGTACTTCTCCAGCGGCCCGGCGACCGCGGCTCCCGCGTACCGGTCCAGGGCCTGCCGCTGCCGGGCCGGGCGCAGCAGCCCCTGCTGGTCGGTCTGGCCGTGCACGGCCACCAGGTCGTCCGCCAGCTCGCCCAGCAGCCCCACGGGCACCGAGCGGCCGCCCACATGGGCGCGGGAACGGCCTTCGGCGGAGACCGTACGGCTGATCAGCAGCGCGCCGTCGTCGAGTTCGGCGCCCGCCTCCTCGGCCCGGACGGCCACCGCCGACCGCCCGTCGACGGTGATCCGGCCCTCGACGACCGCCGCCTTGGCGCCGATCCGCACCAGGGCCGCGTCGGCCCGCCCGCCCAGCAGCAGGCCGAGACTGGTGACGACCATGGTCTTACCCGCTCCGGTCTCACCGGTCACCGCGGTGAAGCCGGGCGACAGTTCGACGACGGCGTCGTCGATGACACCCAGCGCACGTATCCGCATCTCCTCCAGCACGACCACGACCATACGAGGTTTCGCGGCCTCGATGCGACGGCGGGTTCCTCCTACGGGGCGCCCAGTCTCCGGACCGAGCCCGTCGTCGGCGCCCCGTCGGGGGGGCCTGGAAGTGTTGGGGCGCCGGCCGATGCTCAGGCGCTCTGGGGCAGAGGGGCCTTGTCGGAGACCAGCCCCGAGGCGCGCAGCTCTGCCCAGAACGCCGCCGGGATGGTCTCGTTGAGGGCAGCAAGGTCCTCGCCGATACGGCTCGGCTTGGTCGCCCCCGGTACGACGGCGGTGGTCACCGGATGCGCCAGGGAGAACTGCAGAGCCGCGGCCTTGATGCTGACGCCGTGCTTGTCGGCCAGCGCCTTCAGCGTGTCGACCTTGGCGAGGATCTCCTTCGAGGCGGGCTGGTACTCGAAGTGCTTGCCGCCCGCGAGGACGCCCGAGCTGTAGGGGCCTCCCACAACCATGCCGGCGCCTGCCTCCTGGGCCATGGGCAGGACACGCTCCAGGGCGTGCTCGTGGTCGAGCAACGTGTAGCGGCCGGCGAGGAGGAAGCCGTCCGGGCGGGGCTCGTCCAGTGCGAGCGTCAGCTCGATCGGCTCGGTCTTGTTGACACCGAGACCCCAGGCCTTGATGACTCCCTCGTCACGCAGGCGGCCGAGGACACGGAAGGCTCCGGTGCGGGCCTCTTCGAACTTCTGGAGCCACAGGTCACCGTGGAAGTCCTGAGCGATGTCATGCACCCACACGACGTCGAGACGGTCGGTGCGCAGGCGCTTCAGGGAGTCCTCGATGGAACGCTCGGTGGCCTCAGCGGTCCACTCATGGACCATCTTGTTCCTCAGGCCGTTCTCGAAGACTCCGCCCTTCTCACCGAGGTCGCGGGCGCCTTCCTCTGTCTCGTCGAGGATGACGCGGCCGACCTTGGTGGACAGTACGTAGGAGTCACGGGGCCTGTCGGCCAGGAACTCACCGAGGCGCAGCTCGGAGAGGCCGGCGCCGTAGAACGGCGCGGTGTCGTAGTAACGGATGCCCTGGTCCCAGGCCGCCTGGAGGGTGGCCTGCGCCTGGTCGTCGGGGACGGCCCGGAACATGTTGCCAAGAGGAGCAGCGCCGTAGCCGATCCGGCCCGGGATGATGTCCTTGAGCGGCATAGTGATGCCCTTTCAGATGGGTACCCAGAGGCCGAACAGCCCTGTGGGTATGTGATGAAACTGACCGCTCGGCCTTGTGCACCCGCCGGAGCTGACCGGCCGAGGAGCCGCCGTCCCACTTTGCCGTCGAGGCTCTCTGGGCACGGCCGGACATGATGGACAACGCTCTCCCCCGCGGGTTCCCCATGAGAGGCATGCGAGTCCCGATACTGGCGAGCAGCCACGGGCGCGTCGGCTTTGCGTACGCACATATTACTTGCAGGCGCGCATTAAATGCAAGCGCGCCATATCTTGAGCCTCGCGCCGAAACGGGCCGCCCGTGGAGTCAGAGCCACCCCGCGGCTGGATGCTTGCGTTAGCGCTATATTGGCTCCATCCAATATTTTAATCCCACGGCTATCCTGTACTCCAGCCATACCTGGAAGGAGACCTGGACCCATGACCGCCACGGACCCGGCGCTCACCGCCCTCGCCAACGGATGGGCCGCCCTTTCCCTCCTGCACGGCAAGATCGAGGCGCACACCGAGCGCGCCCTGCAGTCCAAGCACGACCTGAGCGTTCGGGAGTACTCACTGCTCGACGTACTCAGCCGCCAGCACGACGGCGTAGGCGGGCATCTCCAGATGAAGCAGGTCGCCGACGCGGTCGTGCTCAGCCAGAGCGCCACAACCCGCCTGGTCACCCGCCTCGAAGACCGCAACCTGCTCTCCCGGTACCTGTGCCCGACCGACCGTCGCGGCATCTACACCAACGTCACCGAAGCCGGCCTGAAACTCCTGGAAGAAGCCCGGCCGACCAACGACGCCGCCCTCCGGGAAGCTCTCGACGAAGCCGCCAAGAACCCCGAGCTGTCCTCGCTGGTCGAGGCGGTGGAAGCGGTGACCGTTCCGCCGCGACGCCAGTAGACCCGAACAACCCGGCCGCCTTCCCACGCGACCGGTCCCAGCAGCGCGCCAGGCATGGGACCACATAGCCGCCGATCGGGCGATAACCATGTCGCGCAGCTCACCCCGGCGGCCCCACCGGGCGGGGAGGAACACCTGCCGGCTCAGCCTTGGCACGCCCTTGAGCCATGTCGCGGCGAGCGACTTCCGGCCGCCGGGCCGGCCGTGCCACGGGCCCTGAGCGGCCAGGCGCCGCACCGGCACGACAGGTCCTTCGTCACGCCGTGCCCGCCCGCGATCGCCGCAGGGCCGATACGGGCAGGGGCAGTACCGCGTCGAGAACCGCATCCGTCGCAGGCGGTTTAGCCGGCCAGGACCAGCGGCCACCGCGAGACCGAACGAGGACACCCCCTCCCCCACCCCTGCACGCGCAAACTATCCGCGCTTGCACTTATAGCGTGCGTGCAACTATTGTGTGGGCATGCAAGGAGCTCGTTCAAGTAAACGCAGAAGGGCCGAGCCCATGCCTCTCGCACTCCTCGCCCTGGCTGTCGGAGCCTTCGGTATCGGCACCACCGAATTCGTGATCATGGGCCTGCTGCCTGAGATCGCCGCCGACTACGGCGTCTCCATCCCCACCGCGGGCCTGCTGGTCACCGGCTACGCCCTCGGCGTCGTCGTCGGCGCGCCGCTGCTGACGGTGCTCGGCGCCAAGGTCAGTCGCAAGCAGATGCTCATGCTGCTCATGGGGCTGTTCGTGCTCGGCAACGTGCTCTCCGCCGTCGCCCCCAACTTCGGGCTGATGCTGACCGGCCGCGTGGTCGCCTCCCTCGCCCACGGTTCGTTCTTCGGCATAGGTTCCGTCGTCGCCGCCGATCTGGTCGCCCCGGAGAAGAAGGCCGGCGCCATCGCCACCATGTTCACCGGGCTGACCATCGCCAACATCGTCGGCGTGCCCCTGGGCACCTTCATCGGACAGGCCACGGGCTGGCGCACCACCTTTGTCATCGTTGCCGCTCTCGGCGTGATCGGACTGTTCGGCATCGCCAAGCTGGTGCCTGCCGTGCCCCGGCCCGAGGGCGCCCACCTGCGCCGGGAGCTGACCGCGTTCCGTAACCCGCAGGTGCTGCTCGCGATGGCGATGACCGTGCTCGGCTTCGGCGGTGTCTTCGCCGCGATCACCTACATCGCCCCGATGATGACCCACGTCGCCGGCTACTCCGACGGAGCGGTCACCTGGCTGCTGGTGCTCTTCGGCGTCGGCATGTTCCTCGGCAACCTGCTCGGCGGCCGCTACGCCGACCGCAAGCTGATGCCCATGCTGTACACCACCCTCGGCGGGCTGGCCGTCGTGCTGGCGCTGTTCACCCTCACCGCCCACCACAAGATCCTCGCCGCGGCGACCATCTTCCTGGTCGGGGCGCTCGGCTTCGCCACCGTCCCCCCGCTGCAGAAGCGCGTCCTGGACCAGGCCCACGGCGCACCCACCCTGGCCTCCGCCGTCAACATCGGCGCGTTCAACCTCGGCAACGCCCTCTCCGCCTGGCTCGGCGGCATCGTCATCGCCGCCGACTTGGGCTACACCTCCCCGAACTGGGTCGGTGCCCTCCTCGCCGCCGCGGCTCTCGTCCTGGCCTTCTGGTCCGCCGCCCTCGAGCGCCGCGACCACGCGCGTGAGCCCGTCGCCGCTGCCGCCCGCACCCCCGTCCACCACTGACTCCCCCCATCACTTCACCCCCAGGAGAAGCACCATGAGCACGACCGCCGTAACCCCGCTCACCAGCGCGGACGCCGAGGCCCTGATCGCGGCCGCCCGCGCCGCCGCCGGAGGGGCCGGGATCCCGGTCAGCGTCACCGCCCTGGACGCCGGCGGGCATCTGCTCGCCTTCCGCCGCGACGGCCACCTGATCGGCGCGATCGGCATCGGCGGCGGCGCACCCGAGCAGGACCACTCCTTCGCCACCACCGCACTGGAGAAGCTTTCCTGATGCCCCGCACCCCGCAAGCGGTCTTCGCCGACCACGGCAATCGTCTCGGCACCGGCAACCTCGACCTGATCAGCCAGAACTACACCGAGGACGCCGTCCTGATCACCCCCGAAGGTGTCCTGAGGGGACGTCAGGGCGTGAAGGACGGCATCGGCCGCCTGCTGGCCGACCTGCCCGACGCCGACTGGCAACTGACCCCGCAGTTCGCCGGGAACGTGCTGTTCCTGCAGTGGACCGCCACCAGCGCCACCCACCAGGCCACCGACGGCGTCGACACCTTCGTCTTCCGCGACGGCCTCATCAGTGCCCAGACCGTCCGCTACACCCTCACCCCGCGTACCGCCTGAAGGAGCACCCGCACCATGGCACCCTCCACCGTCCCCACCGTCACGCTCAACAACGGCGTCGAGATCCCCCAGCTCGGCTTCGGCGTCTTCCAGGTCCCCGACGACCAGACCACCGCCGCCGTCACCGCCGCGCTGGAGACCGGCTACCGCAGCATCGACACCGCCGCGATCTACGGCAACGAGACCGGAGTCGGCCGCGCCCTCGCCGCATCCGGCCTGCCCCGCGAGGACCTGTTCATCACCACCAAGCTGTGGAACGCCGACCAGGGCTACGACGCCACTCTGCGCGCCTTCGAGGCCAGCCTCGGCAAGCTCGGCCTCGACCACGTCGACCTCTACCTGATCCACTGGCCGACCCCCGCCCGCGACCTGTACCGCGACTCCTGGCGAGCCCTGGAACGCCTCGCCGCCGAGGGGCGCATCCGCGCCGCCGGTGTCTCCAACTTCCAGCCGGGCCACCTGCTGCGGCTGCTGGACGGCGCGACGCTGACCCCGGTCGTCAACCAGATCGAGCTGCACCCCGGCCTGCAACAGGCCGAGCTGCGCACGTTCCACACCGACCGCAAGATCGCCACCGAGGCATGGAGCCCGCTTGCCCAGGGCGCGGTGCTCGACGAGCCCGTCATTGGTGACATGGCCGCCAAGTACGGCAAGTCCCCCGCCCAGGTCGTCCTCCGCTGGCACCTGCAGCTCGGCAACATCGTGATCCCCAAGTCGGTGACCCCGGCCCGGATCCGCGAGAACTTCGACGTCTTCGACTTCGCCCTCACGGATGAGGAGATGCGGGCCGTGGCCGCGCTCGACCGCGGTCTGCGCACCGGCCCCCACCCCGACGAGCTCAACTGAGCCGGATTCTCCCCTCCCGCTCCGTTCCGGGCAGGTCACCCGGCACGGAGCCCCCGTATCCGCCCCGGAAGGACACGTCATGGCCTCCCCCCACCCCGCACTCGCCAAGCTGGCCCCCGTCGGCGGACGGCTCACCCTCGGACTGGAACTCCCCCTCGACAACGACTGGGGGCCGGCACGCCGGCGCGCCGACCGCGAGGCCGGCCGCCCCTTCGGTGTCCCCGACCTGACCGAGCACACCCGGCTCGCGCGACTGGCCGACCAGCTCGGCTTCGCCGCCCTGTGGCTGCGTGACGTGCCGCTGTACGACCCCGTGCAGTTCGGCGACGCCGGAACGGTCTTCGAGACGTTCACCCACCTCGGCCACCTTGCCGCCGTCACCGAGAACGTCACTCTCGGCACCGGCGCGATCGTGCTGCCCCTGCGCGAACCCTTGCTGGTCGCCAAGGCGGCAGCCACCGTGGACGTCCTGTCGGGCGGCCGCATGCTGCTCGGCCTGGCCAGCGGCGACCGCCCCGTGGAATACCCGCTGTTCGGACGCGACTTCCACGCTCGCGGCACGGCTTTCCGGGACGGCGTCGAGGCCCTGCGCGCCGCCTGGCGCAGCGGCCCTCTGGAACTGCCCCGGGCCGGCCTCGGCGCGGACCGACAGCTGGAGGTCCTGCCCAAGCCGGTCAATACGGCGGGGATCCCGATCGCCATCGCCGGCGGCGCTCAGCAGACCCCCGAGTGGATCGCCGAGCACGCCGATGCCTCGCTCAACTACCCGCGTGACCTGGGTGCGCTGCGGCTGAAGAGCCGTGAGTGGCAGCAGCGCACCGGGGACGGCAGCAAGCCGTACCTCACCCCCATGGTGCTGGCCCTCCAGAGCGACGCCGACGCCCCGGCCCACCCCATCCGGCTGGGCCTCAGCACCGGGCGGAAGGCCCTGGTCGACCACCTGGAGACGATGGCCACGCTCGGCGTCGCCCATGTCTCATTCAACCTGCGGCCCAACGACCGGCCCGTCGATGAGGTGCTGCACGAGCTCGCCGAAGACGTCCTGCCCCACTTCCCCACACCGACAGCCGAGGGGCCACCCGGCCCACACCAGCCGGACAGCCCCTCACCAAGATCTCCTTGAGCCTTCTAGTGCGGCGCGCCGCGCCAGCCCGCGACCGGGAGGGCGAACTTCGCCACCAGCCGGTCCGTGAACGACGCGTGGTGCAGCCGCGCCAGCCGCACCGGCACCGCCCCCCGCCGCACCTCCACCCGCGCGCCCGCGGGCAGTTCGACGGTGCGCCGCCCGTCGCACCACAGCACCCCGTGCGGGGTCTGCGGCTGCACCTCCACGGCGAGCACCGAGCGCGGCGAGGTGACCAGCGGCTTGGCGAAAAGGGCGTGCGCGCTGATGGGGACCATCAGCAGCGCCTCGACCTCGGGCCACACCACGGGCCCGCCCGCCGAGAAGGCGTAGGCCGTCGAGCCGGTCGGGGTCGCGCAGACGACGCCGTCGCCGCCGAAGCGGGAGACGGGGCGGCCGTCGACCTCGGTGACGACCTCCAGCAGGCGCTCGCGCGCGGCCTTCTCGACCGACGCCTCGTTCAGCGCCCAGTCGGTGTGCACGATCTGCCCGTCGGTGCGCACCAGCACATCGATGGTCATCCGCTCTTCGACCTCGTAACTGCGGGTCACGACCCGGTCCACGACCTTGTCCAGGTCGTCGCGCTCCGCCTCGGCGAGGAAGCCGACCCGGCCCAGGTTGACGCCGAGCATCGGCACCCCGGAGATCCGCGAGAACTCCGCGCCGCGCAGCAGCGTGCCGTCACCGCCGAGGACGATCAGCAGCTCGCAGCCGTCCAGGACGTCCGGTCCCACGTCGACCAGCTCGACCGCGGCGGGCAGCGGCAGGTCGGCGGCCTCCGCGGCCAGCACCCGCACCCCGATGCCGCAGCGCAGCAGGCCTTGGACGACGAGCTCGGCGCTGCGGATGGCCGCGGGGCGGCCGGTGTGCGCCAGCAGGAATACGGTGCGCTCCGCTGCTGCCGAGGCTGCTGCTGAAGCTTCTGAAGTGGTCAACTGGGCCCCTCCGCCACTGCACGGTCGACATCGGCCGGGTCAAGTGCCGGCGCCCCGGCGCGCATCCACAGAAAGTACTCGACGTTGCCGGCCGGACCGGGCAACGGGCTCGCGGTGACCCCCAGGACTCCAAGACCCAGCCCCGCCGCCTGCTCCGCGACCGTACGGACGGCCTCGGCGCGCAGCTGCGCGCTGCGGACCACCCCGCCGCTGCCCAGCCGCTCCTTGCCGACCTCGAACTGGGGCTTGACCATCAGCACCAGGTCGGCCCCGGGCGCGGCACAGCGCACCAGGGCGGGCAGCACCAGCCCCAGCGGGATGAAGGACAGGTCACCGACGACCAGGTCCACGGGGTCACCGCCGATCTGCTCGAGCGTCAATTCACGTACGTTCGTACGGTCCATGACGGTCACGCGTTCATCGCTCTGCAAAGACCACGCGAGTTGTCCATATCCCACGTCAACAGCGAGGACATGGGCGGCGCCGGCGCGCAGCAGGACATCGGTGAAGCCTCCGGTGGACGCCCCCGCGTCCAGGGCGCGCCGCCCCGTGACCTTCAGACCGCCGCCTCCCGGGCCGCCGCTCTCCGGGCCGGCCTCGACGGCGGCCGCGCCCGCGCCCTGGCGGTACTCCTCGCTGAAGGCCAGCAGCGCGCCCGCGAGCTTGTGCCCGCCGCGCGAGACGTAGTCCGGGTCGCTGTCGTCCGCCCTGACCACGAGGGCCGCACTGGTCTCCACCTGGGTGGCGGGCTTGGTCGCGACCTGCCCGCCGACGGTCACCCGGCCCGCGGCGATCAGCTGGCCGGCGTGCTCGCGCGAGCGGGCCAGCTCGCGGCGCACCAGCTCAGCGTCGAGTCGTGCGCGTCGTGGGCGGGTCACAGCCACGGGTGGTTCAGCTCCTGTCGTCTGTCGTCGTACGAGACGAGGTCGTCTGCGGGACGGGTCGGCTTACGGGGCGGCGGATCGTCTACGGGACGGGTCGGCTTACGAGGCGGGGTCGGCTTACGAAACGGGCGCGGGCGGTGCAGGTGCCGGCGGGCCGGGCCGCCGGTCCAGGGCGGTCAGCGCGTCGCGCAGGCCCCGGTGCACATCCTCGTACACCTCCAGATGGCCGCTCGCGGCGAGGTGGTCGGCGTCGGCCAGCCGGTCCAGCTGCGCGTCGATCTCGGCGACGCCGGTGGGCGTACGGGTGACACCGAGCGGCGCGGGATCCGCCGGACGCGCCGATTCCGCGGAAAGCTCCGAAGAAGGCCCCGAGGGAGCCTCCGAAGGCGGTCCGGAAGGCGGTTCGGAAGACGGCCCCGCCGTCGGCTCGGCCATGGACTCCGCGGCCGCCGCCTCGGCGGCCGCCACCCCGGGCTCCGGCTTCGGCCCGGGCCGCGCACCCTCGATCGGCTCACTCATGGTCTCGACGCTACCGCGAACCACACATTCTCCGACGTACGGGACCTGGGGTACCGTCTGTCGCGATGGCGACCAAGGAGGAGTGCCGCAGCGCACTCGACAAGCTGGCGGAGAACCTGGCGGGCGCGAACGGGGACCTCCGCAGCGCCGCCGCGCTCGATCGCTCGGTGAGCTGCCGTATCACCGACCTCGACATCACCTTCTTCGGACGTCTCACCGACGGCCGCATAGAGGATGTGACGGCCGTGCCCGGCCCGCCCGCCGAGCGCGCCGAGATCCGGCTGACGATGTCCGGCGACGACCTGGTGGCCCTGGTCGACGGCGAGCTGCACTTCGCGCGCGCCTGGGGCAGCGGCCGGGTCAAGCTGGAGGCCGGCTTCCGCGATCTTCTGCGGCTGCGGAAGCTGCTGTAGCCGCGGCCATCTCCGTCGCCGGCGCCTCCGTCACGCCCGGGGCCGTGGCCTTCGCGCCTGGGGCCTCTGCCGCCATAGCCTTCGTCGGCGCCCCATCCGTCCGCGTACGGGACCGCCGGGCGGCGGGCACCACCAGCGGGGTGCCGGTCTCGGGGTCGTCGATCACCTGGCAGCGCAGCCCGAAGACCCGCTCCACCAGCTCGGCCGTCACCACCTCCCCGGGCGCGCCCTCGGCGACGACCTCCCCGCCGCGCATCGCGATCAGGTGGGTGGCGTAGCGGGCGGCGTGGTTGAGGTCGTGGAGGACGGCGACGAGGGTGCGGCCCTGCTCTTCGTGGAGCTGGGCGCACAGGTCGAGCACATCGATCTGGTGCTGGATGTCCAGGTAGGTGGTCGGCTCGTCGAGGAGCAGCAGCGGGGTCTGCTGGGCGATGGCCATGGCGATCCACACCCGCTGCCGCTGACCGCCCGACAATTCATCGACATAGCGATCCGCGAGCTCGGCCACGCCGGTCGCCGCCATCGACTCGCCGACAATCCGCTCGTCCGTCTCCGACCACTGCCGCAGCAGCCCCTGGTGCGGATAGCGGCCGCGGGCGACCAGGTCCGCGACGGTGATGCCGTCCGGCGCGATCGAGGACTGCGGCAGCAGCCCGAGGGTGCGGGCGACCTTCTTGGCGGGCATCGAGCCGATCGCCTGCCCGTCCAGCAGCACCGACCCGGCGGTCGGCTTGAGCATCCGGGACAGCGCGCGCAGCAGGGTGGACTTGCCGCACGCGTTGGGCCCGACGATCACCGTGAAGGAGTGGTCGGGGATGGCGACGGTCAGGCCCTCGGCCACCGTGCGCCGGTCGTAGGCGAGGGTGAGCCCTTCGGCGGTGAGCCGCTGCGACCGGGCACCCTTGCCGGTACCACCCATACCGCCCGCACCGCCCGTGCCACCCATACCACCTGCACCACCCATATCGCTCATGTCACCCATGCCGTCGATGCCGCCCCTACCGTCCACGTCGCCCCTCGTCACATCCGCACCGTCCGTCCCTCGTCATATCCGCCCCGCCCGGCGCTCGGTGATCAGCAGCCCCAGCAGATAGCAGCCGCCGAGCACCCCGGTGACCACCCCCACCGGCAGTTGGTCCGCCCCGAAGAGCCGCTGCGCGGACCAGTCGGCGGTGATCAGCAGCGCCGCGCCCATCAGGGCCGCGGGCACCAGGTTGGGCCCGGTCGCGCGGGTGAGCCTGCGGGCCAGCTGTGGCGCGACGAGCGCGACGAAGGCCACGGGCCCGGCGGCGGACGTGGCGACCGCGGTCAGCAGGACGGCCGAGAGGACCAGCACCAGCCGCGTCCGCTCGACCCGCACCCCGAGGGCGTACGCGCTGTCGTCGCCCATCTCCAGCATCCGCAGGCCCCGGGCGTGCCCGAGCACCAGCGGCACCAGCACCGCGCAGGCGCAGGCCAGCGGCCAGACCTGCGCCCAGTCCCGCCCGTTCAGCGAGCCGGTCAGCCACACCATGGCGCGCGCCGCGTCCTCCTGATGGGCCTGGGTGAGCAGATAGCCGTTGACGGCGGTGAGCGTCGAGGACGCACCGATGCCCACCAGCACCAGCCGGTAGCCGTGTACGCCCCGCCGCCAGGCCAGCGCGTACACGCCGAGCCCGGTCAGCAGGCCGCCGACGACGGCGCCGACCGCGACCTGGTTGGGGTCGCCCTTGAACAGCACGACGACCGTGAGCGCCCCGGCCGCCGAACCCTGCCCGAAACCGACCACGTCGGGGCTGCCCAGCGGATTGCGGGACACGCTCTGGAACAGCGCGCCCGCCAGGCCCAGGGCCGCGCCGACGAGCAGCCCGACCAGGACGCGCGGCAGCCGCACCTCGTTGACGATGAAGTGCTCGATCGGGGTGCCGCCGCCGAAGAGGGTGCGTACGACGTCGCCGGGCGCGATCGAGAAGTCACCGGTGCCGATCAGCACCACGCTCATGGTCAGCGCCACAGCGGCCAGCAGCAGCCCCGTCAGCGCCGCGCGGACGTCCACCCGCACCGAGAGCCCGCCCCGGGTCCGCAGCGTGGCCCCGCGCGCCCTGGGCACCCTTTCGCCGCCGTTCCCGGCCCTGACCTTGTTGCTCGCGCTCGCGTTCACAGCTGGGCCATCCTTCGGCGCCGGACGAGGTAGATGAAGACGGGCCCGCCGATGAGCGTGGTGACGACCCCGGCCTGCAGCTCCGAGGGCCGCGACACGACCCGGCCGATCACATCGGCGCCCAGCAGCAGCACCGGCGAGAGCACCGCGGCGTACGGCAGGATCCAGCGCAGATCGGGCCCGGTGAGCGCCCGTACGACATGCGGCACCATCAGGCCGACGAACGCGATCGGCCCGCAGGCGGCCGTCGCGGCCCCGCACAGCAGGGTGACGGCGGCCATGGCGAGCACGCGGGTGCGGGTGAGGTTGGTGCCAAGGGCGCGCGCCGTGTCGTCGCCGAGCGCGACGGCGTTCAGCGCCCGGCCGAGCGCCAGGGCGAGGACCACGCCGACGGCGATAAACGGCGCGACCTGCTTGACGACCGTCATGTTCGCGGAGGCGAGCGAACCGACCGTCCAGAAACGCATCTTGTCCAGGGCCGCCGTGTCCAGCAGCTCAACGGCGTTGAGATAGCCGTAGAGCGCCGCGTACACGGCCGTACCGGCGAGCGCCAGCCGCACCGGTGTGGCCCCCCGGCTGCCGCCGAGCGCGTAGACGAGCACGGACGCGACGGCGGTGCCGGCGAACGCGAACCACACATAGCCGGTCAGGGAGGTGACGCCCAGAAAGCTGATGGCCGTGACGACGGCGGCGGACGCGCCCGCGTTCAGCCCGAGCAGCCCCGGGTCGGCGAGCGGATTGCGGGTGAGCGCCTGGATCACCGCGCCCGCAAGCCCGAGCGCGACGCCCACCAGCAGCCCGAGCACGGTACGCGGCACCCGCACGTCCCGGACCACCACATCGGTGTCGCTGCCGCTGTAGTGGAACAGCCCGTGCCAGACCTCACCGAGCGGAATCGGCTTGGCACCGATCGCGACGCTGGCGGCCACGACCACCAGCAGGACCCCCAGGGAAGCGACGAGCCCGGCCGCGCGGCGCGCGGCCTGCCGCCCGGGTGGCGCGGTCGCTGTTTCGGTCCCGGCTCTCGCCGGACTGAGCAGGGTCACGCGGAACTCCACCTCGCAGCAAGGCCGATCACAACTGAGGTTAGGTTAACCTAACCTTCCTTGTCACGCCTCGGGAGGGGGCCTTCAGACATTCACAGCCCCAGCCGCGCCAGCGCCTTCCCCGCGTCCGCGGCGCACGCCCCGTCCCCGGCCTCGGTCCACGCCGCCGCGCACAGCGCCCGCAGCCCGTCCATCGGGTCGCCGCCGTCCCCCTCCAGCACCAGCGCGCCCTGGCGCACCCGGGCCAGCCAGCCCCCGCACCGAAAGCCGCCGTCATCCGCCGGCCCGGCGGGCTCCACCGCCGCCTGGGGCGTCAGAAGGCCCCGCAAGTCACGGTCCACATACGTCGGCCGGTGCTCGGGCTCGGCGGCCAGCAGCTGCGCGGGGGTGGTCACCCCGGTCAGGACCAGCAGCGAGTCGACGCCGCCCGCGTGCGCGCCCTCGATATCGGTGTCCATCCGGTCCCCGACCACCAGCGGCCGCTCCGCCCCGGTCCGCAGGATCGTCTCCCGGTGCATCGGGGGCAGCGGCTTCCCGGCGATCTGCGGGGAACGGCCCGTGACGATGCGTACGACCTCCACCGCCGCGCCATTGCCCGGCGCGATGCCCCGACCGCTCGGAATCGTCAGATCCGCGTTGGAGGCGTACCACGGCACACCGCGCCCCACCGCGTACCCGGCCTCCGCCAGCCGCTCCCAGGGCATCTCGGGCCCGCCGTACCCCTGGACCACCGCCTCAGGGTCGTCGTCCGCCGAATCCACCGGCACCAGGCCCCGCTCGCGCAGCGCCACCCGCAGCCCCTCGCCGCCGATCGCCAGCACCCGGGCCCCGGCCGGGACCTGCTCGGCGATCAGCCGGGCCACCGCCTGCGCCGAGGTGATCACGTCCTCGGGCTGCGCGGGCACCCCGAGCCGGGTCAGATGCTCCGCCACCGCCTCCGGCGTGCGCAGCGCGTTGTTGGTCACGTACGCCAGCCGCATCCCGCCGTCCCGCGCGGTGCCCAGCGACTCCACGGCGTGTTCGACGGCCTCGCCCCCCGCGTACACCACCCCGTCGAGGTCCAGCAGGGCGGTGTCGTACGCCGCGCTCAGCGGCCGTTCGCTGGCCGCGGGCCGGGTCCGGACGTTCTGGGTCACGGGGGGATTCATCGGGGGACACGCTCCTCGCATACATGTGCGTCTGTCCCCCGATCATCGCTCATCGCGCCGAACGGCATAGCATTCACTGATGAGCACTCCAGGGCCTGTCGGGCAAGGTCTGCAGCTCGCCCCGTTCCGGGGATTGCGCTATGTCGCGGAGCGGGTCGGCAGCCTGGCCGCCGTGACCTCGCCTCCGTACGACGTCGTGGTGCGCCCCGACGGTCTGCGCGCGCTCGAGACGGCGGACCCGTACAACATCGTCCGCCTCATCCTCCCCCAGGCCGACACCCCCGCCGACCGCCACCGGCAGGCCGCCGAGACGCTGCGCCGCTGGCAGGCCGACGGGATACTCGCCCCGGACCCCGAGCCCGCGCTCTACGTCTACGAGCAGCGCGACGGCCATATGCTCCAGCGGGGAATCATCGGCGCCCTGCGGCTGAGCCCGCGCGAGGAGGGCGTGGTCCTCCCGCACGAGGAGGTCATGCCGCATGTGGTCGAGGACCGCACCGCCCTGATGCGCGCCACCGACGCCAACCTGGAGCCGCTGCTGCTCGCCTACCGCAGCGACGGCTCGGTGACCGGCGCGGCCGCCGTCCTCGAACGCGCCGTCCAGGGCCGCCCGTTGCTCTCCACGCCCACCGAGGACGGCTTCAGCCACCACCTGTGGCGGGTGACCGACCCCGCCGACCTCGCACAGATCGCCGCCGACCTCCGCCACCGGCAGGCCCTCATCGCCGACGGGCACCACCGCTGGGCCACGTATCTGCGGCTGCGCGAGGAGCGGACGGGACCCGGCCCCTGGGACTTCGGCCTGGTCCTGCTCGTCGACACCGCCCGGTACCCACTCCGGGTCAGGGCCATCCACCGGCTGCTGCACCAGCTGTCCCCGGCCGAAGCACTGGCCGCCCTGGGCGCCCCGGACGCGCACCGTACGCCTCCTGGCCCGCCCGGCTCGGGGAGCGCCGCCTTCCGCGTACGGCCGGTCGACGGCCCGCTCCCGCAGGCGCTGGCCACGCTCGCGAAGGCCGCCGACGAGCCGGGGGCCGGCAACGCCTTCCTGCTCGCCGGACACGGCGGCTTCCTCCTCCTGGACCGCCCCGATCCGGAGCTCCTGGCCCGTACGATCCCCACCGACCGGCCAGAGGCATGGCGCACCCTCGACGCCACGGTCCTGCACTCCGTGCTGCTCGAGCGCATCTGGAAGGTCCCGGACACCCCCAGCCACATCGGCTACATCCACGACGCGGCGGCGGCCGTGGAACAGGCGGAGCGGCACGGCGGTACGGCGGTCCTGATGCACCCGGTACGGGAGGGGGTCGTCCACGACCTGGCCCGGCAGGGGATCCCCATGCCGCACAAGTCGACCTCCTTCGGGCCGAAGCCGGCGTCCGGGCTGGTCCTGCGGAGTCTCGCGCTCGGCTGACGCTGACGCTGACGCTGACGCTGACGAGAAAGGGCGGAACCCCTGGTCCCAGGGTTCCGCCCTCACTGTCTCTCGCTGTCTGCCGCCCTCAGCGGCCGTCGCCCGCGTCGGCTTCCTTCTTGAGGTCGCCCGACTCGGCGGATGCCTCGGGCTCGCCCGCGGGCTCGCCCTCAACGTCCGACTCGTCCTCGACCAGCTCCGGCTCGTCCTCGGCCTCCGGCTCGTTCTCAGGCTCCGGCTCGTCCTCGGGCTCCTCAGGGGCGAGCGCATCCACGAACTCCACACCGTCCAGCTCCGCGAGCCGGTCGGAGGCGTCCGTGGTCCCGCCCTGATCAGCCTCCAGGGCCTTCGCGAACCACTCCCGGGCCTCGTCCTCACGTCCGACGGCCAGCAGCGCGTCGGCGTACGCGTAGCGCAGCCGTGCGGTCCACGGCTGTACGGACTGGGAAGCCAGCTCGGGGCTCTGCAGCGTCACCACGGCGGCGTCGGCCTGCCCCATGTCGCGCCGGGCACCCGCCGCGACGAGCCGCATCTCGACCTGCCCGGCCCGGTCCAGCTTCTGCACCTCGGGCTCACCGGCCATCGCCAGCGCCCGCTCCGGACGGCCCATACCACGCTCGCAGTCGGCCATCACGGGCCACAGGTCCACGGTGCCGGTCATCCGCCGCGCCGCACGGAACTCCGCCAGCGCCTCCGCGTACTTCGCGACGCCGTACGAGGCGAAGCCCGCCGCCTC
>NZ_MUNE01000229.1 GCF_002154605.1 Streptomyces milbemycinicus | reverse complement strand
ACCTCCCAGCGGTGGCTGGGGGAGCGCCTGGGAGGCGTTTGCGGGAGAGGTGTTCACAGGAGAGGTGTTCAAGGGGGGAGTGCTCAAAGTGGTGGTAGGGGTGTTGTCGTGTCGTTCGGGGGCGGTCATCGCCGTCCGCTCACCCGGCCGCGTACGGCGAACCAGCCGAGGACCAGCGCCACCACGATCGCGGGGAGCGCCATGACGGTCAGCCGGCTGGGCCCGCCGTCGGCCCACATCAGGACCAGGACGGAGGCGAGGAAGCCGATGGTGACGATCTCGGTGTAGGGCGAGCCGGGGAGCCGGAAGCCGGGGCGGCTGACCAGCCCGGCCTGCGCCTTGCGCCAGAAGAGCAGGTGGCACAGCATGATCATGGCCCAGGTGGAGAGGATGCCGATCGCCGCGAAGTTCAGCACGATCTCGAAGGCCTTGCTCGGCACCACATAGTTCAGGCCCACGCCCAGCACACAGAAGAAGGCGGTGAGCAGAATCCCGCCGTAGGGGACGTGGGTGCGGCTCATCACGCCGGTGAACTTGGGCGCGGAGCCGGACATCGCCATCGAGCGCAGGATGCGGCCGGTGGAGTAGAGCCCGGAGTTGAGGCTGGACATGGCGGCGGTGAGCACGACGAGGTTCATCACCCCGCCCGCCGAGGGCACGCCGATGTTGGACAGCACCGTCACAAAGGGGCTCTCGTCACCCGAGTACGAGGTGAACGGCAGCAGCATGGAGAGCAGCACCACGGAGCCGACGTAGAAGAGGGCGACGCGCCACATGATGGAGTTGATCGCCTTGGGCATGATCTTCTCGGGGTTCTCGGTCTCCCCCGCCGCCACACCGACGAGCTCGACCGAGGCGTAGGCGAAGATGACGCCCTGGACGACCAGCAGCATCGGCAGCACGCCGTGCGGGAAGACACCGCCGTTGTCGAAGATCAGCCCGGGGCCGGGGGTGTGGTCGTCGATCGGGTGGCGGGTGACCAGCAGGAAGATGCCGATCGCCATGAAGGCGGTGAGCGCGCCGACCTTGATGATCGCGAACCAGAACTCCATCTCGCCGAAGATCTTGACCGAGATGAGGTTGATCGCCAGCACGGCGGCGAGCGCGATCAGGGCGATCACCCACTGCGGGATGTCGGTGAACATGCCCCAGTAGTGGGTGTAGGTCGCGACGGCCGTGATGTCGGCGATCCCGGTGGTGGCCCAGTTCAGGAAGTACATCCAGCCGGCGACGAAGGCACCCTTCTCGCCGAGGAACTCACGGGCGTACGAGACGAAGGCGCCCGAGGAGGGGCGGTGCAGGACGAGTTCGCCCAGGGCCCGCACCACCAGGAAGGCGAAGACGCCGCAGACGGCGTAGGCGATGAAAAGGGAGGGTCCGGCGTTGTTGAGCCGTCCGCCGGCTCCGAGGAAGAGCCCGGTGCCGATGGCGCCACCGATGGCGATCATGTTGACGTGCCGGGCCTTGAGGGACTTGCTGTACCCGGCGTCGCCCGCGTCGATATGCGCGGGCGACTTCTCGGTCTGGTGCTGACGGCGTTCTTCCTGCCGGAGGGACTGCTCGCTCACTCCTGCTGGCCTTCCATCGGGGGTTTCTTGGGTCTTGCCGTGCGGTCGTCGGTCTCAGAGCCGCGCCGCACGATGGTGCTGAGGGTTGTTTCGACACGCTGGAGGTGATGGGCCATCGCCGCCACCGCATCGGGTTCAGAGCCGTCGGACAGCGCCTCGACAATCGCCCGGTGTTCTCGGTTCGCCTGCTCGCGCCGGTCGCCGAGTTCATTGAGGAACGCGGACTGCCGTGCCAGGGCGTCGCGGATCTCCTCTATCACCTTGCGGAATACCGGGTTCCGGGCCGCTTGGGCAATGGTCAGATGGAAAAGTGTGTCCATCGCCACCCATGCGGTGGTGTCGGTCTCCCGCTCCATCCGCTCCAGCAGATGGGCCAGCTGGTCCAGGTCCTCGGCGGAGCGGCGCACGGCCGCGTACCCGGCGACCGGGAGCTCGACGTGCCGACGCACTTCGAGCAGGTCACTCGCCGTGTAGTCACCGAAGGTGGGGTCCTCGACCGGGCCGCTGGAAATGACGAAGGTACCCTTGCCGGTGCGCGACGCGGTGAGCCCCATCGTCTGCAGGGCCCGCAGCGCCTCCCGGAGCACCGGTCGGCTCACCTCCAGCCGGCGGCAGAGCTCCGCCTCGGACGGCAGCTTCTCGCCGACCGCGTATTCGCCCTCCTCAATGGCTTGGCGGAGGTACGTGAGCACGGCCTCCATGGCGCTGACGCGACGAGGGATCGACGAGGCTGCCGGGACTGATCCGCCTGTCTGGCTGTCTGACAAGTTCACGGGCAGATACTCAGCTGGCCACAGAACCGTTGTCAATAGTTCCGCAACAAAGAGCGCTCGACTGCATAGAGTGGGGCTTTTGCCCGGTTTATGCTCTATGTGGAGTTTCTTTGCGTGAATGCGGAGCTCCAGCCGAGGGCACAAACGACGGGTGCGTGATCAGGCATGAAGCAGCTGACCAGGGCACGTATCACGGCCGTCGACGCATACGACGTCCGCTTCCCCACCTCGCGGCGGCTCGACGGCTCGGACGCCATGCACCCCGACCCCGACTACTCGGCCGCCTATGTGACCATCCGCACCGACGCCCCGGACGGCCTGGAGGGCCACGGCTTCTGCTTCACCATCGGCCGGGGCAACGAGGTGGCGGTCGCGGCCATCGACGCCCTCCGCCCGCACCTGACCGGCGCCGAGCTCGACGGAACCCTCACCGGCCTGGCCGACCACTACCGCGCGCTGACCGGCGACAGCCAGCTGCGCTGGCTCGGCCCGGACAAGGGCGTCACGCACATGGCGATCGGCGCCGTGCTGAACGCCCTGTGGGACCTGCACGCCAAGCGGGCCGGAAAGCCGCTGTGGAAGCTGCTGGCCGACCTCACCCCCGAGGAGCTGGTGGCCCTCACGGACTTCCGCTACCTCGCCGACGCCCTGACCCCCGATGAGGCGCTGCTGATCCTGCGCCGCGCGGAGCCCGGCAAGGCCGAGCGCGAGGCCCGGCTGCGGGCCGAGGGCTATCCCGCCTACGCCGCCTCCCCCGGCTGGCTCGGCTACTCCGACGCCCACCTCGCCTCGGCCGCCCGCCGGGCCGTCGCCGATGGGTTCACCCAGATCAAGCTGAAGGTCGGCGCCGATCTCGAGGACGACATCCGGCGCTGCCGGATCGCCCGCGAGGCGGTCGGCCCGGACATCCGGATCGCCCTGGACGCCAATCAGCGGTGGGAGCTGGGCGAGGCGGTCGAGTGGACCCGCGCACTGGCCGGGTTCGACCCGTACTGGATCGAGGAGCCCACCTCCCCCGACGAGATCCTGGGGCTCGCCGCGATTCGCCGTGCCGTTGCACCTGTGAAGGTTGCGGCGGGTGAGCACACGGCCAACCGGGTGGTCTTCAAACAGCTGCTGCAGGCCCAGGCCCTCGACATTCTGCAGCTGGACGCCTGCCGGGTCGCGGGGATCCCGGAGCATCTGGCAATCCTTCTGCTCGCCGCCCAGTTCGGGGTCCCGGTATGCCCGCATGCGGGGGGCGTCGGGCTCTGCGAGCTGGTGCGGCACCTGGCCATGTTCGACTATGTGGCGGTCAGTGGAACGCTCGAGGACCGGACGGTCGAGTACGTCGACCATTTGCACGAGCACTTCACCGATCCCGCGGTGATCGCCCGGGGACGGTACACGGCCCCCTCCGTCCCCGGGTTCAGCTCCACCCTGCGTCCCGCCTCGCTGCACGCGTACTCCTACCCCAACGGTGCTGTCTGGCTCGCCGAGCGGGCGCAGGGGGTGGCATGAGGGGTGGCATGAAAGGGCGTACCGCCGTCGTCGTTCTCGCCCTGGCCCTGGGACCGGCCGCAACGGGCTGTGGCGGCCACCCGGCGGGCGGCCGGGTCGGCGTGGTCATCCCGTTTCTCACCTCGCCGTTCTGGCAGGCCTACAACCAGGACATCCCGCAGCAGGCCCTTAAGCAGGGCGTCCGGGCGCTCCCCACCGTGAACTCCAACGGCGACTCGGGCAAGCAGATCACCGATATCGAGAACCTGCTGTCCGAGGGCGTCAAGGGCCTGGTCGTCTCGCCCATCGACTCCGCCGCCATCGCCGCCGGCCTGCGGGCCGCGCAGCGCGCACATGTCCCGGTGGTCGCGGTCGACGTAGCCCCGCGGACGGGGAAGGTGGCGATGGTGGTCAGGGCCGACAACCGCGCGTACGGCCGTAAGGCCTGCCAGGTCCTGGGCCGGGCCGTGAAGTCGGGCAAGGTGGTGCAGATCCAGGGCGATCTGGCCTCGGTCAACGGCCGGGACCGCTCGTCCTCCTTCTCCGGGTGCATGGCGCGGCACTACCCGGCGATCAAGGTGCTGAACATCCCGGCCCGATGGCAGGCGGACAAGGCCGCGGCCGGCCTGGAGGCGCTGTACACCGCGAACCCCGGCATCAAGGGCATCTATATGCAGGCCGGAGGGGTGTATCTGGCGCCCACCCTGCGGACCCTCCAGCGGCATAACGCACTGGTCCGGGCGGGCAGCCCCCGGCACATCACGATCGTCTCCAACGACGGCATCCCGCAGGAGCTGACCGCGATCCGCAAGGGCCTCATCGACGCGACCGTCTCCCAGCCCGCCGATCTCTACGCCAAGTACGCCATGTACTACATCAAGCGGGCGATGGCCGGGAAGACCTTCCACCCCGGCCGCACTGACCACGGCAGCACCATCGTCGAGCTGCCCGGGGGCATCCTCCAGGACCAGCTCCCCGCGCCGCTGGTGACCCGGCGCAACGTCGACGACCCGGCGCTGTGGGGCAACCGCCGATGACCGGCGCCCGGCCCCCGCTCGTCGAGGCCATCGGGATCACCAAGCGGTACGGGCCCACGGTGGCCCTGATGGACGCGGGGATCACCGTCGAGGCCGGTGAGTCGCACGCCCTCGTCGGCCGCAACGGGGCGGGCAAGTCGACACTGGTGTCGGTCCTCACCGGGCTGACCCGGCCGGAGCGCGGCACGGTGCGGTACGACGGCGGGCCCGCTCCCGCCCTCGCCGACCGGGCGGCCTGGCGCCGCCGGGTGGCCTGCGTCTACCAGCGGTCGACGACCATCGACGAGCTGTCGGTGGCGGAGAACCTGTTCCTGGGCCGTCAGCCAGTGACCCCGCGCGGCCGGGTGATCAGCCGGCGGCGGATGCGGCGGCAGGCCCGCGCGCTGCTGGACGAGTGGGGCGTACCGGTGGACGAGACGGCCCGGGCCGGCGGGCTGAGCGTCGAGGACACCAAGCTGGTGGAGATCGCGCGGGCGCTCTCGCGCGGCACCCGCTTCATCGTCCTGGACGAGCCGACGGCCCAGCTCGACTCCCGGGCGACCGACCGGCTCTTCGCCCATATGCGGCGGCTCCAGGAGGCCGGGGTCACCTTCCTCTACATCTCCCACCATCTGCGGGAGGTGTACGAGGTCTGCCAGGCCGTGACCGTTCTGCGCGACGCCCGCCGGATCGTCACCGCCCCGGTCGGCGCGATGCCCCCGGGGAAGCTGATCGAGGCGATGACCGGTGAGCGCGGCGGTCTGCCGGTCCCGCACACCGCACCGCCGCCGCGCCCCTTCGGCGCGACCGCGCCCGCCGCCGTACGCCTGGAGCAGCTGAGCAGCCCGGATTTCCACGACGTCAGCCTCGCCGTCGCGGCCGGTGAGGTGGTGGGCCTGGCCGGTCTTGCCGGCTCCGGCAGCCATCAGCTCGGGGCCGCGCTGGCCGGGCTGCACCGCGCCTCCGGGGGCCGCGCCTGGATCTTCGGCCGTCCGCTGCGCACCGGCAGCGTCCCGGCGGCGCTGGCCGCCGGGGTCGGCTGTCTGCCGCGCGACCGGCACCACGAGGGGCTGGTGCCGCTGCTGTCGGTGGCCGAGAACATCACCATGCCGATCAGCGGACGGCTCGGACCGCTGGGCCTGATCGCCCCCAAGGCGCGGGACGCCGTCGCCCGGCGGGCGATCGCGGACCTCGGCATCGGCACCGAGGGGCCGGCCCAGCCGCTGAGCGAGCTGTCCGGCGGCAACCAGCAGAAGGTGGTCCTGGCCCGCGCCCTGGCCATCGACCCCAGGGTGCTGGTGCTCATCGACCCGACGGCGGGGGTGGACGTAGGGGCCAAGCGCGCCCTGCTCGCGGCGGCGATCCGGGCCAGGGCCGAGGGGCGCGCGGTGCTGGTGGTCTCCGACCAGTTGGAGGATCTGCGGGTCTGCGACCGTGTGCTGGTGATGTTCAACGGCTTCGTCACGGCCGAGTACCCGGCGGGCTGGCGGGACGGTGAACTGCTCGCCGCCGTCGAAGGGGTGGCGGCCGGCGATGGCTGACCCGGCCGCGCCCTCCCCCGCCGGCCCGGTCCGGCGCGCCGCCCGGTTCCGGATCCGCGATCTCGCGCTGCTGCCCGCGGTGGTGCTGCTGCTGGTGATCGGCGCGCTGACCAATGACACCTTCCTGGAGCGGCAGAACCTGATCAACATCCTGGGCGCCTCCTCGGCGCTGGGGCTGCTGGTGCTCGCCGAGGCGATGATCCTGATCAGCGGCCGGATGGATCTGTCCCTGGAGTCCATCGCAGGCCTGGCGCCCGCGCTCGGCTTCCTGGTCGTCATCCCCGCCGCCTCCGGCGGCTTCGGCACCGGCTGGCCCGCCTGGCTGGGGCTGCTGATCATTCCGCTGGCGGGGGCGTTGATCGGCGCGGTCAACGCCGCCCTGATCGTGGGGCTCGGGCTCAACGGCTTCATCGTCACCCTCGCGATGAACATCGTGCTGCGCGGGGTCCTGATCGGCCTGGTCTCCGGCAGGACGCTGTTCGACGCCCCGCCGGCCTTCTTCGCCCTGGGCTCCGAGAACTGGCTGGGGCTGCCGCTGTGCGTCTGGGTGAGCGCCGGATGCTTCGCCGTGGCCGGGTTCGCTCTGCGCTACCACCGCTTCGGCCGCGCGGTGTACGCGGTCGGCGGCAACGCCCCGGCCGCCCGTGCGGCGGGCATCCGGGTGGCGCGGGTGGGCTGGGCGGTCCTGGTGGTCGGCGGGGCGCTGTCGGCCGTCGCGGGGCTGGTCATCGCGGGGCGGGTCGGCGCGGTCGACGCCAACCAGGGCAGCGGCATGATCTTCACCGTCTTCGCGGCCGCGGTGATCGGCGGTATCAGCCTCCGGGGCGGCCGGGGCTCCCTGCTCGGCGCCCTGCTGGGCACGCTGCTGCTGGGGATGCTGGAGAACCTGCTCACCCTCGCCCAGGTGTCGGCCTTCTGGATCCAGGCGATCTACGGCGGCATCATCCTGCTCGCCCTGATCGTGGCCCGCCTCACCACCGGTGAGGCGCAGGAGTCATAGTATTAAGGGAAATATCTCCGCAGATGGGACGGGCGATGACCAGCCCCGAGGGAATCGTTCCAACCGAAGCGCACGTCCCGTTCGACATGGCCGACGCGGCGACCGCGGTGGTCGACGCGGTGGGCACCGTTGTCGGGTGGACCGCCGCCACGGAGCGCCTCCTCGGCTACCCGGCTGCCGAGGTGCTGAACAAGCCTGCCTCGATGCTGCTGGCCAGCCCCGAGGACGCGGTGACCGCGCAGGGCATCGCGGAGCAGTGCCGCGACCAGGGCAGCTGGGGCGGTCTGGTGACGCTGCGGCACCGCTCGGGGCGGCTGGTCGAGGTCGGCCTGCGGCTCACCGGGGTCTCCCCGAGCTCCGAGTTCTGCGGGCGAAGCTGCTGGCTGGTCTCCGCGATCGATCTGTCGAAGATCCCCACATGGGCGCTGAGCGGATCGCTGCTGGAGGCGTTTCTCGTCCGCTCGCCGATCGGCATGGCGGTCCTCAGCCCGGATCTGCGGTACGTATGGATGAACGACACGCTGGAGCGCTACGGCGGGGTGCCGCGCGACCAGCGGCTGGGCCGCCGGATGGCGGACTCCCTGCCCGGCCTGGACACGGCCGCGCTCGAGGCGCAGATGCGCAAGGTGCTCGACAGCGGCAAACCGGTGATCGACTACGAGTACCGGGGCTGGACCATGGCCGATCCGTACCGCGAGCACGCGTACTCGACCTCCTTCTTCCGGCTCGACAACGCCGACGGCCACCCCGTGGGCGTGTGCTACATGGGCATGGACGTGACCGACCGATGGCGGGCGCGCGAGCGGCTGGCGCTGCTGAACGAGGCCGGTACGAAGATCGGCAGCACCCTGGACGTCATGCGGACCTCCCAGGAGCTGGCGGAGTTCGCCGTACCGCGGCTTGCCGACTTCGTCACCGTCGATCTGCTGGAGTCGGTGCTGAACGGCGCGGAGCCCATCGCCACGCGGCACAAGACGCTGCCCGCGTTCCGGCGGGCCGGACAGGCCTCCATCCATAAGGGCACCCCCGAGTCCATCGCCTCGCTAGGAGACCCCATCTCCATCTCCCAGGCCTCGCCCTTCGCCTGCTGCTTCTTCTCCGGCGAAGCGGTGCTCGACCCGGTGATGGACGCCTCCGTCGCCGCGTGGACCGGCGACGACCCGGCCCGGGCCCAGAGGGTCCGCGAGTTCGGGATGCGCTCCCTGATGGTCGTGCCGATCTGCGCACGCGGCACCATCCTGGGCGTGGCCTCGTTCGTCCGCTCCCGCCACCCGGACCCGTTCGAGGAGGACGATCTGCTGCTGGCCGAGGAGTTGGTCGCGCGGGCGGCGCTGTGCGTGGACAACGCCCGCCGCTACACCCGCGAACACACCGCGGCCCTGGCCCTCCAGCGGAACCTGATGCCGCACAACCTGCCCGGCAGCCCATGCCTCGAGGTGGCGTCGCGCTATCTGCCCACGGACGTACGCCACGGTGTGGGCGGCGACTGGTTCGATGTGATCCCGCTGTCCGGCGCCCGGGTGGCCCTGGTGGTCGGCGATGTGGTCGGGCACGGCATCAACGCCGCGGCCGGCATGGGCCGGCTACGTACCGCCGTGCACACGCTCGCCGACATGGACCTGCCGCCCGAGGAACTGCTGGCCCACCTCGACGACCTGATCATCCGGCTCGGCGAGGAACGGGCGGGCGATCAGGACGTCTCCGCCTCGCTCCTGGGCGCCACCTTCCTGTACGCGGTCTACGACCCGGTCACCCGGCGGTGCACCATGGCCCGGGCCGGGCATCCGGCGCCCGCCATCGTGGCCCCGGACGGCGAGGTCACCTTCCCCAGCCTGCCCGCCGGGCCGCCGCTCGGCCTGGGGTCGCTGCCCTTCGAATCGGCCGAACTCGAGCTCCCGGAGGGCAGCCTGATCGCCCTCTACACCGACGGCCTCATCGAGACCTGCGACCAGGACATCGATGTCGGCCTCGCCCGGCTGAGCAACGCGCTCGCCCAGCCCGGCCTGCCCCTGGAAGACCTCTGCTCCACGGTGATCGACGCCCTGCTCACCCGCCCGCCGTCCGACGACGTCGCCCTGCTCCTGGCCCGTACGCACTCCCTGAGCCCCGGCCATGTCGCCTCCTGGGACCTGCCCACCGACCCGGCCGTGGTCGCCAGCGCCCGCTCCCTGGCGGTACGCCAGCTCGCCGAGTGGGGCCTCGACGAGCTGATGACGACGTCGGAACTGATCGTCAGCGAGCTGGTCACCAACGCCATCCGCCACGGCACCGGGCCGATCCGGCTGCGCCTGATCCGGCACGACGTGCTGATCTGCGAGGTCGCCGACGCCAGCAACACCTCGCCGCGGCTGCGCCACCCCCGCACCACTGACGAGGGCGGCCGCGGCCTGTTCCTCGTCGCCCAGCTGACCCGCCGCTGGGGCACCCGTTACACCGAGGGCGGCAAGCTCATCTGGGCCGAGCAGGACCTTCCGGCCCCGGCATGAGGCGCACCCCGGCGCACCCGCGCCCTGTTCGCGATCGTGTCCCTCCCCCACACTGGACGCCAAAGTCAGGAAGGGGGGACGGCGTGCGGATGTCGTTCGGCCGCGGGGGCCGGTGGGCGGC
>NZ_MUNE01000228.1 GCF_002154605.1 Streptomyces milbemycinicus | reverse complement strand
CGGCCTTGGGGCCGTCGGCCGTCCCCGCCCGGACCGCGCGCAGCGCCACGGTCTCGTCGTCGCGCGCCGCCCGTCGCCCGACCGGCGCCTGTCCGCCTGGCGTTTGCCCGGTCGGCGGCTGCGCCGGAGCCCCCGTCTCGGACACCCGCGGCAGCACGGCCGTCGCGTCTGCGTCGGCGGGCGAGGCGGGCCCGGCGGGTGCCACGGGGGCGGGGCGGCGATGGCGGGCCCTGGACGGGCCTCCAGGGGGCCGCTCGGAGGCCGGGGCGGCTCCCGGGGCGGACGGCGCCACCCGACCCGTCACAGACCCGGCAGCGGGCGTTCTGGCGGCCCCTGGCAGAGGCCCTGGCAGAGGCCCGGCCATGGGCCCCGTCATGGGCCCGGTGGTACGCCCCGTNNCCGGTCACGGTCCCCGGCACGAGTCCGGGCGAGGATCTGGGCAGCGGATCGGTCAGAGGGTCGTCCAGCCGCTCCACCGCCGCCGCGAACGCGTCCGTGCCCCCATAGGCGTCCGGCGGCTCGTTCGGCTCGTACGGCGCGTATGGGTCGGGCTCCCGGGCGCCTTGGGGCGCGCCCTCGCGCTCGGGGCGCAGTGCGGTCACTCGCCGGCCTTACCGCCGACCGCCCCCACCACGGGGGCCAGGCCCGCCGACCGCCCCACCGCCCCCGTGTCGCCGCACTCCTCGAGCCAGTTGGCGAGCATCCGGTGCCCCCACTCGGTGAGCACCGACTCGGGATGGAACTGCACGCCCTCCACGGGCAGCCGACGGTGGCGCAGCCCCATCGCGATGCCCGTCTCCGTCCAGGCCGTGATCTCCAACTCGTCCGGGACGGTGTCCCGTTCGACGGCCAGCGAGTGGTAGCGGGTGGCGGTGAAGGGCGACGGAAGCCCCTTGAAGACGCCGGCGCCCTCGTGCGTCACGCGCGAGGTCTTGCCGTGCAGCAGCTCGGGGGCGCGCCCGACGACCCCGCCGTACGCGACGGCCATGGACTGCATCCCCAGGCAGACGCCGAAGACCGGCACGCCGGTGCGCGCGCAGTGCCGCACCATGTCGACGCAGACGCCCGCCTCCTCGGGGGTGCCGGGGCCCGGGGACAGCAGGACGCCGTCGAAGCCGTCCTGGGCGTGGTCGAGGGCCACCTCGTCGTTGCGCAGCACCTCGCACTCGGCGCCGAGTTGGTAGAGGTACTGGACCAGGTTGAAGACGAAGCTGTCGTAGTTGTCGACGACCAGGATGCGCGCGCTCACCGGGGGCCCGCCATTCCCTCGTCGACCGTCACATCGCCGAACGGCAGCAGGGGCTCCGCCCACGGGAAGACGTACTGGAAGAGCACGAAGACGATCGCCAGCACCAGTACGAGCGAAATCAGCGCCCGCACCCATGCGTTGCCCGGCAGATGCCGCCAGATCCAGCCGTACATGCCATCCCTACTCACGACGAAGAAGTCGATTGCAGCACCAGAGTAAGGGGCCGGGCCTGGGGCCGGTGGGTCAGCTGAGCAAAGCTTCCGGCTTGCCTTCGGTCACTGGACGGGTGGCGTCCAGATGTGCCCAGGCGATCAGCCGATGGCTGTGCCCCCACTCCGGCTCACAGGTCGTGAGGGTCAGATAGCGGCCCGGCCCCCGGAACCCGGACGCGCGCGGCACCGGGTCGATGACGCCGACGTCGGTGGGCAGGGTGCGGTAGGGCCGCTTGTCGATGCGGTACGTGTACCAGGTCGTGCCGTCGCTGAGCACCACGGCGTCGCCGGGGCGCAGCCGGGGGAAGTCCTTGAAGGGGTCGCCGTAGGTGCGGCGGTGCCCGGCGACGGCGAAATTGCCCCGGGCGCCGAGCCGGGCGGTGCGGGTGTAGTGACCAAGCCCCTTCTTCAGGATGTCGGTCCCGGTGCCTTGAAGGACCGGCTTGGCCCAGTCGGCGCCGAAGCGGGGGATGTACATGATCGCGAAGGACGCGCCGTCCCGGTACGGCTCCGGTTCGGACCGGCGCGGCGTCGCCTCGGCGCCGGCGACCGGGCCGGTCGCCCATCGGTCCTGGAGCCGGTCGATCTCCCCGTCCATCGCGCGGTCGGCGCGGACACCGGTCCAGTACAAGACGTAGACGACGAAGAGGACGGTCAGGGTGCCCACAGTGAGGCAGATCTCACTGAGCGTCCTGACGATCAGTCGCACCCTCATCGACCGCACACCTGTCCATGTTCTCCGCGTTTACCGCGTTTGCTGCGTTTATCGCGTCTTCGCGTTTCACCGGGGCTGGGCGTAGTGCAGGTCCACTGTGCCGGAGTAGCCGGGAAGAGTCACCCTGTCGTGCTGGGCGACTTTCCAGCCGAGCCCGTACGCCTCGACATAGCTGCGGTAGTTCTCGATGGCGGGTGAGGCGGCCAGCGCGGTGCGCAGCTTGCCCCGGTCTCCGACGGCGGTGATGGTGTACGGCGGGGAGTAGACCCGGCCCTGGAGGATCAGGGTGTTGCCGACGCAGCGCACCGCGCTGGTCGAGATCAGCCGCTGGTCCATGACCTTGATCCCCCGCGCTCCGCCCTGCCACAGCGCGTTGACCACGGCCTGCAGGTCCTGCTGGTGGATGACCAGGTCGTTGGGTTGCGGCTCGGGCACTCCGGGGATCTTCGCCGTCGCGTTCGGCGGGGCGTCGGTGAGGGTGACGGAGAGCCCCGTTCCGGTGAGCTTCTGGGTGCCCGCGTCCCGCTCCAACGCGGCGAGCCGGCGGCGCTCGGCGTCCGTGGCGCCGTTGTCGCGGCGGGCGAGGGCGTCGACCCGCGAGCGGAGCTGGGCGGTGCTGTCGTCGAGCCCGGCGTTCTTGCGGCTGCGCTCCTGGATGAGGTCGGACAGCCTCAGCATCGACTCGTCACTGCGGAGATTGGTGCCCTGCGCGGTGTCGAAACTGGTCCAGAAGATCAGTCCGGCGAGCGCGAAAACCGCGGCGGTCAGCAGCCGGACGGGACGGAAGGCGGGGCGGCGGGGGCCCGGGTTGGGGGTGCCGGCGGAATTGCTCAACGTACCCTTACTCCTTACGACGCCGCGGAAGGACTACGCTAACGGACGCCCCGAGTGAAGGGTGTGGTCCCCCGCCCCAGCCCCGACCCGGTGCCGTCCGTACCAATACCGCGCGGTCACGCAGCGCATCGACAGGAGAGTTCCTCGTGCCGAAGTCACGGATCCGCAAGAAGGACGACTTCACGCCGCCGCCGGCGAAGCAGGCCACTAACATCAGTCTGCACAGCGGCCGCCGGTGGGTGGCTCCGTTGATGCTGGCGATGTTCCTCATCGGCCTCGCCTGGATCGTGATGTTCTACGTGACGACCGGGGATATGCCTGTCGATTCCCTGGGCAACTGGAACATCGTGGTCGGCTTCGGCTTCATCGCCGCCGGGTTCGTGGTCTCCACTCAGTGGAAGTAGGATCGTCCCTCCGATCCTCCGCACCCCGGTCGTCCACAGAGTTATCCACAGCCGGGGAAAACTCAGAAGATCTGTGGATAACTTCCGCCGCATTGACGCCGGTGTGATCGGCCGAACACATCCGTTCGACCGCTCACACCTGCTCCTGCCTGGGGAAACGCAGATGAGTGCGGGCCCGCACTGATGTTCTCCACAGCTTGCACAAGATCAGGCGCTTGCTGTGGACAACTGTGCTGTGGACATCCCCGATGCGGCGGAAGCTGCGGCGCTTGCGTACGGCCGGTTCCGGCCGGTCAGCCGGTGAGCTGCACCGTCCGCAGCCACACCACCGCGACGATCGCGAGCAGCATCAGCGCGCAGGTGAGCCGCTGCACCAGCGCGCGCTTCTCGCGCGGGGCGTGCACCATCCCGTACGCCACAGCCGTGCCCACGACCAGGCCGCCGACATGGGCCTGCCAGGCGATGCCGGACCAGGCGAATGTGAAGATCAGGTTGAGCACGAGCAGCGCGATGACCGGCCGCATGTCGTAGTTGAGGCGGCGCATCAGGACCGCCGTCGCGCCGAGCAGGCCGAAGATCGCCCCGGAGGCGCCGAGTGAGGGCTGGTTCTGCGCGGCGAGCAAATACGACAGCGCGCTGCCACCCAGCCCGGCCAGCAGATACACCGCGAGATAGCGCGCCCGGCCGAGCGCCGCCTCCAGCGGCCCGCCGAGCCACCACAGCGAGAGCATGTTGAAGGCGATGTGATACGCCTGCTGGTGCAGGAACATCGCGGTGACCAGCCGATACCACTGGCCCTCGGCGACCCCCACCAGCCCGGCCGCGGTGGGGTCGTACGCCCGGCCCACCAGATCCAGCGCGTTCACAAACCGGTCGCCGATCGCGAGCGCCACGAACCACACGGCGAGATTGAGGCCGATGAGGATCTTGGTGACCAGCCGCGGGTCGGCGGTGAGCGCGCCGCCCGCTATCGTGCGCGGCCTGGCGTCCCGCACCGGGTGCCCCGTCGGGACACGCCCCCCGGAGGAGCCCTGTGCACCGCCGCGCACGCACTCCGGGCACTGGAAACCGACCGAGGCGCTGATCATGCACTCGGGGCAGATCGGCCGCTCGCAGCGGACACAGCTTATGCCGGTCTCCCGCTGCGGATGCCGATAGCAGCAGACCGCCTGGTCCTCCATCGTCTCCCCTTGCCCTGCACTCCATGCTCCCACCGGGCCCACGTGCCCGCCTGCCTGCCGTCAAGACGGACAGGCGGGGCGCGGAGTTCCCGCCACCGGTCCAGCGAGGCCCGGCACGGGCCCGGCACGCGGCGGAAGCCGGCTGCATCGACATGCGGCTCCGCCGTGGCGATGACGGCCTCGAGGTCAGCCCTCGGGTTCAGCCCTCGCGGGTCTCCACGACGACCGACTCGATGACCACGTCGTTGAGCGGGCGGTCGGTGCGCGGGTTGGTCGAGGTGCCCGCGATCGCGTCGATGACCTTCTTGCCCGCCTCGTCGACGACCTCGCCGAAGATGGTGTGCTTGCCGGTCAGCCACGCGGTCGGCGCGACGGTGATGAAGAACTGCGAGCCGTTGGTACCCGGGCCGGCGTTGGCCATCGCCAGCAGGTACGGCTTGTTGAACGCCAGGTCCGGGTGGAACTCGTCGCCGAACTCGTAGCCGGGGCCACCGGTGCCGTTGCCCAGCGGGTCACCGCCCTGGATCATGAAGCCGCTGATCACGCGGTGGAAGACGGTGCCGTCGTACAGCTTCTCCTTGGCCCGCTTGCCGGTCGCCGGGTGGGTCCACTCACGGGTGCCCTCGGCGAGCTCCACGAAGTTCTTGACCGTCTTGGGGGCGTGGTTCGGCAGCAGCCGGACCACGATGTCGCCATTGTTCGTCTTCAGGGTGGCGTAGAGCTGCTCAGCCACGATCTACCTTCCATAGTTTTCATTGCGGTCCCTTGATCCTCGCACGGACGCCGCGACGACGCGTACCCACGAAGCGGCGCGCGGCACACACGATTCATACCGGCCCGGACGGGAACCCGTACGTGCCCCGGATGCCCGGCCGCGCGTGCCCGGCACCCTGCATACAGGCATGATCGTCACAAACAGGCATGATCTTTCATGAAACGGAAAGGGGAGGATCCCGTGACCCGCATGGAGAGCGTGCGAGCCGCGACCGGCACCGCCAAGGGCAGCGTCTTGCACGCGGCGGAGGTGGTGGCGCCCTACGCCGGTACGGCCAAGGACGCCGCCACGCGCTACGCGCACACGGCTCGCGTACGGCTGGGGCCGAAGGTCTCACACGCCGCGCACCAGGCCCGCTACACCGCAGGCAACCAGTACCACGTGCATATCGCGCCGCGGCTGACCCAGGCCCGCGGCACCCTGCCGCGCGGGGTCGACGACGCCGCCACCCGGGCCGCCGCCCGCACCCGCAAGGCGGCGCGCGAGGCCGCGCGGTACACCGGGCCGCGCGTCCAGCACGCGGTGGCCGAGGCGCGCGCCACCGCCGGGCCGGTGTGCGAGGAGGCCGTCACCCGCAGCGCCGCGGCCCTCGCCGCCCTGCGTGACCATGTGACCGCGGCCGACATCCACAAGCTCGCCAGGCGCCGCCGCAGGAGGGACCGCACCGGCCGCATCGCCAAGCGCACGGCCTTCGTCGGCCTCGTGGGCGCGGGGATCTTCACCGCGTGGAAGTGGTGGGACAGGCAGGCCAACCCCGACTGGCTGGTCGAGCCCCCGGCGGCGACCGAACTGAGCGGGCGCGAGCCGCTGACGTCGGTGGACGGCAGCGACCAGTCCGCACTCGACCCGGAGGCGCAGACCAAGCAGGCGAACGAGAACGATCGCTGAGCCGGGCCGGTCAGCGGGCGGCGACGCGCTCGCTGTACCGGCGCCGCTCCAGAAAGATCTCCGTGAAGACCGAGACCTTGGCACGCAACGCCCAGGGGTCGAACGGCTTGGCGATGTAATCCACCGCACCGGCCGCGTATCCCCGGGAGGAGTGCTCCGGATCGGCGCCCATCGCGGTCATGAAAATGATCGGGATGTCCCGGTTGCGGGTCCGCCGCTGGATATGGGCCGCGGTCTCATACCCATCCATCTCCGGCATCTGCACATCCAGCAGGATCACCGCGAAGTCGTCATGGTCGAGCAGGGCCTTGAGAGCTTCCTGCCCCGATGACGCGGTCACCAGCTCCTGGTCCAGCTTGGCCAGCACGGCTGCCATGGCCAGCAGGTTGTTGTGCTGGTCGTCGACCACAAGGATCTTGGGACGAGGCCCCGAGCAGGGCTTGGACATCACGGGCTCCGCGGGGGCGTCGGGCACCCCGTCCGGCGCCGGGGCCGCGGCGGGGCGCTGGGACTCCACCATGGCCAGCTGCCGCTCCAGCATCTGGCAGCGGTCCTCCGCCAGTAACCCGCGCAGCCGCACATCCTCCAGCTCCTCGGTGAGGCGCTTCACCTCGCGCTGGAGCATGTCCCGCTCCTTGATCAGCTCCGCTTGGTCGGGAAGACCCAGCTCCAGCGTGTCCGCCCGGGTGCGCTCCGTCGCCCACGCCGCTTCCAGCTGGTTCAGCCGCACCTCGAGATCGGCGATCCGGTGCTGCCGGTCGAGCAGCGCCTCCCCCAGCACGTCCTCCGTCACGCTCGACGTCCTGGCCTCCCGGTCGGCGTCCGCCAGCTGATGCTGGAGGATCTCCATGGCGTGACCGGGCGATCCGCTCGTGTGCACCGCGGCCCGGTGCAGCTCCCGCACCAGCTCGATCGCGGCCGGGGTCGCCGCGGTGCCCCGCCGCTCGGCGAGATCGGTGAACAGGTCCTGCACAAACTCCCACGGGGGGATGCGCGTCCCGCTCAGATAGCGCGAGAGCGTGCCCGGATCGCGATACCTGCGCGCGGCGTATCTGCGCACCGAGACGTCCAGCCCTTTGAACAGGTCCCGCAGCGCCAAGGCAAAATCCCGGCATTCCTGGCTCAGACCCTCACCCAAGGGCCGCAGCTCACGCATCTTGTCTCCCCGCACGGCGGATCGCGCCGACCAGACGACTCCCGGACCACATGCCCGAGTTGAGGCCAGAGTGAGGCATTCCAAAGGTGTTGCACGCGACAACGGCGAGAGCGGCAACACTGGGCAACATATGGGAGGACAATGCCCCGGAACGGCGCTGCCGGCCCGCGCGGGCCAACCACGCCAAGGCACCCGCGGGACTTGGGCGGCAAGACAAACCGGCCAGGGCACGCTTCTGGTGTCCTGGCCGGTGACGAAAGTGGAGCCTAGGAGAGTCGAACTCCTGACATCCGCCATGCAAAGACGGCGCTCTACCAACTGAGCTAAGGCCCCGTCGCCGATCAGGATACCTGGTTGTGGCCCCCTTTCCCGACCGGGTATCGCTCGCGCGTACCGCCCTCCGTAGGATGCCACGCAAGATTCGCTGCAGCGAAGCGAAGGGGAGAGCGAATGGACGCAGCACAGCAGGATGCCACCGCCCGCGCACGGGAGCTGCAGCGCAGCTGGTACGGGGAACCGCTGGGGGCGCTCTTCCGTCGTCTCATCGACGATCTCGGACTCAACCAGGCCCGCCTCGCCGCCGTCCTCGGTCTGTCCGCGCCCATGCTCTCTCAGCTGATGAGCGGCCAGCGAGCCAAGATCGGCAACCCGGCCGTCGTCCAGCGGGTACAGGCCCTGCAGGAGCTGTCGAGCCAGGCGGCGGACGGCCGGGTCAGCGCCGCCGAGGCCGCCGAGCGCATGGAGGAGATCAAGAAGTCCGCGGGCGGCTCCGTGCTGAACACCACACAGACCACGGCGAGCACCGGCGCCCCCACCGTGCGGCGCGTGGTCCGCGAGATCCAGTCGCTGCTGCGCTCGGTATCCGCCGCGGGCGACATCATCGACGCCGCCGACACCCTCGCCCCCACCCACCCGGAGCTGGCAGAGTTCCTCCGGGTGTACGGCGCCGGGCGGACCGCCGAGGCGGTCGCCCACTACGAGGCGCACCAGAACTGATGGGCTGATGGACTGCTGACGAGCCGATGAGTGGGCGGGGGCCGCGCGATGGGTGAAGTCTTCGCGGGCCGGTACGAGCTGGTCGACCCGATCGGGCGCGGTGGCGTGGGCGCTGTATGGCGCGTCTGGGACCACCGGCGCCGCCGCTACGTCGCGGCGAAGGTGCTGCAGCAGCGCGACGCGCACACCTTGCTGCGGTTCGTACGGGAACAGGCGCTGCGTATCGACCACCCCTATGTGCTGGCACCGGCCAGCTGGGCGGCGGACGACGACAAGGTGCTGTTCACCATGGACCTGGTGGGCGGCGGCTCGCTCGCCCACCTCATCGGGGACTACGGCCCGCTGCCGCCGCGCTATGTGTGCACGCTGCTCGACCAGTTGCTCTCCGGCCTGGCGGCGGTGCACGCGGAAGGCGTGGTCCACCGCGACATCAAACCCGCGAACATCCTGCTGGAGGCCACCGGGACCGGTCGGCCGCATGTGCGGCTGTCCGACTTCGGCATCGCGCTCACGAAGGGAGAACCCCGGCTCACCGAGGCCAACTACGTGATGGGGACGCCCGGTTACTTCGCGCCCGAGCAGATGATGGGCGAGGAGCCGGACTTCCCCGCCGACCTCTTCGCGGTCGGGCTGGTGGCCCTGTATCTGCTCAGCGGGCACAAACCGGACGCGGACGCCCTGATCAAGCTGTTCGAGCAGGGCGTGCCGAACGCGCCCACGGGGGTGCCCGAGCCGCTGTGGCAGGTGATTGCGAATCTGCTGCAGCCCGATCCCGAGGACCGGTTCCGCACGGCCACAGGGGCGCGCAAGGCACTTCTCGCGGCCACCGAGATGCTGCCCGAGCCCGGCATCGACGACGAGATGATCGAGGTCTTCGACCATCTCGGGCCGCTCCCCGAGGGGTTCGGGCCCGAAGGCCCCTTCCGGACGATCCGACGGGCGGGCGCGGACACCAAGGCCGACACCAAGGCCGACACCGACACCGGCACCGGCACTGGCACTGGCACAGGCACCGGCACCGGCACGGCCCATGCGCACAACGGCCCGACACCCCAGCCGCCGGGCCCCCAGGGACCCATCACGCCGCCGCCGTCCGAGCCGCCCCTGTTCTTGTCCGGGTCGGGCAGCACGCCGGTGCCGTCGGGCACCTCGTGGGTGCCCTTCTTGTAGTACTCGAACCAGGACAGGACGGTGGCCAGATACTCCTGCGAGTGGTTGTACCCGAGGATCGCCTTGTCCAGATCGGCCTTGATCGACAGATCGCGGCCGCCCGCGCACAGATACGCACCGGCCGCGAGCGCGGCGTCATAGACGTTGTTCGGGTTCTTCTCGCCGTCGCCGTTGCCGTCCCGGCCCCAGCTGGCCCAGGTGGACGGGATGAACTGCATGGGCCCGACCGCCCGGTCGTGGGTGGTGTCCCCGTCGTACGCGCCGCCGTCGGTGTCGGTGATCCGGGCGAAGCCGTTGCCGTTGAGCACCGGGCCCAGGATGGGCGTGTACGTCGTGCCCTCGGCGTCGACCCGGCCGCCGCGCGCCTGGCCGGACTCGACCTTGCCGATGGCGGCGAGCAGCTGCCAGGGCAGGTTGCAGCCGGGCTTGGACTCCTTGAGGGCCGACTCGGCCTTCTTGTACGCGTCGAGCACCGTCGCGGGGATGCCCGCCTCGGCGGCCGCGACGTCGTCCGGCAGCCCCGGCAGATCGATGGAGGTGCCGGGCTTGCCGGGCTTCTGCAGGGGTGGCAGATCGGTGTGGTACGACGAGCCGCCGTCGATGGGGGTGTCCACGGACGGCGGGGCCGGCTTCTCACCGGCGGCGCTGTCGTGGTGTTGGTCCCGGGCCGTACCGGCGAGCCCGGGGGCCTGTGAGGCGGTGAGAGCGGCCATCACGACCGCCGCCACCGCCGTCGTGGCCGCCCCCTTGCGCAGTCGTCGGCCGATGTGCGGTGCCATGCGTATGTCCCTCCCTGTCGAGCAGTGAGCGCGCTCCCCCGCGCCAACCCCCGTGACACTACGGCAATTTGCCGCCCCACAGCTACCAGTACGTACCGCCCATATCGCCCCTCGCGGCCAGCCCCTCAGGCCCGGAAACGGCCCCTAATGCGCCGCCGATTCCCAGTCCGTTCCGGCCCCGACGGACACGTCGAGCGGGGCCCGGAGGTGGAAGGCTCCGGCCATTTCCCGGCGCACCAGGGCCTCCACCTGCTCCCGCTCCCCCGGGGCGACCTCCACCACGATTTCGTCGTGCACCTGGAGCAGCATCCGCGACGACAATTTCTCCTTTGTCAACGCCTCGTCCACCCGAAGCATCGCGATCTTCACGATGTCGGCGGCGGTGCCCTGAATCGGCGCGTTGAGCGCCATGCGTTCGGCCATCTCACGGCGCTGGCGGTTGTCGCTGTTGAGGTCCGGGAGATAGCGGCGGCGGCCGAGCATGGTCTCCGTGTAGCCCGTGGCCCGGGCCTCGTCGACGACGCGCTGGAGATAGTCGCGCACCCCGCCGAACCGCTCGAAGAAGGTGTCCATCAGCTTGCGCGCCTCGTCCGGGGTGATGCCCAGCTGCTGGGACAGGCCGAACGCCGACAGCCCGTACGCCAGCCCGTACGACATCGCCTTGATCTTGCGGCGCATCTCCGGGTCGACCTCGGACTTGGCCACGCCGAAGACCTGGGAGGCGACGGTGGTGTGCAGGTCCTCGCCGGAGGTGAACGCCTCGATCAGGCCCTCGTCCTCGGACAGATGGGCCATGACGCGCAGCTCGATCTGGCTGTAGTCGGCGGTCAGCAGCGACTCGAAGCCCTCGCCGACGACGAAGCCGCGCCGGATGGCCCGACCCTCCTCGGTGCGCACATGGACGTTCTGCAGATTGGGGTCGGTGGAGGAGAGCCGGCCGGTGGCCGCCACGGTCTGGTTGAAGGTGGTGTGGATGCGGCCGCCGGGAGCGATGGCCTTGATCAGGCCCTCGACGGTGGAGCGGAGCCGGGCCTGCTCGCGGTGGCGCAGCATGATCACCGGGAGTTCGTGGTCGGTCTGCGTGGCCAGCCAGGCCAGCGCGTCCGCGTCCGTCGTGTACCCGGTCTTGATCTTCTTGGTCTTGGGCAGGCCGAGCTCGCCGAAGAACACCTCCTGGAGCTGCTTGGGGGACCCGAGGTTGAACTCATGGCCCACCGCGTCGTGTGCCTCCTTGACGGCCTGCTGTACAGCCCCGGCGAACCGCTGGTCCATGCGGTCCAGCCAGTCCCGGTCCGCCGCGATGCCCGCCTTCTCCATACGGGCCAGCAGCGCGGAGATGGGCAGCTCGACATCGCGCAGCAGCTCCACCGCGCCGACCTCGGCGAGCCGCCGGCCGAACGCCTCGCCGAGGTCCAGGATCGTCCGGGCCTGGATCATCAGGGCGTCTTGCTCGGCCTGCTCGTCGGCGCCGAAGGCCAGCTGCCCGCTCTCCGCGGCGGCGGCCGGGGACAGCTCGCGGCCCAGGTACTCGACGGACAGGGCGTCCAGCGCGAAGGAGCGGCGGCCGGGCTTGACCAGATAGGCGGCGAGCGCGGTGTCCATGGCGGCCCCGGCCACGGCCCAGCCCTGCTCGTCGAAGACTCGCATCACGCGCTTGGCGTCATGCATCACCTTCGGCCGCTCCGGGTCCGCGATCCAGTCGGCGAAGGCCCGCTCGTCAGGCTCGTCCACCGCCGACGGGTCGAAGCAGACGGCCGGTCCCGAGGCGGCGGCCAGGGCGATCTGGCTGACGCTGCCGCTGCCCAGCGCCCAGGTGTCGACGGTGGCCAGGCCCAGCGGCCCGGCGCCGTGCCGCTCCAGCCAGGGGGCCAGCTCGCCCGAACCGATCACCACGCCGTCCACCTCGACGCCGGGGGCCGCGGCCGCGGGCTCCTCCTCGGCGGCGCCGGGGTCGACGGCCAGGACGCGGTCCCGGAAGTTCTGGTGGCGGAACTCCAACGCGTCCATGATCACCGACAGCGCCTGCCGGTCGTACGGAATGCGCTTGAGGCCGTCGGGGCCGGCTGGCAGCTCGACGTCCCGCACCAGCTCGGTCAGCCGGCGGTTGAGCTTGACGGACTCCAGGTGCTCGCGGAGCTTGTCGCCGACCTTGCCCTTGACCTCCGCGACCCGCTCCACCAGCTCGGCGAAGGAGCCGAACTGGTTGATCCACTTCGCGGCGGTCTTCTCCCCGACGCCCGGGATGCCGGGGAGGTTGTCCGACGGGTCGCCGCGCAGCGCGGCGAAGTCCGGGTACTGCCGCGGGGTGAGGCCGTACTTCTCCTCGACCTTGGCGGGGGTGAAACGCGTCAGCTCGGAGACGCCCTTCGTCGGGTAGAGGACCGTGACATGGTCGCTGACCAGCTGGAACGAGTCGCGGTCGCCCGTGACGATCAGCACCTCGAACCCCTCGGCCTCGGCCTGGGTGGCGAGGGTGGCGATGATGTCGTCGGCCTCGAAGCCGTCCACCGCGAAGCGGGTGATGCTCATCGCGTCGAGCATTTCGCCGATCAGCTCGACCTGGCCCTTGAACTCGTCGGGGGCCTTGGAGCGGTTCGCCTTGTACTCGGTGAACTGCTCGGAGCGCCAGGTCTTGCGCGAGACGTCGAACGCCACGGCCAGATGCGTGGGCTGCTCATCACGGAGCGTGTTCACCAGCATCGAGGTGAAGCCGTAGATCGCGTTGGTGGTCTGGCCGGTGGTGGTGTTGAAGTTCTCCGCCGGCAGCGCGAAGAATGCCCGATATGCCAGGGAATGCCCATCCAGCAGGAGCAGCCGGGGGCGGTCTCCCGCACGGTCGGCGGTCGCGGGCGCTGCGGTCTTCTTCGATGCTTTCTCTGCCACGCCCCCGATCCTGCCACGCCCCACCGACAACGCTCGCCGTCTCCCGCCCGAGAACCGCCCCGACTCCCGTCCCAGAACCAGGTGCGCCATGAAAGGATCGGTTGCTCTGTGAAAGGTCGGAGTGAGTCCGAGCGCGTAGCGCGCGATGGGAGAAGCGATATGGCAGCCAAGCCGCCCGCGGGCGACCCCGTGCAGGACGCACCCGAAGTAGCCGCCCCACAGCACGCCGCCGCCGGGCTGCCCGCCATCGGCCATACGCTGCGCATAGCCCAGCGCCAGATGGGCGTGCGCCGCACCGCGCTCACCCTCCTCAAGGTCAACCAGAAGAACGGCTTCGACTGCCCCGGCTGCGCCTGGCCCGAGGGGGACAAGCGGCACAAGGCCGAGTTCTGCGAGAACGGCGCCAAGGCCGTCGCCGAGGAGGCGACGCTGCGCCGCGTCACCCCCGACTTCTTCGCCGCCCACCCCGTCGCCGACCTCGCCACCCGCAGCGGCTACTGGCTCGGCCAGCAGGGCCGCCTCACCCAGCCGATGTATCTGCCCGAGGGCGCCGAGTCGTACGAGCCGGTGACCTGGGAGCGCGCCTTCGACATCATCGCCGAGGAACTGACCGCCCTCGCCTCCCCCGACGAGGCCGTGTTCTACACCTCGGGGCGCACCAGCAACGAGGCCGCCTTCCTCTACCAGCTCTTCGCCCGCGAATTCGGCACCAACAACCTGCCCGACTGCTCGAACATGTGCCATGAGTCCTCCGGCTCGGCGCTGACCGAAACCCTTGGCGTGGGCAAGGGCAGCGTGCTGCTGGACGACCTCCACCAGGCCGATCTGATCATCGTGGCCGGCCAGAACCCGGGCACCAACCACCCGCGGATGCTCTCCGCCCTGGAGCGCGCGAAGGCCGGCGGCGCGAAGATCATCAGCATCAACCCGCTGCCCGAGGCGGGCCTGGAGCGGTTCAAGAACCCGCAGACCCCGCGCGGCCTGGTAGGCGGCGGCACCGCGCTCACCGATCTCTTCCTGCAGATCCGGCTGGGCGGCGACCAGGCCCTCTTCCGCGCCCTGAACCGGCTGATCCTGGAGGCCGCGGAGACCACCCCCGGCGCGGGCGCGGTCGATGAGGCGTTCATCCGCGAGCACACCCACGGGTTCGAGGAGTTCGCCGCCGCGGCGCGCGCCGCCGACTGGGACGAGACCCTGCGCGCCACGGGCCTGGAGCGGGCCGAGATCGACCGGGCGCTTGCGATGGTCCTCGCCTCCCAGCGCACCATCGTGTGCTGGGCCATGGGCCTGACCCAGCACAAGCACTCCGTGCCCACCATCCGGGAGGTCGTCAACTTCCTGCTGCTGCGGGGCAATGTGGGCCGTCCCGGCGCCGGGGTGTGCCCGGTGCGCGGGCACAGCAATGTGCAGGGCGACCGCACCATGGGCATCTTCGAGCGCCCCGCCCCGGCCTTCCTGGACGCCCTGGAGCGGGAGTTCGGCTTCGCCCCGCCCCGCGAGCACGGCTTCGACGTCGTACGGGCCATCCGGGCGCTGCGCGACGGACAGGCCAAGGTCTTCTTCGCCATGGGCGGCAACTTCGTCTCCGCCTCCCCCGACACGGAGGTCACCGAGGCCGCGATGCGCCGCGCCCGGCTCACCGTCCATGTGTCCACCAAACTGAACCGGTCCCATGTGGTCACCGGCGCGCGGGCGCTCATCCTGCCCACGCTCGGCCGCACCGAGCGCGATCTGCAGGGCGGCGGCGAGCAGTTCATCACCGTCGAGGACTCCATGGGCATGGTGCACGCCTCGCGCGGCAGCCTTACGCCCGCGAGCCCCGGGCTGCTCTCGGAGCCCGCCATCGTCGCCCGGCTGGCCCGTCGGGTGCTGGGCGCCGAAAGCCGCACCCCTTGGGAGGAGTTCGAGAAGGACTACGGCACGATCCGCGACCGTATCGCGGCCGTGATCCCCGGCTTCGACGACTTCAACGCCCGGGTCGCCAGGCCCGGCGGCTTCGCGCTGCCGCACGCCCCGCGCGACTCCCGCAGCTTCCCCACCGCCACCGGCAAGGCCAACTTCACCGCCGCGCCCGTCGAGTATCCGCGGGTCCCCGAGGGCCGGCTGCTGCTGCAGACCCTCCGCTCGCACGACCAGTACAACACCACCATCTACGGCCTGGACGACCGCTACCGGGGCATCAAGAACGGCCGCCGCGTGGTGCTGGTCAACCCCGACGACGCGCGCGAGCTCGGCCTCGCCGACGGCTCGTACACGGACCTGGTCAGCGAGTGGACGGACGGCAGCGAGCGCCGCGCGCCCGGCTTCCGGGTCGTCCACTACCCGACCGCGCGCGGCTGCGCGGCGTCCTACTACCCGGAGACCAACGTCCTGGTCCCGCTGGACTCGACGGCCGACACCAGCAACACCCCCGCCAGCAAGTCCGTGGTGGTCCGCCTGGAACAAGCCCACCCCGCCTAAGCGTTTGCTCAGTCGACTGACAGGATTCGGCCATCAGCACAACGACGGCAGGACACCCGAGCGAAATGGAGCAGGACCCCATGGGCGAGCAGACCGGTGCGACCTTCCCGCAAGAGGTCATCGACGAGTACGCGGCGCTCGGCGTGGACCTCCCCGCGCTGTTCTCCGCCGGGCACCTCGGCACCCGCATGGGCGTGCAGATCCTCGAGGCCTCCGCCGACCGCGTGGTGGGCACGATGCCGGTCGAGGGCAACACCCAGCCGTACGGGCTGCTGCACGGCGGCGCCTCGGCGGTACTGGCCGAAACCCTCGGCTCGGTCGGCTCGATGCTCCACGGCGGCAGCGCCAAGATCGCTGTCGGTGTGGACCTCAACTGCACCCACCACCGCGGGGTCCGCTCCGGCCTGGTGACCGGCGTCGCCACGCCCGTCCACCGTGGCCGCTCCACCGCCACGTACGAGATCGTCATCACCGACGAACAGGACCGGCGCGTCTGCACGGCCCGACTGACGTGCATGCTGCGCGAGGTCGCTGTGGACGAGGCGCTGACCAACCTGCCCGAGGACGGCTCGGCGCGCTGACGGCGCTGACGGCCGCCGCGCGCAAGGCCGTTGCCCGCCCGCCGGGGCGGCTCTACCGTTTCCCCATGGGGGCATCGACCAGCCGATCGACCCGTACGCGCACCCGGCCCGCCGCCGTCTGCGCCCTCGCGCTGACACTCGCCACGGCCGCGGGCGCATGCGCCGAGCCGGAGTCCCACCC
>NZ_MUNE01000227.1 GCF_002154605.1 Streptomyces milbemycinicus | reverse complement strand
GAGGGGAAGGTGAAGAGGGCGCCCCGCCCCGCGCGGGCCGCCCTCTTCACCTTCCCCTCCACGCCCGGAGGTTCCTGCCCATGCACGCATCCGTGCTGTCCACTGTCCAGATCGCCGTCACCCTCGGCCTGGTGGCGTGGATGATCACCGGCTTCACCCGCCTGCCCGGCCGCTGGCTGCGCTGGAAGATGTTCTGCCGGGCCACCTTCACGATCATCTCGCTCACCGGCACCAAGGACGGCCGCACCGAGCCGGTGAACGTCTACGACTACCTCTCCCCGGGCAGCTTCATCCTCGGCCCGCCCCAGCTCCAGACGATCCTCGACCACCTCATCGGCAGCGGCCGGTACGACCGGATCGACGGCCACGGCCGCGTCCTGTCCGCCCGCGGCGAGCAGCCCGTGGAGGTGAGGAGCAGCCGTGTGGTTCTTTGACGCCCTCGCCTCCGGCTTCCAGCACCCCACCGACCCCGGACACCTCCAGTGGTTCCGGATCATCTTCGGTACCGTGCTCACCGCGCGGTTCGCCCTCGCCTTCGACCAGGGCGGCTGGGACCGCCTGACTCCCGGCTCGCTCAACGCCCACATCGCCGAGCGGCGCCTCGGCCCTGCCCGGTCCCGTCTCCTGATCAGCATCTACCGGCCCGCGCTCATCGTCCGTACATGCGCCGCCCTAGCCCTGGCGCTCGGGCTTGCCCCCCGCCTCGCGCTGCTGGTGGTCCTGCCCGGGGCTGCGATGGAACTGCTGTACCTCAAGAGCCCCAACGCTGTCCGCTACACCCTGCTGACCGGCGTCTGCCTGCTGCTCGCCGGAGACCTCGGCCGCGGCCTGCACGTCGAACACGGCCTGAGCCCGGCGAACACCTGGGCTCGGTGCCTCCTCGTGCTGGTCACCACCGACATCTACTGGAACAGCGCCTGGCAGAAAATCCGCTCTCCCCAGTTCCGTACCGGCCTCTACCTTGCCCAGTGGATTCATACCTACACGCAGGTCAGGGACCAGCTGCCCTACCGGCGCCAGTACGCCGTCCCCGGCTTCGTCCGCCGTCACACGGGCAACCTCACCGACCGGGACGTCCGCCTCTGGCGCCTGGTCGCGGTCACCGTCATCTCGGCGGAGATCGCGCTGCCGCCCGCACTGCTCTTCCCCCGTACGATGCCGTACGCCGTTGTCGCCGGTATCGGGATGCACGCGGCCTTCACCTGCCTCAAGCCCCGCCAGCTACTCACCTTCTCCGGCCTCACGGTCGGCACCTACTTCGCCTTCGCCGCCTGACCGCCGGGCCCGGCCCCGCAGCCAACGCCAGGCACAGAAGTACGGTTGGCAGGACCCCGTCCCGCTATCCGCGGGTAACGACTCCGATCCAGACCAGAACACGGTGACAGTGGCCGAGTAGTCCCCGCTCATCAGTGCCACACAACCGCGGAAGTGATCGTTAGGGGGCTGTCGGGCTGGGCGGCGGTGCTTGCGGATCGGTCGTACCGCCTTCCTCCTCATCGAGGCACAGCCGGGCAAGCCGCTGGTTTGCCAGGTCCACGGCGTCCCGAAGGCTGCCGCCACTGTTCGGGTAGAGCTCGTGTTCCACCCGCTGTAGCCGGTCCTCGATCGCGCTCACCCGTGCCATGACCCCCGGGCGGCCCGGCACCCCGGGGCGCGCTTCCTCTCCGGCCCAGTCGTCCATGAACTGGTTCACCCGCCGGCCGAGGTGGAGCACGCCGCGAAGTCCCCGCCACACAACGGTGCCGACAGCGGCAAGGGCGGATACGGCGCCACCCCACACCAGCGCTGTGTCGAGGGCCGGGATGCCGGTCACCACGGGATCACCCCTCGGCTCTGGCGTCGCGCGGGGTGTGCTTGGCCTTCCACCCGGCGGCAAAGGTAGTGAGCGTGGGCACGATCGCCAGCACGAACGGGCTGAGGCTGTCGGGCATCCACTCCAGCAGCCGGGCGTTGTCCTGCACCGCGGCGAGGATGCCGAGGAGGCCGGTCGACGCGAGGTAGGCCGCGGCGCTTGCCGCGCTCACCTTCCGTTCGATGGGTCCGTTTGCCATGGTCGCAAGGTCCTTTCAGCCGATGACGTCGAATCCGTGCTTGCGGCCCAGCCGGGTGAGGGAGTCGCGGCCGGGGATGCCGTCGGCGGCCTGTCCGGGCTTGCGGCCGCGGTAGCCGCATCGCTCCTGCCACTCGCTCATGGCCTCGATGGTGTCCGTGCCGTAGTGGCCATCCAGCCGTTTCCGCGCGAGGAGCCCCTCATCCACGAGGGCCGCCTCAACGATCCTCGTCCCGGCGTACGACTCCGGCGTCCCCTGCTTGCCCGGGTCCGTCTTGGCGGCCTTGATGAGCCGGGACAGGGAGACCTTCGGACGCTTCGGCGTCGGCAGCGGCTTGGAGGGCGCCGCCTGACCGAGGCGCTTGGCGATCCGCTCGCGCATGCTCGCCATGGTGAAACCGCGCGGGTCCTGCTTGCCCGGCTGCCACTCCAGGTGACCGATGACGGAACGGGCCGTCCACCCGTGGTGCCGACAGATGGCGGCCGATACCCGCTCGATGGCCTCCAGTTGGGCCGCGGGCCACGGGTCCTCACCGTCGCCGAGGTTCTCACACTCGAAGCCGTAGAAGGCGCGGTTGCCGTCGGTGTTGGCCTCGTTGTCGACGGGCAGGCCCTGCTCGGCGATGACGGCCCGCAACACATCGTCATCACCCAGCCCGGCGTGGTTGGCGCGGCCGTAGCCGACGAGGTAGATGCTGCCGTCCTTGGCGATCATTCCGTGGCAGAGCGGGCCGGGCAGCCCGCTGTACCCGTCGCGGACGATGTCCACAGTGGTAGCGGTGCCTCGGGTGACGGTGTGGTGGATCACCACACCATGCACCGGGCCCCACGGGCCCTTGCTGTTGCGGTTGTGGATCTCCCAGTTGCCGACCTCAACGACGGTCAGGCCCTCGGCGCGCAGAGCGTCAGCGAACTGGGCGGCGGTCATGGGTATGGCCACGCGAGCCCTCCTTGTGTTCAGGAGCTCGGCCCACAACCAGCAGCTACGGACAACTGTACGAGCAGGGAGGACGCCCGGGGATCAGGCCGCCTCGTGGATGGCCAACTTGAACTCCGCGAGCGTCAGGTTCAGCGGGCCAGATGCGTTGTGCCTGACGCGCAGCGCGAGCGGCGTCGAGGGGGTCACGTAAATGCCGTGGCTCTTGGTGAAGAACTGGGCGCCCGGCGTGGGTGCCCGATGGTCCGTCGCCGTGGTGTCGATCACGGCGTTGATGCCGAGCGGGTCACGCGCGTACTGGTCGCGCAACTCCGTGTACTGGCCGCTCGTCTCCGTGGGCGCCTCCCACTGGATCACGGCGTACAGATGGCCCCAACCGCATTTCGACGGCCAGATCAGGCCCGACCGATCGTCAACGTCCCACGCGGTGACCACGTAGCCATCCGGCTGGATCACCTGATGCATCCCGAGCCGGTCGCTCGGCTCGGCCGCCCCAAACGGGAACCGGACGACTGCGTACACGTTCTGCTGGATGAGCTGGGGCGTGTCCCGCTTGAGAGAACACACCTGCACCCCGTTCGTGAGGACTGTGCTCCCGGCCATACCAGCCCTTCCCTCCTCGCCTGAGGTTCGGCCCGGGAGTCTAGCCATCGCCGCTGTGCGGGCCGTCGGCCTCCGATGCCATGTGCCCGGACATCCGGCGCGCGTTCTCCTCCGGCACGCCGGCGCCCAGCAGCGCCTCGTAGTCCTGTCGCGTCCGGACCTCGTCCGCCGCCTGGAGCTGAGCGACGTACGCAGCGTGGTCCGCCGTCAGTTCCTCGAGGCGCGCCCCGTAGCGGGTCGCGGGCACAAGAGTGCCCGGCCGCGCGAGTTGCGGCGGCTCGTGCCCGCCCGTGACCTTGATCAGGCCAGCGGTGCCGTCGTCGTAGACCACGTAATACGTCGCGGTGTGCCCGGCCGGCTCGGCGCCGTCAACGATGGGCATGATCCTCCCTCACAGACTGATGAGCAATGCGCGGATGAACACCTGAATGCGGTCGTACGTCGCCCCGCCCGACCCTCGGCCCATGGTCACGGGCAGGTTGACCGTCGCCGTCGCACCGGGCGCCAGCGACAGCGTGTGCTGGTAGAGCTTCGTCGTCTGCGTATGGGCGCCTGTCATGGTCGACGAGCCGGTGTTCCGCAAGTAGTAGACCCCGTCAGTGTCCTGCCCGTACGAAGCGCCAGCCCCAGCGGGCAGAGTGAAGAAGGCGTCCACCTCCCGCTCGACCAGCAGCAGGGCGCCCCGGCACGGGTCCGGATTCGTCGCCGTGGTGGTGAAGGTATCGACGACGGTGTCGGCTGCGGACGGCACAGTGAGATCGGCATAGGTCCGCGACTCGCTGTACGAGGTGAACGAAACCCGCCCGCGCGGCTCGGACCGCAGCACACCGTTCGCGTCACAGACCACGACCCCGCCGACAGATGCCGGATCACACGGGTACGGCCAGGTTCCGGTCGAAACCGCCAACGGAGCACTGCCGGACCCATCGCCGGTGAGCCCGCACCCAGCTGTCACCGTCGCGGCGCCGGTCGGCACGAACAGGCCACCATCGCCGCCGATCGCGAGGTTGTTGCCCGCGTCGGCCGAGGCACGGGCAGAGATAACACCGGTAGCCACGTCATAAGCCGCGCCGTCCCCAGCCGAGAAGCAGGCGCGCGCCTCGTCGCAGTCGACGCCCCCGGGGACCATGAGGCCGCCGTCACTGCCGAGTTCCAGGCCGTTACCCGTGTCGGTGGAGGGGCGGGCGGAGATGACACCCGTAGCCGCGTCGTAGGCTGCGCCGTCCCCGGCGGAGAAGCACGGGCGCACCTGGTCGCACGTGACGGGCTCCGCGCTGACGATGTAGGGGTTCGCCACACTGCCGGAGCCGTCAACGGTGGTGCCCTCTCCGGCCACGACAAGGCAGTTGCACTGACCGCCACCACAGCCGCAGCGCGCCAAGATGCTCACCCCTCCTTCGGAGGTTCGGTCTTGGCCCGGCCCACAACCAGCGGCGTGAGGGAGTCTATCGACCGCGGTGTCCGGGCAGTATCCGGACGCCGAGGCGGGCACCGCGTGGCGGATAGCCGGACAGTGGCACGGAGGCCGCGCTGACCAGCTCGGATACCGTCCGGACATGCGTGTCCGGACAGTGTCCGGGGTCAGCCGTAGAGCTCCACGATCACGATGCCGTCACCACCCGCAGCCCCGGTCTCAGCGTCGCCGTAGGACAGTCCGCCACCCGCGCCACCGCCGTACCCGCGGGGCGCGGTCCCGGCGCCCGAGGATGCGCGGGCGAACCCGCCGTGCCCGAGCTTCGAATCGCCACCGCCGCCGCTGAGGCCGTTGGTACCGTTCAGGCGGATCGCTCCGCCACCTGCTCCGCCACCCGTCGCCCACTGCCCCGTCCCAGCGAACGGCCCCGGCACGGCAGAGCTGACGTCCATCGCCGTGCCAGAGGTCTGGACGGCGCCGCCGCCGTCTCCACCCGGCGCGGTGACGAACCCGCCGAAGGAGCTGGTGCCGCCAGCCCCTCCGGCCTGATTGGTCGTCCCGGCAGTACCGCCCGCGCCCACGACGACGGTTTCCACCACGCCGAGCGCGGATGCCTCGATCAGCGACTCCGAGTAGCCGCCGCCGGCACCGCCGGGCCGCACGATGCACTCATTCGCCGCAGCGTTCGCCCCGGCCGCTCCTCCACCGCCCCCCTGGACACGGACGAACACCCGGGCCAGCCACGGATAGGCGGTCTTCCTGAACTGGCGTGTACCTGGGTCCTTGAACGTCAGGACCTGGCGCAGGCCCATGCTCCCGGGCCTGAGGCAAAGCTCCCCATCCGCATCGACGACGAAGTAGTCCGAGCACACGCACACGCTGGCCACACAGCACCCCTATACGAGAAACGGCGGCCCGGCCCACAACCAGCGGCTACCCAGCAGCCTAGCGACGGCCGGCCACGCTCCCCGGTCTGCGCGCGATGGCGACTCGCGGCGAGGCCACGTCCCGGCGTCGCTTTCCAGCCATGGATGCGGGTTTCAGACGACTTCGGAACCTTTTCATTTCCGCGAGATTCGCAGGATTCCGGATTCATGAACGTCGATTTCAGCACAGGCGCAGCCGTTTCCCTTAGAGACACGGAGATTTTCCCATGAAACACGGGGGTTCCGACAGCAAACAAGGGGACCTTTCCAACAAGTGCTTTCCGATAGGGGATTTCGGATTGATGATTCCCGACTGACCATCCCCGCCCTGACGTTGCACACCACCCGGCGCGGGGCCATTCTGATGACACAGCGCAACTCGGCGCTGAAATTCGATTTTGCGAGGAAGTCATGGAGATCATCGCTGCGGCGATTACTGCGTTCGCCACCATCACCGCCGTCCTTATCGATCGCCCCCACTGTGCGTGCAGCCAGCACGCGGATGGCCAGAAGCGGGATTAACCGCGCCGGTGTGGCGCTACCGCAAAAGCCACCAGGTGCACTGCGACGCCGGGACCGGCAGCGTTGGCAACGCCCTGCCCACAACGGGGACGGGTCCGCCAGACCCGAACGACCGCGTACGTGGTGGTGACCTCTTCCAAGGTGACGGTGACGCTGCGGTCCCCGTCCGGATCGGGGTCGACGGGAAGCGCTGCGAGGACGGGCGGCTGCGAGTAGGGGGTGGTGAACTCCCAGCGGGCGCGGCCGTCTTCCCCCGTCACTGCGACCGTGACGGTTGTTGTCGAGGGTCCCGGCGGGCCGGGGGGACCAGCGGGGCCGCGCTCGCCTCGCGGGCCCGTGCGCGGCTCGATAGCCGCCTCTGCAAGGGTGTCTGCGGAGCGGGGGCGGCTGGCGCGGCGCGTGGTCGTGCGGGTGCGCCGGTCAAGGTCGCGGAGCATACCGCCGAGCGGGTTGCCGGGCATCCGGCGGGCCGGGCCTCCACGAAGCGCCATCAGCCAGCCTCCGCGCCGGTCGCGGCCACTTGGACCTGGACGCTCTCGCTGCCCGGCGTGCTCTCGGTGCCGCCGTTCTCTGTCACTTTCACGCCGGTGATCTTCAGGCGCTGCGTGATCGTCCGGCATGTCTGCGCGCTCGTGATGTCCAGGCACCAGCCGGGCACGAGCTTCGGGACGTCGACCGCCGCCTGCGGACTGATAGTGACCTCCTGGGAGTCGATGACCACCGGCACCGGCAAGCTCGACCGGAGCTTGGAGCGGGCCGCCGCGGCGGCCGACGTGTCGTCGGGGATCGAGGTCTGCTGGAGGTAGCGCTCCAACAAGCCGTAGTACTCGTGCGGGCCGCCGGCCTCCCCGAGAACATCGCCGTCATCGTCGCCGGCGACGACCCACCGGGTGGCGAGAGCTGTGCCGTCCTCGGCGACGACCAGGCCGTCCGGGAGGTCGGCGTCGGTGAGACGTCCGACGCTCGCTGTGTGGGTTTCCGGCAGGAGGACGATGGTGTCCCCGACCGCGGTGTAGTCCAGGCCGGTCTCCGCCAGGTCGCGGAGGTGGTCGCCGGTCTGCCCCACGTCCTTGATGTACCGGCGCGCGCCACGGACCCCGGCCGGGGCGATCACCTGTACGGAGTGCCCGGGGTCGTCGGGCGCGAAAGCGTCCGAGACGAGCCAGGCCGCGATGTCGGTGAGATCCGAGTCCCCGAACGCGATGTCCTCGTGGGGGACGCGCCGGTCCAGCCACGCGAGGATGTCGCCGGCCCAGATCTCGACCTGGCCGAGCGACCATTCGACTTGGATGATCGGGCCGCCCCACACGAACACCCCGTCGCGGTAGACCATCAGCTTGTGCCGCCAGGAGCGGACGCGTCCCAGCCGCTCGCAGCAATCCCCATCAGGGGTGACCACGATGCGCGCCGTGCTGGTCTCGTCCAGGATCCGCGTCCACTCGACTTCGGTGAGGATGTCCGCGGCGGACACCGTCGCACCGGACTGGTCGATGATCTCCGCGGTATGCGTACCGCACCCGGCAACAGCCATGGGGCCCCTCGTGTGAGGAAGGAGCCCGGCCCACAACCAGCGGCAGCCCCAGGGTAGCCGTCGGCCGTACGGCAGCCCCGGGGCGCGGCAGGCAGGTCAGTACCCGCGCCCCGACACGGCAACGGTCACGAGCGCATCGGGGGCCGGTGGGTTCTGGACGTCCGACTCGATGCACACGCAGTACGTGGCGCAGCCGAACGGCGCCCACGTCGGGGGCGTCCCGTCGCGGCCGTAGACGTCCGGGGAGGACTCACACACGCCGCCGCACTCGACCAGGGCGCGGCCGACCTGACCGTCCAGGGTCAGGGCGCCGCCCGCGGGTACGAAAGCCACGTGGTAGACCGAGTGCGGGTTGCACCGCTCCAGGTCGGCGATCTGGGCACAGGTCAGGTCGTCGTGGCCCGGCGACCGCTCGTAGAACGTGATCGTCAGGTTCCGCAGGTCACTGCTCCCCGCCCGCACGGTGATCATCGGGGCGTCGACCGACCACCCCGGCCGGTGGGAGAGATCCATCTCGTAGCACTCGCGCTCCACGGCGAGCGGCAGGCAGAAACAGGTCTCCGGCAAGGTGGGCACGGGCGGCGCCGGTGGCGTGCATGACGGGTCCCCGCAACGAGCCGTCGGATCGGGACACCGCGCGAAACGGCACCCGGTGCACGGGACTTCCGGCTCCTCCTCGTGGACCGGCCAGCCGCTGCCGCACCCGCCGTCGACTACCGCGGCCGCGACCGTGCCGGGCGGGCAGTCCTCGGCGACTGGCAGGCAGTACGTCGGCGTGGGTGCACCGTGCAGGCACCAGGTCACGCACTCGTCGCTGTCGTCGGCCGGCGGCGTGACGGCCAGGATCGGCGTCGGGTCGGTCCACAGCCACGGGGCGCCGGCGGTGAGGACGAACTCAACGGTCACGATGTCCGCCCCGGATGAGCACTGGCCGCCGGTGCAGCCGTCGCCGGTGCGGGAGATGACGCGCGGCCCGTCGACCAGGGCGACACGGCGCAGCGACCGGCGGTGCCGCGCGTTGAACTCCTCCGGGGCCATGTCCTCCGTAGGACAGCAGTTGTAGAGGGTGAGGCAGTCCCCGTCGCACTGCCCGCCAGTGCAGCCTTGCAGCGCCTCCGCGAGCCAGTGAAGGCCGTAGTCCACAGCGCAGCACGTTGCGCCGAGGAGGAGGCCGGTCACTGTGATCGTGCGCGGGAGTGTGCGGGCCGGGCCGATGCTGCCTCCGCCGACGACTGCGTTCGTCACGGTCCGTTTGACCGGGTAGTCGTCCAGGCCCTCGGCGGAGAGCACCAGGAGGCCGGCGAAGTCCTCCGACTCTGGCACGTCCGGGTCCCACCAGGGGGCGGCGTCTTGCTCCGGCGTCGTGTAGGGAAGGTGGTCCAGCACTTCGGCTGTCAGGCTGTCACAGGCGCAAATGCTGGCCCCGGACGTCAGGGGTGACCCGACTGTCTGGAGGTACTGTCGCAACCGGGCGTGATTGACGATCTCGACGCCGCCGATTTCGATGAAGTCGGCCAGCACGGGCGTACCTCCGTCGCGGTGGTCGCCCGGCCCACAACCAGCAGCGATCTCAGCTTAGGGGACCCCTGCGGGGGTGGATGAGTCAGAGCGCGTAGGCCATCGACAGTCGGCGCAGCACGCGGCGGGCGGTCATCTCCGGGTCACCGACGGCGGTCATGTTGAAGACCGGCGCGATCGTCACGCCGCCGCTGCTGGACTTCTCGGGTGAGGCTTTGTCCCAGCCGAGGAGTTCGGAGAGATTCGCTTGCTCGGCGAGCTGCCGGGCGCGCTGCGGCCTGGAGAGCGGGATGACCACCTCGGGGCCGGCCTCGCCTATCAACGCATGTGTAGGGCCGTAGACAATGCCGCCGTTCGCGAACGGCAGCACTTTCCTGATCGGCCCTGGAAGGCTGTTCTTGATGGCGCTGGTGATCTTCGACCCGATGTTCCCCAACGCCGAAATGATCTTGCCGGGCAGGGAAGTGAACAGAGTCGCGATACCGCTGATCAGGCTGCTCACCGCCGACTTCACCCCAGCCCCCGCCGACCGGAACACTCCGGCGATCTTCGAACCCACCCCAGAAAGAGCGGAACCGATCTTCCCTGGCAAGCCACGGAAGAACCCAACGACGCTCGACATCAGCCCCGTTACCGCACTCACAGCGGCCGACTTGGCCCGTGTGAACACTCCCGTCACCGTGCTCACCACCGTCGAAATAGCCCCACCAACACGGCCCGGCAAGCCCGCGAAGAACCCGACCACAGCTGAAATCATTCCCGATACCAGCCCAGACACAGTTGTCCCCAGGTTCGAGAAGAACGAGATGACGCTACTCACAAACCCAGAGATACCCGTGATCACATTTGCCAGCGTTGTGACGATCGCCGACAGAACCGTCACCACACCTTGAATGATCGGCACCACCACCTGAATGGCCACCCACGACACAAACGCAGCTGCAATCTGCAAAATCGGCGCCAACAACTGAAGGGCCAGCGAGAGCAGTGGCGTCAATGCCTGCACCAACTGGAGAATCGGCGGGAGAATCGGAAGCAACGCCGTCAGCAACGCGCTGAACGCCTCCACCAGCGGAGGCAGTACCGGCATAAGGGCCGACACCCATTGCTCAATCAATGGCGCGAACGCTGCCGCCAACTGCCCGACAAACGTAGCCACCTGCAATAGCGCCGGAGCCAGCGCCGTCAGAATGTCAGCCAAAGCCTGACCTATCGTCGTCGCCAGCGGCGTCAACGCCGTCACCAACGTGGTGAACGCCTCTGCCAACGGAGGCAACACCGGAGCCAAGGCACCGGCCAGAGCGTCAATGACCGGCCCCAACGCCTGGGCAACAAGCTGAAGGACCGGCGCCAGCGCCCCCGCCAGCGTCGCCGCCAAATTCCCCACCAGCGGCAGCAAAGGCGCGACAGCCGACAAGATCTCGCCCAGGGCCGAGGCGAGCGGGCCCAACGCAGGCCCCACCGCCTCGAACGCTCCCGCCAACCCCTCAGCTACCGACTGCAACCCCGGGCCCAGCGAGGCAATCGCAGGCCCCACCGAATTGATCAACCCTGTGATCGCCGGGCCAATCGCCTCGAACACCCCCGCCAACGCCGGAGCAATCGCACCCACCTGTGTGACCAGCGCCGCGAAGATCGGCCCCAGCTGCTGGCCGATGGTGGACAGCGTGCCGAACAGGTTCCCGATAGCCGTCTGCCCGGTATCACTGTTTACGAAGTCGGAGAACGCCTGCGTAACCTCCTCCAACCGCGTGAGCAGTCCTCCGCCCGACGTGTCCGCCGCGCGGAACACGCCGCCGATGATGTCCCCGACGTTCCGCGCAATGTCACCGAGCTGCTGGAAGACCTCTACGGCCCCGCGTACCGCTTCAACCGCGCGCCCCGATGCTGCGGACACAGACAGCGCGGTCCCGATCCGCGCACCAACCTCGCCGATCGCTTCCCCGACCTGCGGGCCGAATGCCGCGGCGACGGCAGCCGCAACGTCGAGAAACCCCTTGGCGAGCGGCGCAACCGCCGTCTGGAGCCCGGACACCGCCCGGCGCGTGCCCTCAATGAGCCCCTGAAGGGGCCTCACGGCGTCCTGAGAGGCCGCGAACCGCAGCCCTTCCGACGCGGCCCGGCCGAACTCCGTGGCAACCCCGGATAGGCCCTCCCGCAGCGGCGTGAGGTTCCGGACCGCGGCGTCAATCTGCCCGGCGAACTGCTGAAAGAACGCCTGCTGCACCTGCTGCTGTACCGCCCGCAACTCCGGCACCAGATCACGGACCGCCCGCGCCGCATCCTGAGCCGCCGGAGCAAGGTTCTGAACAGCCTCCTCAAACTTCGCTGCGTCGCCCCCGAATGCGGCCTCCAGCGCATCGCCCACGCCCAGCGTCGCCAACCGCAGCGCGCCCATCGCCACCTGCGCCGCGCCCGCAGCCGCAGGCAGCGCAGCGATAGCACCCGCGGCCGGCGCCAGCGCGGACACCAGACCAGCCACCGCCCCAGCAGCATCGGTCACAGCCGTAGCCAAGACACCAAGCCGCAGCACACCAGTCAGCGCCCTGCCTACGCCCCCCGCCACACCCCCCAGCCCACGCAGCGCACGCGTCAGCCGGTCCGCATCGGCGTTGACGTTGACCGTCACATCCGGCGCCCGGTGCGCCCGGATCCGCGCGTCGAAGTCATCGAGGTCGGGGACGACCCGGATGCTCACCTCTTCGCCGGCGAGCAGGGCGCGGATCCGCTCGACGAAGCCGGTCAGGTCGGGGGCTACCGGGACATTGATCGAGTCGAGCGAGCGGAGCCCGTTGACGAGCTGCGCGTCAAACTGCCGGAGATCGGGGTCGACCCGGACGGTGACAGAGGCGGCGTTCAAGCCGCGCTGGATGTTCCGACGGATCTGGCCGCCGACGTTGCGCGTCGCGCGGTCAAGCGCCCGCTGGATGCGGATGCCGAGGTCGCGTGCGTCCCGGACGATCCCGCTGTCGTCCAGCGTGATCGTGATCCGGGCGGACCCGTAGTCCTCGTCCTCGCCGGCCACCGGGCAACCCCGCTTTCGCGTGTGGTTGCCCGGCCCAGAACCAGCGGCTTGCGGCAGCGCCTACGGGCCTGCCGTGATCTCCAGATTATCCGCCCTACCGGCCTTGGAGGCGTGCCTCCTCCGCAGCAGCCTGCGCCATGAGCGCCCGGGCCTGGCCCGCATCGACACTGGCCGCCCCGCGCGGACGTCCGCCCCCGGAAGGTGGCCGCCGGCGCGCCCCGTCCGGCGGGGCGTACAGCCGGGCCCGGTTGCGTTGCCGTTCCGCGTCGTCCTTCGCCGCGGAATCCATGGCTACCTCAGCGGCGTTCAGCAGCCGCTTCAGCGGCCAGTCGTGCGGGTTGACGCCCTGGAGGGCGAGGCCCCCGTCGAACGCCTCCCAGCCTGCCGCGACGGAGTCGAGGATGCGGAAGACGACGTAGTAGGGCGGTTACCACCCCCATACAGCTCCACGACCCACTCCAGCAGCTCCACCACTACGCGGGTGGGCAGCCGCAGGGCGTCCACGATGCGCGTGCCCGGGTGCTCGGCGACGTACGCCTCCGCCGCCTCCAGGTCGGTGAAGGACTCCAGCACCGCGTCGGCCTGGTCCTTGACGTCCAGGCGCAGGAACAGCTCCGAGGACTCCGGCAGCATCTGCCGGGCCAGGAACAGGCGCACCCCCCGGGCGGTGCGGCGCACGTCGCTGGGGTCCGCCTCACCGAGGTTGTCCAGGTCCACCCCCTTGGCCTTCTGCGCGTCCCGCAGCTCGGCGTAGGCGTCCATGAACTCATCCCCGAAGACCTCCGGGGCGAACAGCAGCTCTGTCCCGCCGATGTCGGCGACGTGGGGTTCGGTGTGGAGGGCAAAGCTCTTCCGCACGGGGTTTGTCCTTGTCTCCCGCTCCTCGCCCGGCCCAAAACCAGCAGCGCAGTGGAAGGGTAGCGGGCGCGATCCTCTGGGCCCTTCAGCACGCCGCTCTACGGCATGATCAGATCATGGATATGCAGGGGGTCGGGGCCATCGCAGCGGCAGCTGTGGCGGCAGCGGGCATTCCGATCGCGCTTGTGGTGGGTCGTTGGCAGATGCGCGGTGCCGTGCGCGCAGCTGATGCCAGCTACAGCGCCGCGCTGGATGCCGTTCGAGCACAGGCCATGACCGCACACTCCCAGTGGCGGCGAGGCCTACGACGAGACGCGTACTCGGCGTTTCTCCTCGCCGTGCATGACGTCCAGGCGGCTGCGGCCTCACTGATCCGCAATGGACAGGGCTTCGAGCCGGGAGAGTTGGCATCGAAGAACGCCGCTATTGACGAAGCACTCAATGCTCTTCAAGCCGCCAAGCTCGTCATCCAACTGGAGGGTCCAGACGACCTCGCCGTGCAGGCATGGAACATAGCCTCTGACTGCAAGCGGTATGCCAGCGCCAGGCAGTATCGAGCCCGACTGGAAGATGCCCGGCACACCTTGCGGACTACCTGCCAGAGGAGCCAGCCGGGACACCCGCTGCTTCGCTTCATGGAGATCGTCAACGAAGTCCTGTCGCTCGTCCTGGAGTATCCCGGCGATCCCGCGGTCCTGGAGGCAGAGCTCAACGGGACTGGGCCCTCGCGTATCCGCGAGCTGAAGGAGGAGGCGATTGCTGTCCTCCGTCAGGTGCCCGAGCACCGCGTCCACGGGATGCACGTCCTGCAAGAGCATCTAAGGCACCCCCAAGAGGAAGATCCCGATGCTCCCCTCCCTCTACTGTCAGCGCTGGAGGCGGCTCGCTTCGACTTCGTGAGGTCAGCGCGCAGCGTTCTTGATTCGAGCGGACACACCTGAGAGTCATCGGCCGAGTCGCAGTGCCCGAGCGAGGAAGTTGTTCGCCCGAGTACCGGGGTGCCGTACGAACGCGGAGAACACCACACGGCCGTCGACCTCGAACCGCAGTGCCCTCGCGCGTCGGGGGCGGATGATGTGTGGGCGGGTGCCGTCGAGGACGTACCTGACCGCAGGGTGATCGCACACAATCACACCTTGAAGGCCACGCGGCCCCTCCTGCACCTTCCATGAGATGTAGTTGCCCATGCTGCCGGGGGCCTCTCGCCGGGCGATGTCCGCGACACGTTCCGTGCGCTCGCGTAGCCGCCGCTCGGCCCGTCCACCACGTAGGCGTAGGAGCCGCGCCAGCCGGGACGGGTCGATCGTCACCTCAACACTCACAGCGGCCTCCTCTGGTCTGGTGGTGTGGTGCCCCACGGCCCTGGTGAGGCCGTGGGGCACCCGCACGTGCCGGTCAGAGCACGTTGATGAACACGTTGACGAACACGAGGACGTCGTTCAGGACGTTGATCACTGTCACCACTCCCTTCCTTCCGGTTGCAGCCACCCCCGCCCGGGGACCCGGGCAGGGAAACCTGAGCGGCCCTAACCGCCCCCCGCCGGGCACGGGTCGCAGCCCGGCAGCGCCGCGGTGACCCGCTGCTCTATACCGACGCACCCGCCTTGCGGACCCATGACCCGGGAGGCGCCGAGCACGAACCGCCGGCCGCGGCGCCCGCCCCCGGTGCGGGGCACGCAGCACAGCAGCGCGTTGTAGACGGTGAACTGGTCCACGTGCAGGACCCGCGCGGCGGCCTCCTCCTCCTCGCACGACGGCGGACAGCCCTGCTCGGTGGGACCCGGGGCGCACCGCAGCAGCGTGACCACCAGCTCCACCGCGGTCACCGGGGGCGGCGCGCACTCGCGCAAGTCCCGCACGGTGCGGTCCTCCGCCGGGAACGAGCTGGTGGTCGACGGGTAGATACGGGCCACGTTGACCGTCAGCTGCCCGCCGGCCTCCCCGGTGCACGGGTCCTCACACCCGTCCCAGGCCGGTGTGCCGGGCACGAGGCAGGTCCGGCAGTCCGGGCAGGCCGGTTGCCCCTCCACCTTCGCCGCGGTGTCCTCCAGCGCCGCGCACACACAGCCGAGGACAGCCTCAGCGAGGTCATGGATCGCGAGCGGATGCAATGCCATACGAGCCCCCTCCCTATGGCCAAACCTGGAGGCGCGGGCGCTTCAGGTCCGGGGAGTAGACGCGGCTCGGGGAGGTCTGCCGGTAGGGGTTGACGGCGGTCAGCCACATGTCGACGGCCGGGATGCCGGTCCGCATCTCCGAGTAAATGACCGTCGGGTCCGCGAACTCCAGGTCGACGCCCTGCCGGGACAGCCGACTGAGGGCCTTATTCGAGGCGACCTTGCAGCCGCAGCCGCCCGAGCAGTCCTTGACGAGGTGGCAGACCAATGAGCTGAACGCGGCGATCGCCGCCTCATCGAGCGGCAGACCAATCCGGTAGGTGACGCAGAAGGTGTTCGGGTTTCCGCACGGTGCGGCCATGTCCTGGCAGTCGGGCCAGCACCCGCCGTCCGTACGGACGAGGAGCCCGGACGCGTCGACACGGTAGGCACCGTCTCGCGGCAGCATCACGCCGTCGAGCTCCACGGCCACGACGTCGTACACGGGGCCTTCGAGGCGTACTTCGCACAGCTCACCGCATGAACAGTCGGACTGGCAGCCGCACACGCTAGCGTTGCGCCAGGCTCCGTCGCGGCCGAGGTACGGGATCCACGGGCCGGCCGTTTCACCGCGCACGGTGAGCGGGGAGGAGTCGAGGCAGCGTTTCCGGCACGGCCGCACAGTGAACGGGCACGACGGCCCCCAGCGTCGGCCGGACAGCGCCCACAGGAGGCGGGTCGCGATGGCGCGCTGCCGGTCGATGACCTCCTGGTCGACGCCGTCCGGGAGGTTGCAGCACACCGGGTCGAACGGCCACGGCTCGCACGGGCCCGTGTGGAGTGGCATGGGTCAGCGCCTCCCACGCTTCTCGTACGGGCTCGGCTGCGGGAACGCATCGCGGATGAGCCGGCCGACCGCCCCGTTGTGGAAGCTGTCCGGCATCGTGGACAGGAACGGGGAGGCGGTGTCGAACTGAGGGCCGCGGCGGGCCACCTTGACGTCCCGCATCGGCGTGCCAGTGATGCCGTTCAGTACGCCGTACACGGTGCGCTTGTGGATGTCATGGCCCTGCCCGGCCTCCAGGGCCCGCAGCATGCCCTCCTTGTGGACCGGCAGCGGCACGTGCAGCTCGAACGACGTCGGATCCGCATGCCCGAGGCCGACGAGGAAGGCGTGCGTCTCCCGCATTGCCGCGACGTACACGCTGGAGCGGGTGCCGTACTGGGCGAACACCTGACGCACCGGCCCGCGGTTGAAGACAGGGAACGGCATGGGCTGCGGACTCATGACGAAGAAGTCGTCATTCGCCCACAGGAACGGGTCGGAGACCTTCGGGTGTTCGCACGCGGCGCGCATCGCGGCCGTCGTGTTGATGTACGAGGGGAGCCCGCGCTGGTGGGTGGGGATGTGGCGGGCGCCGGCGGCCCACCATGGCCGGTAGCCGACGATCCACACGTGCCGGTGCGGGAGGTGGGCCGTCCACGAGCGCAGCGCGTACCGCAGCTGCTCGTTGTGGGCCCCCTCCCGCACCGGAACGACGATGTCCGGCAGTTCCATTACGAGGCGAGGGACATGGAGTCGCAGGTGACCGGCGTGTAGTCACACGACGGCTCCGGCGGCGCGATCGTCGTGATGAACGTCCTGCGGTGGCAGGACGAGTCGAGCGGCGTGAGCATCGGGCCCGGGGTGCCGGCCTTGTCGATCGACTGCACGTCGTACGGGCCCACGCCCCAGGAGCCGCCCGCACGGGTGGAGCCGGTGATTTGGAGCGTCACGGCCTCCGAGCCGATCTCCAGGTCGCCGATGATCCCGTTGGTGACCCAGGGCATCAGCCAGTACAGCCACTGGCCCTGGGCGCCGTCATCGCACTCCTCGCCCAGGACCTCCGCCCAGAGTTCCAGCGCGAAGCCGGTGTTGCACTGGATGGAGCAGGTGTCGATGCCGATCGGGGTGCCGTCGTAGCCGAGGTATACCGGGTTGCCGGTGAGGATCTCGATCATCTCCGGGGACACGGAGAACACATTGATTTCGAGATCCAGCCCGTTGAAGGTCGGGCAGCCCCGCTTGAACCCGCAGACCTTGCCGTTCGCGGCCTTGTACTGGATATCGTCGCCGTCGTCGGAGTTCACGTTCATGGCGAGGCTGGAAAAGCACTCGAAGACGAACCCGTTGTCGTCGCCACACACCGGGTTTCCACACTGGTCGACGCGCGTGATCCGCATAACGTCCGCGTTAGCGATCAGGGGACAGGACATGGGCCATAGCTCCCTTTGCTGCAAAGGAGCCAGGCCCTAAACCATCGGCGTTGTCGAACAGGATAGCTGTGGTGGATCACGCAGCCGATGCTTCAACCTCCCGTGACAGCAGCGCCTGGACGGCCTCCACCCACTGCTTGATCTCCGCGCCCATCTGGTTCGCGAGGAACGCGCTGCGGGCGAACGCGGCTGCGACGGCTGCGGCCCGGCGCTCCCCGTCCGGGTACAGCTCTCTGATGGCCGCCACCCACGAGCGGACGTCCTCCCGGTCGATGAACATGCCCGCGTTCCCCAGCGCCTCGCGCAGGCCGGAGGTAGGGTGGGCGATGACGGGGATTCCGGAGGCGAGGGCCTCCACGGCGGCCATGCCGTACGACTCGTAGATGCTGGGCATCATCAGCACCCGCGTGTGCGCCCACACGTCGCCGCGCATGTTGGAGGTCTGGGGGATGATCCGCATGTTCCGCAGCACCGGGCGCAGGATCTGTTTGCCGTGGCCGCCGATTACGCCGAGGAAGGGACGGGTGCGGAGGTTGGCCGCAGCCCCGCGCCACGTGTCCACGCCCTTGTGCCGGTTGAGGTTGACCAGCGTGACGCGGTCGCCCCTCGTTGGGGCGCGGTGCTCCTCCGGGATCACTGGCGGGTGCACGACCAGGGATGGGATGTGGTCGACCTCGAGGTAGCGGGGGGCCAATGAGCGGCGGACCCATTCGGTGTTGTAGACCACCAGGTCCGGCCACAACGCGAGGGGGCGGGCCGCGATATCGAAGTCGGAGTGCACGACCAGCACCGACCGTGCCCCGATGCCCTTGGACAGGGAAATGGAGCTCTCGGCGAAGTCGTGGTGTGAGACGAGGATGCGCGGCCTCATGGACCGGATCGCGCCGTCGGCAGCGAGCGGGTCCAGCGCGGCATAGGGGATGCCGTCCGCCTCCCAGGAGGGCGGGGCCTCGGGCATGGCGGAGCACACCACCAGCACGTCAAGGCCCGCGTCCTTGAGGGCGCGCATCATGGTGTGGAGCATCGTCTCTGAGCCTGCGCGCCGGTACGGCACCCCGAAGTGGATCCAGGCAACGACGTCCGGCGTCGGCGACTGCTGGTGCAGGGAGTTCAGGGCGTCAGCGGAGCGCGCGGCGAGCTGCTCGCCGGCGTCGGGGCGGCGCACGCTCATGCACGCGGCCTCGAACTGGCGCAGGTTCCCCGCGTAGTCCAGGCCGGCCGCGTGCGACCGTGCCTTGGCCGAGGCCGTGGCGTAGGCGTCCGGGTCCGACAGCAGGCGGCGCAGCTCCTCCACCCACCGGTCGATGTTCTCGCGGGGGATGTATGTGGCCGCGTCCCCGAACGCCTCGCGCATGCCCGGCAGCGGGGCGGCGAGCACAGGGATGCCGGACGCCATCGCCTCCACGCCGGCCCGCCCGTAGGACTCCACTGTGGACGGCATGAGCAGCACGCGGGTGCTGGCGTACACCTCGCGCGGGTCGCCCCGCTCGATCAGCACCACGTTCCGCGGCATCCTCGCCGGGACGCGGCCCACGGTCTTCACCACCAGGAACCGCGTGTCCGGCATCCGTGCGGCGATGTGGGCGAGCACGTCCGCGCCCTTGGCGACCGTGGCCCCGTTCAGGGTGGCCATGTCCCCCGGCGTCGTGCCGTACGCGGCCGGGTTGATCGGGGGCGGCAGGACGAGCGCCGGGCCGCCATAGTCGGCGTAATGGTCGCGGCAAGCCTGCGAAGGGAACCAGGCCAGGGCCGGGCTCCCGAGGTTCCGGGTCGCCGACATGCCGTGCACCATCAGCAGGTGCGGGATCCTCCCCAGCTGCCGGACGATCTGCGCGGCCCGCCGGTCCCCGTGGTGGGTGATGATCAGCTGTGGCCGCTCCTTGTGGATGGCCGACCGCCAGGTGCCCAACGGCCACACCTGTACCCCGTCCTCGGTGCGGGAGCGGCCGGACTGACGGCCCGTGGTGACGACCTGCACGGAGTGCCCTGCCCCAACGAGCCCGCGGATGTACTCGCGGGTGGTGATGACCGCTCCCGTCGGGGGCACCCGCCCGTAGGTCGGCAGGACGGCCAGGATGCGCATGTGGTCTCCCGTTCTGGTGGTGCAGCGTGCTCTGTTCCCGCGGCGGCCGGAGACGGCCGACGGGTCTCGTCAGGGGGCCGGGGCACGCTGGTAACCGGAGATGTCCCGGGCAACGGGCTCCGGGATACCGGCCTCCAAGAGCGCGTTGTAGGCGGCCTCGTGGCGCGCGTCGTCGGCGGCGCGGAGCTGCTCGGCATACGCGGTGACGCGCGCCTCGGCCTCGGCCCAAGCGGCCTGCCCCTCCTCGTCGGTGAGCTCCTGGCCGCCCTCCGGCATACCAGCGGCCCCGGGGTCGGACTCCACGATCTCCATGACGCTGCCGGAGGCCGTACGGACGTAGCGGGTTGTGTCTGGCACGAGGGTCCTCCGAGGCTAGAGCGCGAAGATCATCGCGCGGACGAACGACTGAACGCGGTTGTAGGTCGCGCCTCCGGCACCCCAGCCCATACCGATATCGAGGCTGAATGTGATCGTCCCGCCCGGCGGAATCGTCCTGTTCCCGGTGACCTTCGTGTTCTGGGTGTGCACGTCGTACATCGTGCTGCCCCCGGTGTTCTGGACTCGGTACATCTCGTCTCGGGCGATGAAGTACGCCGCGCGTCCACCTGGCGGGAGCACGAAATCGACGTCGACTTCGACCTCAATGAGCACGACCGCCTCACGGCACGGATCCGGGTTGGTGATGTCGAGAGTCCGCAGAGCCACCGTCGTGCCGTCAGAGTTGGCCGTCGTCGGTACCACCGGATTGTCGGGGAAGACCTCGTTCACGGACGACTGCGCATAGTCATAGACCGGGCGCGGCTCCGAGCGCAGGACACCGGCCGTGTCGCAGTACACACCGCCCGCGTGCGTGTCGAGGTCACATGGGTACGGCCACGCCGACACGGCGGCGGTCAGAGGGCTCGTGGCGCTGCCGCCGCCCGTAAGGCCGCAGCCGGTGGCCAGCGGCGACCTACTGATCACATGGGTGCAAGGCCGGTTGCTGCCGCAGCATTTGCTCACCAGGGTCTCCGTCTCAGGTGCTGTCGGTTTGGCCGCGTGGATTCGGGGTGGCGTCAGTCGCTGTCCGTGTGCGTCGTCTCGGTCCAGTTGATGAGGAAGTCGGACGTCCCCGCGGTGCCGTTGAAGATCAGCGCCCCGTCGAGCTGGGCATGCTCGCTGTTCTCCACGCCCCACGTCAGGACGGTCCCGGTGGGCACCGTGACGTCATCGGCGTACGTGACGGGGCTCCCGGAGCCTGCGGCCCGGATGCGCACCGGGCCCGTGATGACGCGCAGCGTCAGCGTCTGCACGTTGAAAGCGTCGTCGAAGTTTTCCGAGGCGACGCTGCCCGTGTAGCGCTTCACGCGAGGCCGGAGCCGCTGTGTCGGGACCGAGTGCGCGCCTGGGAGCACATCGACGTCACACTGGATCACCTGCTCCATCGGCGGCGCCGCGACGACCGCCCCCGAAGCGTCCGTCCACCGCACGCTGGTAGATCCGTCGCAGGCGCGTTCCATGATCCGCCGGTAGTAGGTATCCGGCACGGACACGACGATCGGATCAAAGGTCAGCGTCTCGTTGGTGTCCGTGTTCGTCGCTGTCAGCCGCCCGTACTGCACACCGGTCGGCGGCAGCGCCCGTGACCGCACGAAGTACGCGCACTCCTCGGACTGCACGACGCTCCAGCTCCCGGCGAACGGATCCCACATGTTGAGGGTCGTCGCGAAATCGTTCAGCCACGGGATAGTGCAGTTGTCCCACCCGTCGACGGTGGGGGCGGCGAGGACGTTCCGGCCGTTGATGACCCAGGAGGTGACGCGGACGTTCGGCGTCGTGCACACCCCGGCCGGAGCCCCGTTGATCCGGGACATGCCGCACGGGGTGTCGCCGCTGTTGTCGTAGGACACGTACCGGTACCCGGGGATCTTCCAGCACTCTGTCGCGATGTCGCTCGGGCAGTCCAGCGACAGCGCTGCTCCGGTTCCAGACATCAGCCACCCACCTTCATTGGACGGATACGGGACCAGCCAGCGGCACGGGCCATCCTCAGATCACCCTGATGCCGTTGTCTTGTGCGTGTAGTTCGTGACGACGTCCGCCCCAGCCGCAACCGTGACCGACAGCACCGACAGGACCGAGTCATCGTCGTCCGCGACGGACCACGTCAGGGACAGGCCGGCCGGGATCGTCACGGTGCCCGATGAGGTGGTGACCTGGGCGGTGCCAGTGAGGACGGTGACGGTAGCGGACTGCAAGCCCGGGGCCGCGGCCTTGACGTCGAACGTGCCAGCAGCGATCTGCCGGTTGAGACCGGTGCCCACTACAGCATCCGGCGTCGGGGGCGCTGTGCACGTGCCGATCGTGCCTGTCACCGTGTACGGGGTCACGGCGTCGAGGGCGGTGTCTACCGCGCCAACGGGGTTACCGGTCTGGTCATAGCGCACGTGCCGCAGAAACGGCACTGAAGCGCCACCAGGAGCGACGTCGCACAGGACGACCGGCTCGCCGTCCAGGCGCGCCTCGTCGTCCGTTGTGCAGTCGACGGGCGATGTCGGCGTGTAGGGCTTGCTGAGGTCGCCGTCCTCGTATGTGCCCAGAAGTGTCGGGGGCTCGCCGTTGCACGTGTCGACCGCCCACAGCTCGGTATACAGCACGTCGCCGACGCCGTCCCCGTCGGTGTCGTCGCACCGGCATGCCTCGGTAACCGAGCGGGCGGGACACGGCTGCGGCTCGGGTGCCTGTCCCCCGCCTGCGGTATGGCACTGGCCGATCGTGCCGGTCGGCGTGTACGGCGTCCCGTCCATCGTGGTGTACGTGACGGACTCGACCTGTCCGGTCTTGCAGTCGGTGACGACGGTCGCCAGGACCTGCTCAGCGCAGCCGGTCTGGTCATACGTTGTCTCGGTCGTGAAGCCGGACAGCTCCCATGAGTTCTGGGACGGGGTGATGCCGTCGCAGGAGTCGTAGGTGTCGAAGCCGAGTACCACAGCGATCTGACCGGCGGCGAGGTCAGCGGCCGGGACGTCCGCCCCTACCGTCAGCGTGCCCGTCCAGCCCAAGGGGGTGTTGTTGGGCGGCGCGTCGTGGATGACCTGCGTGGTGCCGTTGAAGAGGAACATCCAGCCGACGGGGCCGCAGCCGGCCGTCGGGCCGAGCTGCGCGACGTCGACGGATGCCTTCACGTGCGCCATGCCGGTATCGCACGCCGGGCGGGCCGCCTGCACGATCGCCGCGACGGTCCGTACCACGCCGGAAGGGTGCGGACCTGGCGCCTGGTCCGGTCCGATGGTGATGCTGCCGCCGTCCCACAGGACTTGTGCGCCGCCGGGCACGGGGGTGGTCGGCGGGCTCCTGAAGTACGCGGTCGGGTCCGTGTCCGTGACCGTCGGCGTGGGCGTCCCGTCCGTGGGCAGGTCGCACAGCAGGAGCGTGCTGGAGTTCCGGCACGACTCCTCCGCCCCCTCGCACACGCCGACCGTCCCGGCCGGGGTGTACGGGGTGACGCCGTCGAGCTCGGTGTCCGTGACGGCCGGGGCCGTGGCCTCTTCGGTGTAGGTCAGGTGCCGCAGGAAGGCGGTCGCGGTGCCGTCTGCGGCGGTGTCGCACAGCGTCAGTACCTCGGCGTCCTGCCACGGGCAGCAGGCCCCGTCGCCACTTCCGGCGCAGGGCACGAGCCGGTGGTTCGGCGGAATGGTGTCCTGCCGAGCGCCGGTCTCGTCGAGGTAGTAGACCTGGCCGCCAGGCTCGATCACCTGTGTCCAGACCTGCGGCTCATAGTCGTATGCCGCTTTGACGTGGAGCATCATCCCGGCGCTGTTCGGGCTCGGGCACGCGGCGGGTTGCGCCTCGAAGATCTGGACGATGACGTCGTTCATGCCCGGCCGGCCGCCGGGGACGGCGGTCGGGGGGAATGTCCAGGCAGGTGGGTTGAATCCGGCGGCGGCGACGGGCTGCCACGGGCCGTCATTCAGCCGCCACTGGACGACGTCGTTGTCCGCGTTGAGGACCGTCGCGGCGATCCGGATCGTGTCCGGGTTCACGTTGGGCGGGAGGTTCCACGAGGCGCGGGTGTACCAGGTCGCCGGGACGGGCGGTGATGTCTCCCCAGGGGTCGGACAGACAGTGTGGTCGGCATGAGGGCCGACCCAGTGCGCGGGCCTCGTGGTGTCCGTGTCGGTCAGCGTCCACGCTGGGTTTGGCTGGACCCGGTACATCGGATACCAGATGCCGGAAAGGTCCGGCGCCCACACCCAGTCCGAGTCAACGCCGCTGCCAGCGCCCGGCTCGTTCGTCAGGAACTCGGTCTCGCCGGACTCCACCACGCAGACCTGTCGGGTGATCCGGTCCGGTTGCGGACACGTCGACAGCACTGCGCCGGCCGGTACCTGGGCCTCGGCGCCGGTTGCCAGGTCCACCAGCCGCTGCCTGGTACGGTCCCCGGTCTGGTCGTCGTAGGTCCACTCCGCCAGGACCCTGCCCACCACGTTGCCGGATGCCTCATCGATGAGGCACAGCACGCCGGTTTCGACGTCCACCCGCGGTTCGGTGCACTGACCGACTGTGCCCGTCGGCGTGTACGGGGCGCCGTCGAGGGTGTAGTCCGTGTGGCCGGTGATCGTGCCGTTCTCGTCCCGGCGGAAGTCCCGCACGAACGAGGTGCGGGTGCCATCCTGCTGGGTGTCGCACAGCACGACGAGATCCAGGTCGGGCTGCTCGACTGCGGCCGGGCAGTGCCGCAACTCCCCTTGAAGGGTGTAGGGGTCGCCGGTGGCGGCGTCCAGGAGTGTGACGGAGGCAAGGGAGCCGTCCGGGTTGTAGGCGTACTGGAGCAGCACCAGGCCCAGGACGTCACCCGTCGCCGGGGCGATATCGCACAGCACCCCGGCGAGCTCGAAGGCGCGCGAGTCGCCGCACGCCATGGCTCCGGCCGGAGGTGCGCCGACCGAGAACTGTCCGGTGGTCAGGTTGATCCATCCCTCGGACGTGACGCCTCCGGCGCAGTCCCGGACGACGCAGACGGCAATCGGGGTCCCGTCGGGCAGGCACAGGCCCACCGTGGCTACAGGCTGCGTCGGGGCCTCGCACACCGCAGCCCCGGGCCCACATTGGCAGTTCGTGAAGTTGCCTCCGACGGGCATCAGTTCACTCCGCTCTTGGTCATGACTCGTCGCCCGCGCAGGGTCCGAGGAAGTTGATGTATGCCGCGCCGCCGTCCAGGACTTCGACCGTGAAGGGCGTGCACAAGGTGCCCGGGGCGGAGCCCGCGGGCGGCGCGGACCAGGACAGGCCCGTGCCGCACTCGTTGATCTGCGTTGAGTTGCCAGCGCAGTCCGTGACCACCACCGGCCCGCATGCCACCTGAAGGGCCACGGATTCGGTTCCCTCAGGCATCGTCCACGTCTCCGGGCCACTCAGCCCGAGGAGCTGCGGGCAGAGCGGCGTGGGTTCGCACTGCTGACAGGCGGAGCAGTCGCTGACATCCCCGGCCGGGGTGTAGGGCGTGATGCCGTCGATGGCCGTGTCGGTGCTCGCGGTTACCTGGCCGTCGCAGTCGTGCACAAGGTGCCGCAGGAACGGGACGCATTCGCCGCCGTCGGTCTGGTCGCACAGGCGTAGCGCGGTGGCGCTGGCGCACCGGTCGCCGCCGCACGGGCCTGCGTCTACTGGCGCCGTGCCAGGGGTGAACGTGCCGGTCGCGGGGTCGATCCAGCCGACGACTTCCGGGTCCGGCGCCGCCTCGCCGCACGCAGCGCAGCCGGACCGTACGACGAGGAGGACCGCGGTCCCGTCCTGGCGGCACAGCGGGGTGGAGGCGATCGACGGGGCGCAGCACGTGGTGACGTTGACCTCTACCGGCTCGCCGCCTCCGCCGGGCGCGCAGGGAACAGGCTCGATCGCCATCGGTTCATGCCTCCCTGTGTGCCATGCGGCGGTGCGTGTCCCTGCCGCGTCGGGTCTTGAAGTCGCGGAGGCAGACGTCACAGGCCGGCTTGTCGGCGGTGGCGTCTTCTTCGGCGACCGGGGCGGCCGTCGCGGCGGTCTGGACGGTCGCCGGATCGGTGGCGGCCACGTTCTCCGGCTCGGCCGGCGGGACGGCGTCCGGCCCGTACGCGCTGTCCGGGACGGGCGGTGGCGCCTCACCCGGCATTGCCGTCCGCACCTCCGGGACCGCGGTAAGGCGCTCGTCTTCCATCGGGGACCGGTAGCGGTGGCCATCCACGAGGGAGTCGATCAGCAGCTCCTCAGGCATGTACGTGAACAGGTGGGGCGGCAACGCGAACTCGGTCGTGGAGCAGGTGCGGACCTTCGGGGTCTGGGCGACCGCCCATCGGGCGAAGTCCACGCGCAGCGCCCGAGTGGGCTGGACAGTGATCATGTTCACGGACAAAGCACCACCCGGATCGCTGCGGCCTCACAGCACGCGACCTCCACTACGAACGACCGCTCGGCGAGCACGAATCGGTCGTTCGTGCTGATGCGAAAGCTCTCGGCGTCGGTGCCCGGCACGATGGCGGGGGCTTCACGGCGCACGCGGATGGGGCCAGTCACGAAGAGCCATGCCTCTCCGGCGGGGGCCTGTGTGCAGTCCGGCGGGCCGACGTTCACGGAGTAGCCGCTGCCCATGATCACGCAGTTGCCCATGAGGGTGCGCGGCACCCCGTCCTCCAGGTGCACGACGTTGCAGCAGCCCAGCAGGGCGGCGGCGCCGGCCGGGACGTGGAGGATGCCCTGACCGCCGTATGTCTCAACCAACCACCCCTCCAGGGCGGCCACGCCCTGCGCGATGGACACGGCCCCGGCGGTGGGGGTGAGGTCCGCGGCCATGGGACAGAGCACGTCCCGCGCGAACCACTCCTCCAGTGCGCGCTGCGAGCCCATACGCAGCGTCTCGCGGGCGTGCTGGACCGCCTCCTCATACGGCCAGCCGACCGTGGAGCAGGTGGCGCCGGCGTAGATGGTGATCGGCGAGGCGGAGCACACCCCGGGCCGCTCGAACGTCTTCGCCGTCGGCCCCGGGGTGCTGGAGTCCTCCGGGCACCAGTCCCAGTCGTGGGCAGCGGCGCACGAGAGCGGCATCCACTCCGTGCCAAGGAGCTCGTGCACGTCCTCCACGTCGATGATGTCGACGCAGCCGCCGAGGATGCCATGCGGCAGCGGCGTGCCGGGAATGGCCTCAACGCGTCGGCGGAGTCCGGCTGCTGGCATCTGCCTCACCTCCTCTCATCCAGGCAGCCCCGGCCGGGCAGGGGGCCGGGGCTGCGCATCGGGTGAAGGGGTCAGCTGCTGCCGGCGGCGCAGACGAGCTCCAGCTGAGCGCCGGTGGCACCGTCCGGGCAGACCGGGACGGTAACGATGCGGGTGTCCACCGAACGGTCGACCAAAGCGGTGCATTCCTCCGCAAAAAGTGCGGTGTAGTCGTTGGTCACGAACTTGGTTGAATCATGAACAACACCCAGATTGATCTCCTCGCCGCGCCCGATCTGGAGAGAGCCGGACGGGTAGACGAGGAACTGGACGGCAGCGGGCCACTCAGTGGCCGCGGTGGCGCCGCCGATGTCGGCGGGGACAGCCGGGGACAGGCCGCGGGCGAACTGCACGCGCACGCCGAGGGTGGAGAACACGTCCTGAATGCAGGTCGGGGACAGGTCGCAGATGTTGACGCCGTTCTGCCGGGCGAGGTCGCCCAAGAAGAGATTGCGGCTCCACCAGGGGAACACGACCTCCAGCGCGACCGTGTCACAGAGGCTGTGCCGCTCGATCATGTCCGCGGCTTGGAGGGCGACGGCGTTGTAGATGGCGGACAGGGCACCGAAGGTCGGCGCAAGCGTGACGGGGGTGGCGGTGTTGAGGGCCTGCTGGAACAGGACCTGCTTGAGGCGGATCTCGTGCGCCACCATCGAGTTGCGCAAGTACCACGCCACCAGCTCCGGGAAGTGCCGCTGCGTCAGGATGCCCGCCTCCAGGCAGACACCGACCGCGTCGCAGCGCACCTCGACGGGGTCCGGGCAGGGGATCTTGAAACACGGTTTGGTGGCGCCGCTGATGTCGTCGGCCTCAGTGTGCACCCACGTGAGGGAGCCGACGTCCAGGGACAGCGGCTTGTAGTACCTCAAACCACCCCGCGCGAGCTGGATCTCCGGGGCGTCCCACAGCATGTCCGGGCAAGCCACGCCGGTAATGTCGTACAGCGTCTCCGACGGCGCACACCATCCGCCTGAGGCCACGAGGTCGCCCTTCGGAAGCCGCCCCTGGTTCTGCGCGGCGATGGCCACCGTGGTGCCCTCCGGCGCGCTGCTGGAGTCGGTGACAATCAGCTCCTGCGCGAACGGGTGCCGATAGCTGATCACCTGGCCAGTTCCGCCGCCGGCCGTCTTGAGCGCGTTGGCGCGGCTGATGATGCCGGTCACCACCTGCCCGAAATCGAGCGGGGCCCCCGGGGTATAGCCGGGGACATCCACCGCAGCGGTGATGTGCGTGCCCGGGGCTGGCGGCTCCGGCAGGACACGCGGCTGTACGGCGCGCACGGAGGCGAGGTTGAGGGCCGGGCGCCTGACCAGGGCGGAGGAGGCGGACACCTGCGGCTCCGGGGTGGGCTCCGGCTCGGCCGGCGTCTCCGGCTCCACCTGGGCGGCGGGCTCGGCCGGGGGCTCCGGGGCGGCCGTCGGGTCCTCGCCACGGACCTGCGCGGCGAGCTGCTCAATCTCCGCCGCGGCGGCCTTGGCGGCGTCGAGGCGGTCGGTCTGCTCCTTGCGCATCGCCTCCACGCCGGAGGCGAGGGAGCGCAGGTCTTCGATGTCCTTCGGGGTGACGAGGCTGGACTTTGCCTTGGCGTCGAATGCCTGGACGGCGCCCTCAAGAGCCGCAGCGAGCTGCTCGTCATCCAGGGCGGTGAGATCTTCGGGCAGGGGGAGCTCGAACGGCTCAGCCATGTACGGGACTCCTGATACTTCGCAGGAGTCCGGCCCTAAACCAGCGACTGCCAGGCATATTAGCCGACGAGGCGGCCAGCCCTGTGTGTCAAGGCTGGCCGCCATGCGGTGTGCTCACGCCTTCGTGGCCGCGGGCGGGGTGTTGGTGGCGCCGAGCGGGAGCACGACGCTGCCCGGGTAGTTGACGGACACGCTGCCCGCGAGTGTCACGTTGGTGGTGGTGAAGGCGACGCGACCGTTCCCGCCGTCAAGGACGACCTGATACGTGGTCTTGCCCTTGCGAGTGGCAGCGCGTGCGCCGGTGGACTGCTTGCGGACGCCGCCGCAGCCGCATCCCATAGGGGGCCTCCTACTTCTTGGCGACTTCGCGGACGGTGCGGCCCTCGCCACGCGCGGCCATGGCGTCTGCGGTGGTCTTGTACGGGGTGGGTCCGAAGACGCGGGTGCCCGCGGCGTCGATGACCTCGTACTGGGTCTTGTTCTTCTGGCAGGCGCACGGCATGGGGGTCAGATTCCTTCCTGCTGGGGGGCGGCACTTGCGGCGAGCTCGGCGCGGACGGGCGCAAGCCGAGCGGTGAGTTCGGCGAGTTCAGCGTGCGCGGAGGCGGTACGCGCCTCTTCGCGGGCCTTGAGGGCGTCAGTGAACTGGTCGAGGAACCCGGGCTCCAGGAGCGCAGCCGTCACCTGCTCAACGACGCTGGCGGCCGGGGCTTGGTCGTGGGCGCGGCCGTGCTCGGGCTCGGGTTCGCCGGCCGGGGGCTGACTGGTGGCGGTGACCTCGTCGATGACTAGGGCGGCGGCGGTGAGCGCGAGGTTCGACCGATCGATGACCGTGGCGGCTGTGAGCGGGGAGGAGTGCCCGGGTACCGGCACAGAGAGCACGGCGCGGAGCTGCCACCGCCCGTCGGCGCCCTGCGTCATGTGATATGAGGGCTGGCACGCCTGGAACACAGTGCGGTCCCACGGCGACAGCCAGGGCGCGGCAGCACCGCTGAACCAGAGGCCGCCTTCGTTCATGCCGACGGTGACCACCGCCGCGACGGTGCGGGTGTCGTCGAACTGGCAGACCGACGTTTCGCACTCGTAGCCGTCGCGGTGATGGCCCACGTTCATCGTCATCGCACCCGCGCGAACCTCGCTGTCGTCGTCGAGACGGAACCTGCTCCGAAGGAAGTGGGACAGGTCCAGGCCACGCTTGGCGAGCTTCTCGATGGTGACCTTCCGGCCGTGCGCGGCGTGCGGTACGCCGCGCTGGGCGACCCACCCGTAGGCACGGCCGTCGACGATGTGGACGCCTCCGCTGCCCGGGGGCAGTTCCTCTGGGGTGGGCTCACGGAACCAGGCGGCTGGCATCGGCTTCTCGGACTGCATCGCCTGCCAGGCGGACGCGACAAGTTCGGCGCCGCGCTCGTCGTACAGGGCGTCGAGGGCTGCGGCGGCCGTGGCCTCGTCCGTCCAAGGCGGGGTGAGTGTCGGGTCGTCGAAGTCCTTCGCGAGCTTGGCGTACAGGTCCTCGACCCGGGCGCGTATCTCCTTGCGGTCGTCGTCGGGGAGGTCGACGCCGCCCAACGAGCCTTCGAGAACAGCGGCGACGGACAACACGCCGTCGGCGACGATCTCCAGGCGCTGCGTGGAGCCGTCGGTGAACACGTCGGCGAAGGGCAGCTTGTAGGCGCCGACCGTGGCCGGGTCCTTGTCGGGGTCGCGGTAGAGGAACGCTTGGGCGAGCTTGTCGGGGTCGACGTTGCCCCGGTCGTCGGTGGCCCAGTCGAGGATGCGCGTACCGGCCTTGCTCCCGTCCCAGGCCGCGTCGCGGTCGTCGTGGACCGGCAGGTCGAGGTCTCCAACCGCTGCCGCGGTGATCTCACCCTCGGGGAGGGTGGATGCGCCGACGTAGAGGCCTCGGGCGATCCGTACGACGCTGCCCGCCTCCAGGGCGCGGTTGAGGTGGGCGTGGACCTGGTCGAGGCTCATGCCGAGCTTCTGGGAGAGGTGGCGGGGGCTGACCGGTGTCGGGGAGGTGCGCACGTAGGTGACGACCCGCTCGTGGCCGTCGCCCGAGGACGCCACCAGCACGGGGGCGGATGCCGTCTGCTCGTCGATCGGGTCGAGAACGATGCGGGCCTTGGAGTAGGCGGGCATCGCGACGAGAGTGGCGCCGCGCAGCCGGGCCCGGGTGAACCGTATGAGGTAGTCGCCGGACTTCTCCTCGTGGAAGACGACGCCCTCGCCGGGGTCGGAGTCGCCGGCGGCCGCGGTGATCTGGTCGCCGAAGACGCGGCGGGCGGTCGCGGCGGTGATGGTGCCGCCGGGGCTGGTGAACAGCATCACTGAGCGGGCGCTGTGGGCCATCTCAACGCCGGAGGCGGTCCAGTCGGCGCGGCTGCGGGCGGTGATCATCCACGCGCCGTCGGCGAGGCGCATGACGCTGGCGGACGCGAACGACGCTTCCAGGAACGGCGGCCCGGCATCTGCGTCTTCGGGGTTGGCGGTTGTGTCGACGAGTTGCACGTCGGCGTCGTCCAGGTCGACGGACACCCCGAGCGGGGCTTCCTGGTCGAGGAGCAGCGCCGCGTCGTATCCGGCGGGCTGCGTCAGGTACAGGACGCCGCTGCCGGTGATGCGGTTGCCTTCCCGGCCGAGGGTCTGGATGGCGCCTGCGAGTTCGGCGCCGTGGTGTCCTTCGCCCATGGCTTCGGCGTACTGGAGCGGCCACGGGCCGGAGCCGTCCCAGTAGAGGGCGCTGGGGGCGAACACGCGGCCGTCGCCGGTCTGCTCGTTCTCGAAGGCGAGCGCGGCACCGTCCGGGGTGGACCAGGTACGGACGGGCGGGGACGGTGGCGCTTCCTCCGCCTGCGTGGGTGTGGCCATGGGGGGCTCCTCCTCTGGGGGGCCGAGCGGGATGTCGTGGTGGTCGTCGGCGAACGAGACGCGGATCCGGTCGTAGGTGATCGGTCCGAGCCGCTCGCACATCGGGTCGAACGGCCACGTGTCGGCCGAGTAGGCGCCGGTGACGTGGGCGACCCACGGCGAGTGCTGGACCGGTGTCTCCGGCCGCTCGTGGGTGTCTTCGAGGGCTTGGACGGCGAGGGCGCGGGCGTCGTGCAGGTTGGGGCCGTCGTGGTCGCGGTCGTCGCCGATAGCCCACACCCAGGCCGGGGAGTCGGAGTCGGGGTTCCAGTGGTTCACGCCGAACGCGCGGGCGACCACGGGGCCGGTCAGGTCGGCGGCCTGGGCGCGGATGTTGGCGACCAGTTCGTTCTGCTGGTCCTCGGTCCACTGGGCGGCGTCGTCGCCGAGGAACCACAGCGTGCAGTGCAGCTCTCCGGCGTCCTCGCCGTCGGGGAGGGCGAGGAACTGTGCGTCTTCGTCGCGTGGCAGAAGCGCGATCATGCCGCCCATGAGGTGACTCCCATCTGCTGCGGCCGTCTCTTCCCTTGGGTTCCGTGGATCTGAAAGATCGGCCGATGAGGGTTCCTGAGATTCGTAGGCGGAAGCCTGCTGTTCTGGTGCGAGTCGCAGGATGCACCGGCAGTTGACGGTGAGCTCGGGCGGCGCGGTCGGGTCGCCGGGGTAGGCCATGGAGACGCCGGCGACGGTGAATGCCTCGTGGAGGAGGCGGAGTTGCCCGTCGACGTCGTCATGTGCGTCGCGGACCGTCGTGTCGTGGCGGGTCTGCCACTGCTTGACGAGGGGGCGGCCTTCGCCGGTGAGGTCTTCGGCGGCGGCGAGGGTGGCGGCGTTCCACGCGCGGGTGGACTCGGTGCGGGCGACGCGTTCCTCGCGGGTCTCGCCGAGCTGGGCGCCTTCTTGGGAGAACAGGGCGCGCAGCCGGGTCCGGAGCTGGGCGATGTCCTCGCCTGCGTCGAGGCCTGCGGCGAGCTCGGCGACGGCGGCCTGGGTGAGCCGGTCACCGATGGCGCGTAGGAGGTGCTCGGTGTCGGTGACGTACGAGCCGAGGGAGGCGGGCAGGTCGTCGCCACGGTCGTGGCGACCGGGGAGGTCGTCCCAGCCGTCGGGTAGTTCGGCGTCCACGTCGCTCGCCGCGTGCTGGCCGGCGGTTTCGGCTACGCCGAGGAGACGGCGCACGATGCGGGGCACACGCTGCGTCCACATGTGGCCGATGCGGGCGAGGGAGAACCGGGCGGCGACGATCTCTGTCGCATCGGCCAGTTCGCCCGCTATCTCGGCGGCGACGTCGTCCAGGACGGCGCGCACCTCTTCGGCGAGGGTCTGTTCGGCCGCGGTGAGCGCGTCGAGCGGGTCAGCCACGGTTCACCTCCGGGTCGTCTGGGTCGTCGCAGATCTCGCAGATGGCGACGGTGGTCACGTACGTCACGCCGGTGGGGAAGAGCGCGTACACGTCGACGGCGAGGGCTGTGTTGGCCTTACAGTCCGGGCACCACTTCGGCCGTGGCCGGCTGGTGGCCACGGTGACGGTGACGCGCGCTTCCCTGCTGTTCACGCGGCCTCGGCGATGCACGGGGCGCGCAGTACACGCGCCGTGTCCTCGTAGGTGTGCGGGTGCCGGGCGGCGATCAGGGCTCGCGCATAGTCGTCGAGGACACCGGCCAGGCAGTCGGGGTTGAGGCCGTAGCGGCGGGCGATCTCGGGGACGCGGGCCCAGGCGCCGTCGAGGAGATGCCAGGCGTCGACCATGTCCGGCTCGACGGGGAACACGGTGTGGAGCTCGGCCGGGACGATCTCGCGGGCGCGGGCACGCTCGCTGCGGGGGCAAGCGGGCTTGTTCCGCAGGCGTTCCCCGGCTGCTTGGAGGGCGGCCCAGATCAGCCCGTCGACGGCGGCGAGGACGCGTTCGGGCTGGACGGCGGCGGCGGGGAGGGTGTCGGGGATGCTGGTCGTCTCACCAACGGGCAGGGTCGTCACGTTGCTCGGCGTCTCCTCGTCATCGTCGGCGGGCGCTTGGTCGGCGTTGCGGTTCGGGGTGGCCTCGTCGGCGGTGGGGGCGTCGGCTTCGTCGAAGCCTGTTTCGCGGCGCGCGGCGGCGGCGGAGATCAGGCCGGCTTGGAACGCTTCGAGCGCGGTCTGGGCGCGGTTGGCCTGGACGCGGAGCTGGCTGGTGTCATACCAGACGAGCCACTCGTCGGGGTCTTCGACGGCCTGGTCTTCGAGGAGGGGTCGCAGCCACTGGGTGGTGAGGGCGTGGCAGACGATCGCCAGGCGGGGTTCGACGCCGAGGCGGACCGCTTCAGCGGAGATGGCCCACGCCGACCAGTGGTTCGCGTCCGACAAGCCCAACAGGATTTCGGCCGGGACTTCCAGACCGTTCGCAAAGCGGCGGATCGCCTCGTCCCGCAACTTCAGGGCGAGCTCGTCGAAGTTCGACTCGAACGACAGCCACTTGATGTCGCTGATCACCTCGGCCGGGACCTCGAGGATGATCGGCACTGTCGCCGCCGCGCTGTCGGGTTCACGGATCGCGGTGGAGGCGACCTCGAGGAACACTTCAAGCAGGTCATCCTCGGCGTCGCCGGCCGTGCCGGGCGAGGTGGGGAACCTGGTGCCCTTGGGTACGAGGAGGACGCCCCGGCCGGTGATGCGGGACCGGGCGATGGCGGCGACGGCCGCGTTGAGCAGCTGGAGCTCTTCGAGGAGGACGAGGCTGGAGCGGACGGGGCTGTCGGCCTCAATGTGCCGGTCCGGGGACGGCTTCCACACGCGTATCGCGATCGGCGCCATCGGGTCGGGTTCGGCGTTCGGGTCGTACGGCGGGATCGGTATGTCTTCGCCGTCGACCTCAGCGGTCAGCTTCCCGCCGCCCTGCTGCTTCACCTCACGCGTGGACAGGACCCGCCAGTCGTAGCCGTCGATCGCGTTCGTGTCGTCGGCGGTGGGCCGGACGACGATCCAGCCCTCACCCGCGACGACCAGGTGGGGGCCGAAGTCGCCGAGGAGGTTGGACTGCCCGTCGGGGCCGCCTGCGATCTCGCGGACGATCTCACTGGCCGGGTGGTTGTCGGGGGCCCGTTCGATCGTGCCGTCGTCGGCGCGGCGCCCTGCGTACAGGGTGACGCCGGACATGGCGTTGCCCACCCACGTACCGGCGAAGCGGACCTCGGGCACCTCTTTGAAGAACCGCCACGCCTCTTGCTGCCATGAGGTGTCGGTTCGTCCGGCCCTGCTGTTGGTGGTCTTGACGCTGTAGCGGGAGGCCGCCGCGGTGAGCTGACGAGGAGACACGGTCACCCGCTGAACGTGTCGTCGCGGCGGTTCAGGAGGGCCTGCACGCCGGCCACCGCGAACCATTCGATGCCGTGGACGAGCCACGACGCGTTCCCCCAGCTGTCGGTGGCGAGGAGGTAGACGAGGAGGGTCACGCCGGAAAGCCAAAACCCGAGACAGTAGATGCAGCTGATCAGCTGCATCACGAACGCACGGGGCTTCGAGCCGAGGTTGTTTGCGTGCCAGGCGGCGCCGCGCTCGCGCGGGCCGTCGAGGAGCGAGTCATGGACCCCGAGCTGGGTCGCCCGGTATGAGGCGAAGCCGAGTAGTGCAAGCACGGGCAGAGAGATCACAGGCCGCCTCCGTCAAGATCCCAGGTCAGGAACGGCGGTAAGGATACTGCGCACAACTGCGTGCGTAGTGCGCGTTGGTGTGTGGTCAGCCGATGCGGCGCCCGTACGCCGACGCCGCACCGCCCGGCCGGCCGCCCGCCTGGCCGCCCGGCTGCGGGGCGGTGGGCAGCGGGGCGTGGACGATGGCGCCTGCGTTGGCCTCGGGGATCAGGCCGTACACGAGGATGCAGGAGGCGTCGATACGGCCGGGGCTGTCGGGGTCCGTGGACTGCCAGGTGCTCCACTCGCGTTCCATGTCGGTGAACACGCCCCGGAAGCGGACCTTGTCCTGAACCATCTGCTGGGCGATCGGCTCCGCGCGGAGCAGCTTGCCCTGCTTGGCGCGGACGGGGGCGATGGCGGGCATCAGGACGTTCTTGGGGATCTCCCCGTCGTTCTGGAGCTTCTCCCATGACGTCTGGATGGCGAGGACGCACATGTCGCGGCCGAAGTTCCACTCGACGTAGATGATCGACGCGTTCGTGCGGTGCGCGAGCCGGCACGCCGCAGTGGACCAGTCGGCCGAGGACATAGCTGCGGAGACGTCGTCGGTGATCCATACGCGGCCGTCGTCGCCGAGGAATCCGCCGATGACGCCGGCGACGTCCCGGCCGCCACCGGAGGGGTCGATGGCGACGGCGATCTTCTGCGGCTCCACGACGGTCGTGGTGTCCCGCAGCAGGCGCAGCAGTTCCTCCGACACGAGCGCTCCTTCTGCGGGCTGGGGGTCCCCCTGGTAGAGGGCGTGCCAGTCACGGACGATCGATGTTGCCTTCTTGTTCGCCCACCACCCGCGCAGCCTTGCCACGTTTCGGCTGGCGATCTTCGGGTGGGGCAGCGGCTCGCCAGGTTCGCGGCCGAGCGGATCGGGCCCGAACTTCGGGTCGGCGACCGCGGGGAGGTGGATCACCTTCCACCGGCCGCCGTCCTCGATGCGGCCCTCTTCCTGGATGCGGCGCCCCGCGAAGTCGTCGGGGTGCCACCTGGTCTGGATCACCACGACGGCGCTGCGGTCCGGCTGGAGACGCGACAGGGCGGCCGACGAGTACCAGTCGTGCAGCGCCCGGCGGGATGCCTCCGACTCGGCGTCGGCGCGGTCCTTGTGCGGGTCGTCGATGATCAGCAGGTTCACCGTGTGGCCGGTGAGGCCCTTACCGACCGACACCGAGCGGACGCCGCCGGCCTTGGTGACTTCCCAGTCCTGCATCGCCCCCGATCCGGCGCGCAGGTACAGCTCCCACTCGTCGCCGAACTCCTCGACGTACGAGCGGATCTTCTTGCCACGGCGCAGCGCCAGGTCATCGCCGTACGACGTGACTGCCACCCGGTCCATGGGGTAGGTGCACAGCCACCAGAACGGGAACCACTCGGCCACGGTGGTGGACTTGCCGACCTGGGGCGGGGTCAGGATCAGCAGCCGGTCCTGTTCACCGCGCCCTACCTCGGCGAGAGCCTCACCGATGATCTTCAGGTGCGGGCGCATCCGGAAGTTGCGGTCGAGGCCGCGAGCGAGCGTCACCGGATCACGCAGCAGGTCCGCGCTCATGGCGCGCCGCGCCGCCTCCAGTTGCCGGTAGACCTCCTGGTCGTCCAGGTGCTCCAGTTCGTCCACGGCCACCGTCACGGGCTATCCCTCCTCGTCCTCGTCGTCTCTGCCGTCGACAGCCTTGATCCGCTGGTTCACCGATGCCGCCAGTTCCCCGAGGCGGGCACGCCGCTGCTCCGGCGACATCTGTGCGAAGTCGGCGAAGTGCTGCGCCAGCGCACCTGTGCCCTGCCCGGTAACGGCGATCGTTTCCGTGGGGTCGCCGAACAGGACGCGCCGGTGCCGCATGGCGACGTCCATCAGCCGGATGAAGTCGCCGGCCGATAGCTCATCGGCGCGCAGGCTGCCGAGCCGCTGGGCGAGCTTGCCGATGGCCGCGCCGAGGATCTTGGCGTCGGTCTCGGCCGCCTTCCGGCGCTCCTCCAGCCACATCGCCTCGTACTGCCGGTCCAGGTGCCGGTCGTACGCCTCGACCCGCTCACGCCACCGGTACTGGGCGGCCAGGTTCCTCACGTGCCCGTACGCGAGTGTCAGCCTCTGCGCGGCTTCGGTCAGGGTGCGGGTCCTGCCGATGTCCCGGTAGGTGACGAACTGGCCGTGTTTGTGGGGGGTCTCGTTGGGCTGACGTTCCCACGGGTCCAGGTCCGGGGCGAGGGTGATGGGTGGGCGGGTGCTCATGCCGCTTCACTGGGGACGTGGTTGGGGCCGGAGAGGTACTCACCTGCCAGGCGTTCGAGGAGGCGCCAGCCCTGCCCCTGCTCGATCTCTCCGCGTCCTTCTGCGGCTGCGATGGCTTTGTTGATGGTGACGGCGGCGGGTGCTGGGAGTGTGCGGACACCGAGGACGGTCTCGAGTCCCACGTGCCCGGTGTGGAGGTGGGTGCCGTCGGGTGCCGTGTAGCCCTCTTGGAGCTCGTCAAGGTGGCGTTCGACGATCGCGAGGATGGCGTGGAGGGCGGTGGCGACGTTGCCGACCTTGTGGGCGGCGTGGGTGGAGGCGAGCGTGTCCAGGGTCTGGTTGTAGTCGGCGCGTGCGGCGAGCCAGCTCTCGTTCTGGCCGAGGCGGGCCTGCTCGAAGGCTTCGCGGGCGGCTTCCAGCTCCATGGGCAGGAAGATCAGCGAGACCGTGGCGAAGTCGAGGTTCGCTTCGGAGAGGCCTTCGGGGCTGACTTCGGCGAGGAGCTGGAGCTGCGCGTCGTCCAGGCCGGAGTAGGCCCGCCAGTCCACGTCCTCGATCTGGTCGTACAGCTGCTGGAGGGTGGCCGGGTCGTCCTTGCCGGTGATGGCGTTGTGCGACAGCTGCCGGGCGATGAGCTGGTCTTTCTCCTGCGGGTCGTCGATGAGCAGGCAGGTGATCTCTTCGAGGCCGGCTTCCACGGCCGCGTCGCAGCGGTGGTTGCCGGAGACGATGAGCTCGGCGCCCTCGGCGTATTCGCCGGCCCCGTAGATGAGGGGGACGCTGGTGAGGCAGCCGTCCTCCCGGATGTTCGCTACGAGCCGGTCGTACTCCTCCTTGGTCTGGTAGTGCGCGTTGACGGCGAGGCGGGTGAGCGTGCGGGGGTCGCGCTGGACGAGGCGGGGCCGGATGCGCTTGTCGCTGGTGCTGGTGGTCATCGCATGTCCTTGCCGTGCTTGGTCTTCCACAGGGTCAGGGCTTCGTTCAGGTCGTAGGTGCCGAGGGGTCCGCCGTACTGGAGCTGGTAGCGGTGGATGCCGTCGCCAGGGTCCTTGCTGCTCGCCTCGGTGCGCTTCTGGAGCCTCACGCCGGGGATGCCACGCCCGTACTTCGCGCTGTTGGGCCGGTCAGTGAACGCCGTTGTCGCCCAGCCGTCGATCCGCTTGGACAGCGAGCGCTGGATGAGAAGCTGCGCCTCCTTCGTGGAGGCCGCCATGACGATGAGCTTCGCCAGGCGCCGGTAGCGGGTCCACGACACCGGGAAGTCCGACATCAGGTAGGCGGTGTTCGGGTCGAACTTCGGCGGCAGATAGGCGAAGGCGCCGATCAGCTTGCCGTCGACGGCGACCCCACACGCGATGAGCGGGCTGCCGGGCTTGATCGTCTTCGACATGAACTGGGAGCGAATCGCGGCGAACTGGCCGCCGGTGAGCATGTGGATCGTCATGCGGTCGCCGAGTTCCTCGCCCTGCCCGATCTTCGGCATGGGGATCGGCTCGACGGGCTGGCGGGGCCGGACGATGCGGCGCGGCCCGGAGGCGGCGTACACGTAGATCGGGAGGCCGCGGTTCGCGGTCTGGACGACGCCGGCCAGCTTGTGGCGCAGCTCGGGGCGTTCGATGTGCAGGCCGAGCACCCAGTTGGGCCGGTCCTGGACCTGCTCGATGATGCGTTCCTTGCCGTCCTCGGTCAGCTCGTCGAACGACGGCTCGGGCCAGTCGAAGGCGGCGTCAATCGGCGCGAACTGGGCCTGATAATCCGAAGCGTAGAACGGCGGGAACATCACCACGGGGGCATCGGCGGGCACCTCGTGGTCGAGGTAGTCGCGGACGTCGCCCGGGGAGAACGAGCCGAGGCGGGTTTCCAGGTTCCGCAGCTTGGTGGCGGTCTTGTCGTGCATCCGCTCCCACTGGTCGCGGGTCGCGTCCATCATCCGCCGGTAGTACGCGCCGTCCTTGCCGACGTACTGAAGGAAGCGGGTGCCGAGCATCAGGGTGGCGAGGAGGTCCGTACGGTCCTCCAGATACGGCTTGAGCCAGCCCAGGGACTCCTCGTACTCCTCGCGCAGGGTGTAGCTGAGGTCGTCCCCTGCGAGGTACCAGCCGAGGGCGCAGCTGTAGGCCTGGATGTCGTTGCCGTGGACGCGCCGCTCGTTGCCGAACCGGGCGTGCAGCACGCGCTCGATCGTGAAGTTCCCGGAGCAGCCGACGTAGATGTCCTCTCCGAGCCAGGTCCCGGCGTGCTCGTAGATGATCGAGCGGAGGGGCGCGGGTATCGAGCCGTGGAACATGAGACCGCTCCTTGGTCGTCCGTCTGAGGCGGGCGGAGATGGTAGCCGAGCTGCGGCTTTCTCCCGGGACCAAGGATCGGCGGGCATGCGGAAGGCCCCCGCCCTGGGGTGGGCGAGGGCCTTCACTTGGAGCGTCGGCCACGACTTGAACGTGGTCCTGCCCCCTGGAATGGGGGCCGTGCGGCGGTTACACCTCCGGCGCCTGCCGGTCATCGCTGCTGCTCAGGGCAACTGGTCGACGATCAAGAGCGTACATCACTTGCCCGAAGGAGAACTTCTCTAGAACTAGAGCGGACGCCCGTCCTTCATGATGGTCCACATGTAGTACCACTTTTCTCCGCGAAACTGCTTCCTCCTCGTCTCGCGATACCTCTCATATAGGTTCCCGATCCCTTGATTGCTCATTCCTGTGGCAGCCACAAGGGGGAGCAATTTGGGGTCCTGCACTGCCGTGAGCGCAACCGTGACCGTGCATAGAGTAGCGCCGGAACTGGCCCACCATCTCGCACGAGAGGCAACACCCATCTTCGCGTCGACCTCTGCCACTCCGCCCTTAATCTCCTCCTCCAAGGCGGCTAGCCTGGTCGCTGACTGCGTATTCTCGATAGCATCGTCCATCTCCAGGAGCTTCTGACGCAGGTGATTCTTGAACGCAGAATAGGAGTCAAACTCATTCGTCGTAATCTTACTGAAATCTCGCAACGAAACGCCGTCGATGTAGGGGATCTCCATTTCGAGGATCGGTCGGATCACCTTGCTTTTCACGGGCGTCGCTCCGGAAGCGTCAACAGCCCGTCTGTCCTTGACGAGATAGTCAACCGGACTCCGGAAGGACGACTGTGTAGTCCACCCGAGCGTGCCCGATGACGTACTCCTGACATAGGGTGGTAAAAACCAGAGCAGACCGGCCTTCATGAGTTGTTCGGAGTCCAGAATCCACCTGCCCAAACCTTCTAGATCGGTGCAGCGCATTCCGTACTCCGCATGATGAGTTATCGGGACACCATAGCTTGCACCATCTGCAATACGGTGGGCCTCAGTGTATTCTCCCAGTTTTACATATTCCCCAGTACTGTCTTGGGACAGCATGAGCGTGTCGGACACCAGAATCGCCTTCTTGGTGATGGCGACAAATTCCAGTGGGTCGACGTTAAGGCCGATATAGAATCTACTTCTGTCCTTCTGTTTGGCATCAGCCAAGGGCCTGCTACCGTCCCCATAAACAGCGAGCGCGTATTTCATGGCCGTAGCGCTTGGGGCTGCACGCTCTTCTTTGGTGAGGTCCTCGAAGAAGGACTCGTGCAGCTGTGCAACCTGGTTTGCGGCACCCTGGGCTGCCTTACGTCGCCTCATGAGCCCATGATCCATGGGCGGAAGCGATCGGTCGAGTCCGTCGGCATCCAACTCCCGTTCGAGCAAGGCCACATGGCGACGGTTGCCCGCCGAGTTGGCGTCCTCCGAGTTACACAGGCCAGACTGGCGTGACCCCAGGAGGGGGGTTCCCGTTGGCGGAGGCTCGGCGACCGGTGGGCGAGCGGGCCTCCCCGCCTGACCGCGCCCCAAGCCGCCTCGCGAGTGAGACGGAAAGCAACCCTTGGGAGCCGACGGGAGGGCCGTAGTTTCGCCTGTGACCGCCTCGTTGCCGAGGCTTGGGGTGGTGGAGGGCTCGGGGGGTTGAGCGGCTTAGACGGGCTGGAGGCCGGGGAACAGGTCGAGTTGCTCCGCCGTACGGTCCTCGGTCTGCCGGTCAGGCTGCGGCTGCTGTTCGAGGTGCTGGGCGGCCGTCCACTGCCACCAGTCCGCGGGGGCCTTCCGGGGCTGGCCGGACAGGATGAGGTGGTCGGCGCGGACGTCGTGCACGGTGCCGTCGAGGATCAGCCACACCTCGGACTTGGGGAGGCCGGGCCGGGTGACCATGGCGAGGTGGTGGATGTCGCCCCAACCGGGGTAGAGGCCGCCGGGCTCGACCCACGTCCAGGTGCCGGGCTGGATGTCGCCGGGCCCGGCCGGGGTGTGCTGGTACGCCGGCTGCGGCCACTTCGGGCGGCGCGGCTTCTTCGGGTAGTAGTGGCTCGGCGGGTAGCGCGGGTAGGCGTCGCGGTAGGTGCGTAGGTCGGCGGCCTGCTGACGGACGACGTCGGCCGCGGTGTAGCAGCTCGGGCCGACGTGCCAGTTCCGGGGCCCGTTCTTCTCCCAGTAGCTGGGGGCGCCGCAATGGCACTGGTTCTGGGTGAGGTAGTCGGCGGCCGTCGGGCACGGCCAGGGCGCGGAGCAGGCCCGGCAGGTCCAGCCGTCGGCGATGCTCGGGAGGTGGGCGTCGGGCAGGCGGAAGGGGCGCATCGGGGTTCTCTCTCTGGATGCAGGTGAGGCCCAGGACAGAGCGCCTTGAGCCTCGTGGGTGTCTGCTGCTGGTCAGTCCTGGGGAACCAAGTCGCACGGCCAGCACGCGGTCAGCCCGTGCTTGGCGTAGATGAGGGCGCCCGCCTCGTTCTCGAACTGTGCGGCGCCCTCGATGTCGTGGTCGCACTGGTGGTGGAGAACGCCGATCCTGGTGGTGCGGAGGGTGACCCCGTCGGCCTCTCGGATCACGTACGGCTCTCCGCCGTCGGTGTCGCGCACGTGGTAGCTGTCCGGGCCGTCGCCCTCGGCGGGCTCGATGCGGTCCAGGACGGCGATCACGGTCGGGGCGATGACGAGGGTGACGCTGCCGGTGGTCTCCACCGCGTACGGGGTGGCGGTCTCGCTGGTGGTCATGGGATGCCTTCCGGGTGGATCTGGTTGGATCGGGGCAGGGCCGGGGAACGCTGCCTGTTCCCCGGCCCGCTGCTGGACGGATGGCGGTCAGCTCTGCACCGTCGGCTGGTCTGCGCGCGTCTCCGGTGCGGCCAGGATGTGAACGTTGGACTCGGTGCCTCCCGGGCGGGGGCCGGAGCAGATGTACTCGCCCCACTCGTCGTTCACGCGCTTACCGGTCCCGTCCCAGATCAGCAGCCGGTGGCACTGGGCGCAGGTTCCGGCGTCCTCCCCCGGTGTTCCGTGCGGCCGTTCCTCGGCCGCCGGGGCCCCCTGCTCCTGGTCCTGGTCCTTGTTGAGGTCGGCGGGCAGGGCGACGCGGAGCGTGTGGGGATCGTCGAGGGCCTGCTTCCAGTCGGCCGCGAGGAGCGGGGCACCCGTGTGGGCGAAGGAACGCATGTCGAGGAGCGTGTCCCGTACAAGGGCACGGGTGTGGCCGCTCAGCTTGCCGTTCGTGGCCTCGTCGTTGAAGCGCCAGATCGTGCTCTCGGCGTCGTGCACGGCGGTCAGGTCGGCTGCCCTGACGCTGACGGCCGTGGCGGTGGGCAGTTCTTCGCGGATCACGTGGGCGATGAGGAGCAGGCCGCGGTCGAGGACCTCGCGCCGCTTCAGGCCGGCCTCTCGGTAGGCGTCCTCGAAGTACTCGCTCCAGAAGGCTTTGCTGGTCATGTGGGGTGGTTCCTTCCGCTGGTGGGGTGGTCGGGGTGTGGGGCCGGGGGCGCTGCCTGCCCCCGGCCCCGGATGGTGGTCAGGAGTTGGCGCGGTCGAAGGCCTGAAGGACCCGCACGGCCTGGTCGACGTTCTCGACGCTGTAGATGCCGATGTCGGCAGCATCGATGTCGCTCATGTTGGCGTCGGGGATGAGCGCGGTCATGCAACCGGCGGCGATGGCGGAGCGGGCGGCTCCGTTGACGTCGGGCACGGGCCGCACCTGGCCGTCGAGGCCGAGTTCGCCGATGAACGCGACCTCGGTCATGGCGTTCGGGCTGTAGTGTCCGGCCGCGCCGAGGATCGCGCAGGCGATGGCGAGGTCGTGCGTGCTGTCCAGGGGGCGGCCGGTGACGGTCTCGACGGTGACCGTGACGCGGCCGGTGGGCCAGTCGTAGCCGCCGTTGATGATGGCCGCGCGGATGCGGTCCATGGTCTCCCGCTCGTAGCTGACGCCGCTGATGGTGAACCAGTTGGGGCCGGGGCCGACCGTCGCGTGGATCACGGCGGCGGACTCGCCGGAGGCGCGCACCATGGCGCGGCCCTGGCCCGGGGTGTTCTGCTCGGCGGGCCAGGGCCGCGCCATGG
>NZ_MUNE01000226.1 GCF_002154605.1 Streptomyces milbemycinicus | reverse complement strand
TCGGTCCGCCTGCCGGACCGATAGAGGGCAAGCATCAGTTGAGCCCAGATCTGTTCATGAAACGGATACTGTTCCGTCAACTGACGTAGCGGTGCGATCAGGCCGCGATGCCCGCCCTTGCGTAATACCACATCATTTCTCGCGGCCTCGATGTCCAGCCTGCGGTCGTGAAGTTGAGGGACATTCACCCTGTGCAGGAATTCTGATTCGACATCCGCCAATGCTGGACCACGCCATTCGGCCAATGCCTGGTCGAATGACGTCTCGGCGACGTCCAGCTCACCCGACGCGGAAGCGGCCAGCCCCTGTGCGGCCAGGGACTCGAACCGCCCCACGTCGAGATCCTGGTCCGGGATCCGCAGTACGTACCCGGTCGATGTGGTCCCGATCAGCGGTGGCTCACCCAGCAGCTGCCGCAGCCGCATGACATACACGCGCAGCGCGGAGACCATCCGCCGCGGCACATCGTCCGACCAAGCGCTCTGAGCCAACTCGTCGATCGACACTGGTCGGTTGGCGCGCAACAGCAATGCCGCGATCACAGAGCGCTGCTTGGCGGCCGTGACCGGGATCTTGTACTCACCCCGATGTACTTGGAGGGAACCCAGTAGACGGAACCTGAGTCTCGAATTCCTGATGCCGGGTGCCGCGCCGTCAGTCGCCGGCCCTCGTTCCTTGCGATCCACTCAAGGTCCCCCCGTCTCCGCCCACCCCGACTCCACAGGTCATGTCAAGATCGCACTTCATCGACCTTTAGTCTGCCTTACACGCATTGCCCTGGTCGCTTTGCGATCTTCCGCAGCGCGGCGGCGAGCTCCGGCAGCGCGTGGCCGTCCAGGTAGTCGAAGACGTGCCGTCGCACGCCGACCAGGTGTGTCGGCCAGGCCTGCTCCAGGCGGGCGAGACCGAACTCGGTCAGGACAGCGTTCCAGCCTGTGCCGCTCGAAAAGTCATCGCTGCATGTCATGCCGCGTATCTGTACTCGTTGATGAGGCCGCCGAGGATCCGGGTGCGCAGGGCTTTGCTGGTGCTGAGGCCATGCGCCGCGGCGGGTTGTTCGTGGGCGTCGGGTGGTAGCTGGTTGCGGGCCTGGTGGGGTCGGTGTTCGTTGTAGTGCCGCTCGTAGGCCGCGAGGACGTGGCGGGCGTGGGCCTCGTTCATGATGAGGACGTGGTCGAGGGCTTCGCGTCGGATGCTGCCGATGATGCGTTCGCAGTGCGCGTTCATGCGGGGAGCCTGTGGCGCACTGTTGAGGATCTCCATCTCCTCGGCCTCGAAGACGGCGTCGAAGGCCTCGCTGTACTTGCCATCGCGGTCGCGTAACAAGAAGCGCAGGGTCTCGATGCGTATGCCCAGGTCGACGGTGAGATTCCGCGCCTGCTGCACTGCCCGGTCCCGGGTCGGGTGGGCGGTGACCCCGGTGATGTGCAGCCGCCGACCGGTGATGGCTTCCTCGTTGCGCTCCACCGCGCGCCGGGTCGGGACCTGGTGGCTGAAGCCGTGCCGGTGCATCTGCGCGATGGCCGAGAGCGTCATGCTCTTGTGGAGCCGACGCCCGATCAGCGTCTTGATCCGCGCCAGCGTCCAGGTCTGGTCCGGCCAGCCATGCGCTACCGGTTCCTTGGCCAGTTCCTGCTCCGGCACCGCGAACAGCGCCTCACTCAGCTTGGGCCTGGACGCCGGCCCTTTCGACGTCAGGACTGACGGTCCACCGTGCCCACATGCCTGGCGCCACCGCCGTACCGACCGCACGCTGACACGTAGCTCCTTCGCGACCGCGCCATTGTCGTGTCCCAGGGCGAATAACTCGGCTGCCTGCATCCGGCTGCCGCTGGACTTCGACGAGTCCGACATCACTTTGCGCACTGACCGCCGCAGTAGGGGTGTCGGGGTGAGGCTGATCCCCTACAGGGATAGGGGCTCGGCTCCCGCTTACGAGCCGGTATTGATTACGTAGGGGTTGTCCGGCTGAAGCAACGCCGCCACGGTAGGAGCCAATGAGATTCCGACAGGACAGCGGGCGACCGGGGGCTCGACGCGAATCCTCTTGAGTCCGGCGCCCGCAGATCATGGTGAGACTTGCCCCGGGTTCCGCAAGGGCCGCGGGCGGATGCTCACCGGCGTCGTGATCCAACCACGCCAACCGCCGGAGGGATTTAGTCCACCATGGCATTAATAGGCGATCTGTGGGTACGCCGCTACCACCCTGCGCCGCATGCCCGGCACCGACTTCTCTGTCTGCCGTATGCCGGAGGGTCCGCGAGTTACTTCTTCCCGGTGTCGAGTGCGTTGTCACCTGAGGTCGACGTTCTCGCGATGCAGTATCCCGGGCGTCAGGACCGTCGTAACGAACCCTGTGTCGAATCGGTGGAGGAACTCGCCGATCTCCTGGTCGATGTTGTCAAACCCTGGGCCGATCGTCCGCTGTCTCTGTTCGGCCACAGTATGGGGGCCTCCGTGGCGTTCGAGCTGGCGTTGCGTCTGGAGGATCGCGGCATCGTGCCGCACGGCCTGTTCGCCTCCGGACGACGTGCCCCTAGCGCCCACCGCGACGAACGCGTCCACCAACGCGACGACGATGGCCTTCTCGCGGAACTCAGGCGTCTCGACGGAACCGGCTCTCACTTGCTTGACGACGAAGAGATGCTTCAGGTGATCCTCCCGGTGGTCCGAAGCGACTACCGGGCCGCCGAGACCTATCGCTACAGGACCGGCCCGAAGCTCACCACGCCGATCATCGCACTGGTCGGTGACGACGATCCGAAGGTCACCACCGACGAGGCCCAAATGTGGCGCGACCACACGTCCGGCCCGTTTGAGCTCGAAGTGTTCCGCGGCGGCCACTTCTACCTCAACGCGCACGTGAGCACGGTCATCGACCGGATCCGCACTCATCTCGGCTGACCGGCGTGCATCGCGTGAATCGATCGCATTGAAGGGCCGCCAGTTTTCGAGCTGGTCCTCGAGAATACTCGACACTGCACAAAGGAGTCGCTCGTGTCCAAGTCGCTGTATGAACTCGGTGAAGTTCCGCCGCTTGGAGTGGTTCCCGAGAAGATGTATGCGACTGTCATCCGGCAGGACCGCTTCGGAGAGCCTGCCGAGGCGATGCAGACCGAAGTCATCTCGGTGCCGAAGCCTGGCTACGGCGAAGTGCTCGTGTACGTCATGGCCGCGGGAATCAATTACAACAATGTATGGGCATCCTTGGGCGAGCCCATCGACGTCATCGCGATGAGACAGAAACTGTACGGCGCGCGTGAGGATTTCCATATCGGCGGAAGCGACGGCTCCGGGGTCGTCTGGGCCGTCGGCGAGGGCGTCAAGCAGTTCAAGGTCGGCGACGAGGTCATCATCTCCGGGGTGACGTGGGACGAGACAGCGGAGGACATCCGCATGGGGGCCGACACGCTGGCCTCGAAGTCCGTCACCGCATGGGGCTACGAAACGAACTTCGGCTCATTCGCCCAGTACGCCCTCGTCCGGGATCATCAGTGCCACCCCAAGCCCGCGAACCTGTCGTGGGAGGCGGCCGGCGGTTTCCTGGTCACCGGCGCCACGGCCTACCGGCAGTTGACCTTCTGGACGCCGCACGACGTGCGGCCGGGCGATCCCGTGCTGATCTGGGGCGGCTCCGGTGGGGTCGGCTCGGCGGCGATCCAAATCGTGAAACTGCTCGGCGGCATCCCCATCGCCGTCGTCTCCAGCCCCGAACGCATCCAGTACTGCCTGAACCTCGGTGCCAAGGGCGTGATCGACCGCCGGGAGTTCAGCCACTGGGGACGGCTGCCCGACCTCGACGACACGGCTGCCGGCAAGGCGTGGACGGCCGAGGCGCGTCGGTTCGGCGCGAAGATCTGGGAGATCCTGGGGGAGCGCCGCAACCCGCGGATCGTCATCGAGCACCCCGGGCAGGACACCCTGCCAACGTCGATGTTCGTCTGCGACCACGGCGGCATGGTCGTCCTGTGCGGCGGTACCAGCGGATACAACGGTGACGTGGACCTGCGCTACCTGTGGATGCGCAGCAAGCGGCTGCAGGGCTCACACGCCTCGAACACGAGGGAGAACCGCGCGGTCATCGGGTTGATGGCCGACGGCCGCCTGGACCCGTGCATCACCTGGTGCGGCTCGTTCCACGAGATCGGCCAGGCCCACCAGATGCTCTACGCCAATCAGCAGGGAATGGGTAACTTGGCCGCACTCGTGAATGCCGAGTCCCCGGGGCTGACGTCGCTCCAGTTGGACTGAACGCAGTGCTGGAGCCGTCCTGTTCCGGCAGGCGGCTCCCGAATACAAGCCCAGTTCCATGTATCGCGCGAATGTGATTCCTCTTTGGACAGCGTTGATTCGAAGCGGTCCGTTCCATCTGATGTCCATTTTCTGGGGTTGGCTAGGGGTAGCGTGCGGATTCTCTCTCCAGGATGCGAAACGCTGCGGTCTCACGGGTTATCGGTACCGGCTGCCGTTCATCGCCGTCCGGGAGTGGGGGGTTGATCTGCGTGGGAGATGAGGAGAAGTATCTCGACTACCTGAAGCGGGTGACGGCCGATCTCCGGCGCACGCGTCGTCAACTCCAGGTGGCCGAGATGCGTGAGCGGGAGCCCATCGCGATCGTCGCGATGGCCTGCCGCTACCCGGGCGGTGTGAGCTCGCCGGCTGACCTGTGGCAGCTCGTGACCCGCGGTGGCGACGGAATCACCGGATTCCCCGACGACCGCGGTTGGCCGGAGGAGTCCGGCTACGCGAACGGGGGCGGGTTCGTCGACGGCGTCACCGACTTCGATGCCGGGCTGTCCGGGATCTCCCCCCGCGGGGCCCTGGCGATGGATCCGCAACAGTGCCTGCTCCTGGAAGCCGCGTGGGAGGTCGTCGAGCGGGCCGGGTCGACCCACGCTCGCTCAACGGCAGCCGGGCCGGGGTGTTCGTCGGTGTCTCCGCCTCGGGATACGGCGAAGGCGCGCACGCGCTCCCCGAGGGCGCCTCGGCGCACCTGGCCATCGGCAACGCGGCCAGCGTCGTGTCGGGGCGCGTCGCATACGTGCTGGGCCTGGAGGGCCCGGCGGTCACCGTGGACACGGCCTGCTCCTCTTCACTCGTCGCTCTGCACCTCGCCGTCCACGCCCTGCGTGCGGGTGATTGCGACCTGGCGTTGGCCGGCGGCGTCACGGTCATGTCGTCGCCGAGTGTGTTCGCGGAGTTCAGCCGCCTCGACGGCCTGGCGTCGGATGGGCGGTGCAAGGCGTTCGCCGCGGCAGCCGACGGCACGGGCTGGGGCGAGGGAGTCGGCCTGCTGCTGGTGGAACGCCTGTCGGACGCGCAGCGGCTCGGGCATCCGATTCTCGCGATGGTGCGCGGCAGTGCGGTCAACCAGGACGGCGCCCAACGGTCCGTCGCAGCAACGCGTGATCCGGCAGGCGTTGACGAGCGCCGGGCTGTCTCCAAGTCGAACATCGGTCACACGCACGCCGCCGCGGGCGTGACTGGTGTGATCAAGATGGTGCAGGCCATGCGCCACGCGGTCCTCCCGGCGACGCTGCACGTGGACGAGGCCACCCCCCACGTGGACTGGACCGCGGGCGCCGTCGAACTGCTCACCGAAGCCCGGCCGTGGCCGCAGGACTCTGTCGCCCGATTCGGTCGACCTGGCGAAACCGGTGGGCTGCTGGCGATGAACGCGCAGGTGACGCTGATCGAATGGGGCCTCAACACGAATCGGGCGACAGAGTCGCACAGGGTCCGGATCGGCAGCAGCGACCATACGGCAGCGCTGCTTCAAGAACCTGGTCCGATCAGTGGTAGCGAACGGGTGTACTTGGGCTGCCACCAGCGGATTCAAGGTTTGTGACAGGATTCGGCAAGTCCGGCTAGGCACCCTGGATGCCTAAAACCAGGCCGAGGGCCAGGAGCCGGAGAGCCACCCTGTTCGAACGTGTTCCGAACGAGGTTTCTCCGGCAGCCAGCGCTCCACGGCCACAACTCGTCGGATCGCAGAGAATTGGGAAACGATGCGCATACGTCGGACACTGGCAGGTCATGCACCGCGGCAGGTTGTTCGTGAACGTTGGGTGGTACCTGGTTGCGGGCTTGGTGGGGTCGGTGCTGGTTGTAGTGCCGCTCGTAGGCGGCGAGGACGTGGCGGGCGTGGGCATCGTTCATGATGAGGACGTGGTCGAGGGCTTCGCGGCGGATGCTGCCGATGATGCGTTCGCAGTGCGCGTTCATGCGGGGGGTCCGGGGGAGCGAGATCGCCGCGCTCATTTCAGGGCCCCTCGCCGTAAGGGGCTTGGAGAATGTCTCGGGGTGGTCATGGCGCTGATTGACGGCGCCATGAGTGTAGGGGCTTCATCGATGATGGCCATCTAGTGGTGGACTTCGACCGAGGCAAAAGATCAACGGGGGATTTTTGCAAATCTTTTGCAGTTGTCACTGTTCTGCCCTCTTTGTCATGCCTTCAAGGCTCCCGTAGGGGAATTTTGTGTGCGGTCGGCGAAATGCGGGGGAAAGATTCAGTATGCTCATCGGTAGGGAATTAGAACTCAGTAAATTGAAATCTGCCCTGGCTGAGTCTGCGACGAACAGAGCGAGAACCGTTGTCATCGAAGGCCCGGTCGGCTGTGGGAAGACCGAGCTGCTGGAAACCCTGGCCACCAGTGCCGTGGCCAGTGACGCGTTGGTTCTGAGAGCGACCGCACTGCCCTGGGAGATTTCTCTGCCCCTCGGTGTCATGCGGCAGTTGGTCGACAGCCCGTCGCTGCCCGAGGAATCGGGGCGGCGTCTCCGGGAGCTGCTGGACGAGGACGAGGCGGCCGCCGATCCGGAGTCGGCCGACGTGCTGGCCCCGGTCGGCGCCGCCCGTATGCAGAAGGTCTGCGCGGCTCTGCACGAAGTGGTCCGGGACCGCCAGGTATTCATCGCCATCGACGATCTGCAGCATGTGGACGGGAGATCGCTGCAATATCTGCTGTACATCGCCGGTCGTTCCCGGTCGGTGCGGCTCATGATGGTCTTCACCGAGGTCCTCTACTACTCCCAGCGCGACCCCGCGTATCGCACCGATTTTCTTCGTCAGCCGAATTTCGAGCGCATCCGGCTCAATTGCCTGGACCGCGACAGGACCGCCGAGCTGATCGCCGTTCAGCACCCGCTCCTGACGGCGGACGACACGGCGGTGACGGACTTCTACGCCGCCACCGGTGGCAATTTCCTTCTGCTGCGCGCTCTCCTGGAGGACCGGGTGCTGGCGCCTGCCCCGGAGCAGCGCGAGCTGACGGAGACGCTGGCCGGTGGCGCGTTCGCCCACGCCGTACTCACCTGTCTGGACCGCAGCGGCCCGTTGGCCGCCAAGGTCGTCGACGGTCTCGCGGTGCTCGGCGAGGCCGGCACCCTGGACGTGCTGAGCCGGCTGTGCGACCTGCCCCGGGTCGCGGTGGCGCAGGGGCTGCGCGCCGTGCAGGCCGCCGGGGTCGTCCAGGACTGGCACTTCCGCCATCCGGCGGCCCGGGCCGGGGTGCTGGACGCGATGGACCCCGAGTACCGGCGCCAGTTGCATCACCGGGCGGCGGTCCTGCTGTACGTGGACGGCGTCCCGGCCGCCACCCTCGCCCCCTATCTCCGGGCGGCCGAGTGCATCGACGAGCCCTGGACCGTGTCGGTCCTGCGGGACGCGGCCGAGGAGGTGCTCGCGGAGGACCACGACCGGCTGGCCGTCGAGTACCTGGAGCTGGCGCACCGGCTGTGCACCGACGACCACCAGCGCATCGAGATCAGGATCCGGACCGCCGTCATCCTGCGCCGCAACAACCCTTCCGGCGCGGAGAAGGTGGCCGATGAGCTGCTGGCGGTCCTGGAGGCGGGGCAGGTGGCGCGACAGCAGTACATGGCGATCGCGGAGCTGTTCGTCGGGCACCGGCGGGTCGACGAGGCGAGCGCGGTGCTCGGGGCGCTGCGCAAGATGACCAGTGAGGCGCCCGCCAAGTCCCAGACCCCGCTCTCACTGATCATGGATGACTCGAATCCATGGGCGGAGAGCCGGATGTTCGCGCCGCAGAACGGGGGCTACGCGCCATCGTTGGTCGTACCCGCCTGGGAGCCGGAGCAGCACCGCTACAGCCTGCCGTGGAACGTGGCCATGACCGCGAAGCGGGACGAGGTGTACGCATCGGCCGAGGCGCTGCTTCAGCGCTCCGTGCTCACCGACGCCACCCTGGAACCCATCTTCACGGCCATCAAATGCCTGGTGTTCGCCGGCCTGCTGGAGAAGGCCCGCCACTGGCTGGACCTGTTCCTGGAGGAGACGGAGCGCCGCAAGGCGAGCGGGTGGTACGCGCTGTTCGCCGCGTTGAGGGCCGAGGTCGCCCTGCAAGTAGGCCATTTGGCCGAGGCCGAGCGATTCACCCAGGCCGGGCTCGACCGCATTCCGGAACAGAAGGGAAGCGTGCTGGTGGGAGGGCTGATCGCCACTCAGGTGATGGCCCAGACCCGGATGGGCAACTATCAGGCGGGTGCCCGCAGGCTCAACCATCCCGCGTCGGAGTCCCTGTTCTGCAGCGCCTACGGCCTGATGTACTTGCGTGCCCGAGGCCACTACAACCTGGCCATCAACCGGCTCAACGTCGCCCTGGAGGATTTCCTCGCCACGGGACGGCTTGCCCAGCAGTGGGGCGTGGACCAGCCCGTGTGGGTGCCCTGGCGCGGCGATGTCGCGGAGGTGCTCCTGCAGCTCGGGGAGAGTGAGGAGGCCGAGAAACTGATCAGCGAGCAGCTCGCCAGGACGGACGACGACACCACCGGCCGGGTCCGTGGCGTCTCCCTGCGCCTGCTCGCGGCGACGGCCGACCTCAATGAGCGTCTGCCGCTGCTCACCCGCGCGGTGGCCCATCTGCAGGCGGCCGGCGACCGGCTGGAGATGGCCCGCGCGCTGTATGACCTCGGTGAGACCCACCGGGTGCTCGGAGACACCACCCAGGCGGCGATGGCCCAGCGCCGGGCGTGGCAGCTCGCCAAGGACTGCGGTGCCGAACCGCTGTGCGCCCGGATGCGGCTCGAACACGACGACGAGATCTGGGACAGCATGACCCAGGGGACTGCGGTGGACACCCGGGAGGCCAAGCTCAGCGACTCCGAGAAGCGGGTGGCCGTGCTCGCGGCCTGCGGCTACACCAACCGGGACATCTCCTCTCGGCTGTACATCACGGTCAGCACCGTCGAGCAGCATCTGACCCGGGTGTACCGCAAGCTGAAGATAGGGGGCCGGCAGCAGCTCCCCATCGACCTGCAGTTCGATATGAGCGAGATCGTCTGACACACCGCTCGGGGCGTGGTCCGCAGACCACCCCCGCACGCCGCACCGTGCCGCCTCGATCAGCTCTTGCCGTGGTCGCGGAGGCCCCGCCCGGTCTTGCGCCCCAGATACCCGGCGCGCACCAGATGCTCCAGATACTGCGCCGGGGCCAGCGACGGGTCCAGGAACGTCTCGTGCAGGGTGCGCTGGATCTGCAGCGACACATCCAGCCCGATCACATCGAGCAGCCGCAGCGGCCCCATCGGATAGCCGTGGCCGCCGGCCATCACCGCGTCGATGTCGTCCGGGGCGATGGCATGCCTCTGGACCAGCTCGATCGCCCGGTTGAGATACGGGAACAGCAGGGCGTTGACGATGAAACCTGTTCGGTCCGAGCAGCCCACCGGACGCTTGCCCAGGGCGGTGGCCGTCGCGTACGCCGTGCCCACGGTCCCGTCCGAGGTCAGCGCGGTGCGCACCACCTCCACCAGCTTCATCACCGGGGCCGGATTGAAGAAGTGCATGCCCACCACGTTCTCCGGGCGGCCGGTGGCGGTGGCGCATTCGATGATGGGCAGGCTGGAGGTGGAGGTGGCGAGCACTGTGTCCGGGCGGGTGAGCGCGCCCAGCTTGGTGAAGAGCGCCCGCTTCACCGGGAGGTCCTCCACCACCGCCTCGATCACCAGATCGCAGCCCTCGAGCGCCTCGTACTGCGACGCGGCGGTGAGCCGGACCATGGTGGCCTCCAGCTCGCCGGAGGACAGCTTGCCGCGGCTCACCGCCCGGGTGAGCGAGCGTTCCACGGCCAGCAGCGCCTCCTTCGCCCGGACCTCGCTGCGCGCCACCAGCAGCGTCGGGTAGCCGGCCCGGGCGCACACCTCCGCGATGCCCGCGCCCATCGTCCCCGAGCCGACCACCCCGATGGAGCACACCGGCCGGGACGGGTGCGCGGGGTGTTCGGCCGCGGCCGGTGCCGGGGAGCCGACGGTGTAGTCGTAGAAGCCGCGGCCGGCCTTGCGGCCCAGCAGCCCGGCGGCCACATAGTGGGAGAGCAGCGGGGCGGGGGCGTAGTCGCGGTCGCCGGTGCGCTCGTACAGCGCCTGCAGCGAGGCGTGTGCGACATCGAGGCCGATGGTGTCGAGCTGCGCGAGCGGGCCGGCCGGCAGTCCGCAGCCCAGGGTCATGGCGGTGTCGATGTCCTCGCGGGAGGCGTAACGCTGCTCGTACATCGCGACCGCGCTGTTGAGGTACGCCATGGTGAGCGCGCCGCCGATGAAGCCGGGGCGGTCGTGGACCAGCACGGGCTGCAGCTCCAGGGAGCGCACCAGGGCAACCACGTCCTCGCGGACCGCGGCGTCGGTGATGGGGGTGCAGACCACTTCGAGCGCCGTGGCGGCTGGCGTCGGGAACAGGTGCAGCCCCACCGTGTGGGTCATCAGCCAGCTCAGCGAGGAGGCCAGTTCGGTGACGGCGTGGCCGGTCGTGGTGGTGGCGTACACCGCGTCTCGGCCGCACACGATGCTCGCCCGGTCGATCACCTCGATCTTCGTCTCCAGTCGCTCCGGTACGGCCTCGACCACCAGATCTGCACCGGCGGCGTCCTCGATGCGGGTGGTGAAGCGGACGTGGCCGAGCACGGCCTCGTCGGCGCCCGTGGCCGCCACCCGCTCCCGGCCGCGCTCGCGTTCCGTCTCGTCCGCCTCGACGGCGACCACCGGCAGCCCGTGGCGGGCCAGCAGCCCCGTCAGCGTGGCACCGACGGTGCCGATCCCGATCACCGCGACCTTCGAAAAGCGCTGTGCCATGGCGATGAGTCCTTATCACTTCGCTGGAGGATAGAGGGCCGGGTTCAGCGTGGGTTCGCGTCGCCGTCCCAGTGCAGCAGCGCCGAGCCGACCGACATGCCGCCGCCGAACCCGGCCAGCAGCAGCAGTTCACCGTCCCGGAACGCCCCGGCGCGGCAGACGGTGTCCAGGGCGAGCGGAATGGAGGCCGCGCTGGTGTTGCCGTGCTCGTCGACGGTCAGATGCAGCTTCGCCCGGTCCAGGCCGAGCCGGGGGAACGCGTCGCGCAGCATCACCCCGTTGGCCTGGTGCGGTATGAAGTGGTCCACCCGGGCCGGGTCCACACCGTAGGTGCTCAGCAACGCCCTTACGGCCTGCGGCAGTTCACGGGCCACGAACTCGCTGACCGCGCGCCCCCGCATCTTGAACCAATGCGCGCCGTCGGCCAGCGTCTTCTCCGAGGCGGGCAGCCTGCTGCCGCCCGCCTCGACATGGATCAGATCGTGCTGGTCGCCGTGGCTGGTCAGCCGCGACCCGATCAGCCCCCGCCCCGGGCGCACCGGCCCGAGGACCACCGCCCCGGCGCCGTCGCCGAACAGCACGGCGGTGCGCCGGTCGGCCCGGTCGATGATGCGCGAGTACACGTCCGCGCCGATGACGAGCGCGTACCCGGGCGCCGTGGGCATCGGGCCGGGCCCGGGTACACGAGACGGAGACAGCAGCCGGGCCGCTGTTTCGAGGGCGAAGACGAAACCGCTGCACACCGAGTTGACGTCGAACGCGGCGGCGCGGTGCGCGCCGAGCCGGTACTGCACCAGACACGCGGTGGCCGGCTGCGGATGGTCCGGGGTGGAGGTCGCGACGACGACCCACGAGAGCTGCTCCGCCGCGATCCCCGCGGCCCGCAGCGCCGACTCCGCCGCCGCCACCGCCAGGTCCGAGGTGGCCTCGGTCTCGGCCGCGTATCTGCGGCTGCGGATGCCGGTCTTCCGTACGATCCACTCGTCGGTCACTCCCGCCCGCTCAGCGACCAGGCTGTTGGAGACCGTCTCGGCGGGAAGGTAGGAACCGGTGCCCAGAACACCGATGTTCATCTCAGATCATTTCTTGTCGATGATGGTCGCGTCGCCGCGCCCGTAGAACGCCTGCATCCGGTCGGCGAGACCTTCCTCATTGATCCGGATCACCATGACGATGTTGACCCGGATCATTTTGTTCTCGGGGTCCTCGGGGGGCTCCGGCGGCAACAGTCCGGTCTGCGCCATCGCGGGACCGGCCAGCGGCAGGTAATTGAAGGTGGAAACAATAGGGACGGCCGCCCAGCTCCCGTCCTTGGAAGCAACCGGAGTGGCAGCGTCCTCATAGGCCCCGGAGAAGATCGCGGCGGCGGCGCGCTGGCTCAGCGCATCCAGCCCGTACTGCTTTCCATTGCCTACCGGGTCCTCGAAGCTGCACTTCTCGGCGTACAGTTTCAGCAGCCCCTCGACATCGCCCTCGTTGATCATGCGGCAATGTTCGAGGATCACACGCTTCGCCGTTGCTTCATCCCGCATCTGGTCTCCGCCTGTTCGCGCTGTGGTGTGTTCTCTTACGGACCGGCTCTGTCACCGGCGTTCCGCTCAGGCGTGCTTCACCGAGACCGGAAGGGATTTCACGCCGAAGAAGTTGTGCTCGTAGAACTCCAGGGAGGCGTCCCGGTCGATCCGCACATCGGAATAGCGGTCGAAGAGAAGATTCAGGGCGACCTTGCCTTCGAGCCGGGCCAGCGGAGCCCCGATGCAGAAATGAATGCCCTTGCCGAACGCCACATGGGGATTGGGCGACCGGTGAATGTCGAACACATCCGGATCCATGAACCGGCGCTCGTCCCGATTCGCCGACGCCAGCCACGGAATGACCACCGAACGCTCCGGAATCGTCACCCCGGAAAGCTCCACGTCCCGGGTGGTGTACCGGCCGGTGATGGTGAACGGCGGCCGGTAGCGCATGACTTCCTCGATGGCCGCGGGCAGCAGTGAACGGTCCTCGCGCACCTCCCGCGCCGCCTCCGGGTACTCGTCGAAGCACAGGATCGAGCTGGACAGCATCATCGTCGTGGTGATGTGCCCCGCGACCAGCAGCAGCCGGGCGAAGTTCACCGCCTCGGCGCCGGAGATCGGATCCCCGTCGACCTCGGCGGTCACCATCTTGCTCAGCAGGTCGTCCCCCGGGCGCGAGCGGCGCTCGTCGAGTTGCCCCTCCAGGTAGAAGTCCATCTCCTCGATCGCCGACCGCAACCGTTCGTACGTCTCCGGATCGTCGATACCGGCGATCTTCGCGGCGATGATCCGGTCCGCCCAGTGCCGGAAGACCGGTCGGTCCTCGGCCGGTACGCCCAGCATCTCCGCGATCACGATCACCGGCAGCGGATGGGTGAGCTGCCGCACCAGATCCAGCTCCCCCGCATCGCCCGCCTCGTCTAGCAGCAGCCGGCCGATTTCCTCGATGCGCGGCTCCAGTTCCGCGACCATGCGCGGGGTGAAGACCCGGCTGATCTGACGGCGCAATCCATGATGCTCGGGCGGATCGATCTGCGCGAGATCACCCTTGGCGATCTCCGCCGCCTTCGGGGATATGGGAGTCGGGTCCGAGGAGAAATCCGCGTATTCGGTCAGCACGTGCTGTACATCCGCGTGCCGGAACACATACCAGCTTCCATTGTTGTCCTGAACGACCGGACTTTCCTCGCGCATCCGGCGCAGCCAGCCGAACAGAGTCGCTCCGCCGTCGGCTGCCGAAGGTGGGGTCAGGGAAATAGCCTGTTCGGACATGAACAGCTCCTTGCGGCCACGGAGTACGTGGACGCGGTGGTGTGGGCCTCTGGAGATTCAGGTCGGTTGCGATGGGACGAGTGATGGCCCGGTGAATAGTTGTGGGCAGTAGGAACCGTAGCGCCCGAGGAAAAGGACGACATCCCCAGAAGAACGGTAGGGGGCGCTCCGGGTGGGCTAGGGGTGGGGGCTCGGACTCTAGGGGCGAAGCGCCCGGAGGTGCGGGTCGACATGGCATCGGGCGGCCTGTTGAGATCGAGGCATCATCGCGGGCCAACGGGCCGAATTGTGAGTCGCCTTTTCCGATCCATTGATGGTCTCTATGTAATTCCCGGGGAGCTCTGGAGATAGTGTTGGCGGACAAGAAGGATGACCTGATCGCCGTCGTGGGGGTTTCCTGCCGCCTTCCCGGGGCATCGGACCCCGCCGCGTTCTGGGAGCTGCTGCGCACCGGCGGGGACGCCATCGGCGCACCGCCCGCCGGGCGCTGGGGCCGCACCGAGGACGACGCGGCGGACGGCGGGGCGGACGATGTGCCGGACGCCGCGCAGGACAGCACGGTGGACAGTACAACGGGCGGCACCGGCGGGTCGGCCCCCGTACGCGGCGGCTTCCTCGAACGCGACCGGATCGAGGAGTTCGACGCGCGCTTCTTCGGTATCGCCCCGCGCGAGGCCGCCCTGATGGACCCCCAGCAGCGGCTGATGCTCGAACTGAGCTGGGAGGCACTGGAGGACGCCCGACTCACCCCCGCCCGGCTCGCCGACGGCCGCTCCGGCGTCTTCGTCGGCGTCATCGCCGACGACTACGCGGCCCTGGCCGCCCAGTACGGCCCGAGCGCGGTCGCCCCGCACGCCATGACCGGCCTGCACCGCAGCATCATCGCCAACCGCGTCTCGTACTTCCTGGGGCTGCGCGGGCCCAGCATGACCGTCGACACCGGCCAGTCGTCGTCCCTGGTCTCCGTCCACCTGGCCTGTGAGAGCCTGCGCTCGGGCGAGTCCACGGTCGCCCTCGCCGGCGGCGTCAACCTCAACCTGATCCCCGAGACCACCGACCGCATCGCCCGGTTCGGCGCGCTCTCCCCCGACGGCCGCTGCTACACCTTCGACGCCCGCGCCAACGGCTACGTACGCGGCGAAGGCGGCGCCGTGGTCGTCCTCAAGCGCCTCTCCCAGGCCGTCGCCGACGGCGACCCCATCCGCTGCGTCCTGCGCGGCAGCGCCGTCAACAACGACGGCGGCGGCGAAACGCTCACCGCACCCCACCGGCTCGCCCAGGAGGAGGTGGTACGGCTCGCCCACGAGCGGGCCGAGGTGTGCGCCGCCGACGTGCAGTACGTCGAACTCCACGGCACCGGCACCAAGGTCGGCGACCCCATCGAGGCCGCCGCCCTCGGCGCGGTGATCGGGGCCGAGCACGAGGACGGCCGGCCCCTCGCCGTCGGCTCGGTGAAGACCAACGTCGGCCACCTCGAAGGCGCGGCGGGCATCACCGGGCTGCTGAAGGTGATCCTCAGCGTCCAGCACCGCGAACTCCCCGCGAGCCTCAACTACGCCACCCCCAACCCCGACATCCCCCTGGACCGGCTGAACCTGCGGGTGCAGGACGCCACCGGACCGTGGCCCCACGACGCCCGCCCCCTCCTCGCCGGTGTCTCGGCCTTCGGAATGGGCGGTACCAACTGTCATGTGGTGGTGGCCGAATGGTCGAGCACCACTACCGGCGAGCACCCCGAGCCCACAGCCCCCATGGGTGCCGGGGTCGTGCCGTGGGTCGTCTCGGGCAAGGGCAAGGACGGGCTGGGCGGCCAGGCCGCACGACTGGCGGAGTTCGCTGGTGAGCGGGATGAGCTGTCGGCGGTGGATGTGGGCTGGTCGCTCGCCACCACCCGTGCGGCGCTCGGGCACCGGGCTGTGGTGCTGGCCGGGGATCGGGGGATGGCGGTGGCGGGTTTGGGTGCGGTGGCTGAGGGTGTGCCTGTGGCTGGTGTGGTGTCGGGTGCGGCGGATGTGCGGGGCCGGGTGGTGTTCGTGTTCCCGGGGCAGGGTTCGCAGTGGCAGGGTATGGCGGCGGAGCTTCTCGATTCCTCGGTGGTGTTCGCGGAGCGGTTCGCGGAGTGTGATGCGGCGTTGCGGGCGCATGTGGGGTGGTCGGCGCTGGATGTGGTGCGTGGGGTGTCTGGTGGGCCGTTGCTGGAGCGGATCGAGGTGCTTCAGCCGGTGTTGTTCGCGGTGAATGTGTCGTTGGCCGCGTTGTGGCGTTCGGTGGGTGTGGAGCCGGCTGCTGTGGTGGGTCACAGTCAGGGTGAGATCGCGGCGGCGTGTGTTGCTGGTGCGCTCACGTTGGAGGATGCGGCGCGAGTCGTGGTGCTGCGGAGTGCTTTGTTTGCTGAGGAGTTGGTGGGCAAGGGTGCAGTGGCGTCGGTGGCGCTTTCGGCCGATGCGGTCGAGGAGCGGCTTGCGGTGTGGGGTGGCCGTCTGGTTGTCGCTGGGCGCAACGGCCCGGCTGCCGTCACTGTGGCTGGTGAAGTGGCGGCGTTGGAGGAGTTCGTTGCGGGGTGCCGGGCCGAGGGGGTCCGGGCGCGGGTTGTGGGTTCCACGGTGGCTTCGCATTGCGCGCAGGTGGATCCGTTGCGTGACCGGATTCTGGAGATGTTCGCCGATGTGGTGCCTCGGCGTGGTGGGGTGCCGTTTTATTCGACGGTGACCGGTGCTGTGTTGGAGACCACGGGGTTGGATGCGGAGTACTGGTTCCGTAATGCCCGGCAGCCGGTGGATTTCGAGGGTGCGGTGCGTGCGCTGCTGGCTGATGGTTTTCGTTTTTTCGTGGAGTCCAGTGCGCATCCGGTGCTGGTGATGGGGGCGCAGGCTACGTTCGAGGATGCGGAGGTCGATGCTGTCGCGATCGGGTCGCTGCGGCGTGATGATGGTGGCCCGGGGCGGTTCCTGGCCTCGATGGCCGAGGGGTATGTACGGGGTCTGCCTGTCGACTGGGATGTGGTGTTCGCGGGGACGGGGGCGCGGCGCGTCGAGCTGCCCACGTATGCCTTCCAACGGCAGCGCTACTGGCTCGACGCCATCACCGGCCGCGCCGAGCCCACCCTCCCCTGGCGGCTTCCGGCACCGGACGTGGCGGACATCGACGACGAGCCGGACGGCTCCGGGCCCGCGCTGCGCGATGAGCTGGCGTCGCTGCGTACGGCGGAACAGCAGGAGTATCTGCTGCGGCTCGTCCGTACCCACGCCGCGGCGGCGCTCGGCCACGCGTCGCCGGACGCGGTCGACACCGAGCTCACCTTCAAGGACCTCGGATACGACTCGCACCTCTCCGTGCTGCTCCGCAACACCCTGAGCGCCGAGACCGAACTGCCGCTGCCCACCACAGTCCTCTTCGAGTACCCGACGCCCGCCGCGCTCGCGGGCCATCTGCACGAGTCCCTGTTCGGCGCCCGGTCCGAGGCCGAGGCGGGGCCCGTTGGCCGGTCCACGGCGGAGGATGACGATCCGATCGCCATCGTCGCGATGGCCTGCCGTTTCCCCGGCGGGGTGGAGTCCCCCGAGGCGCTGTGGGACCTGGTGGCCGCCGAGCGCGACGTCATCTCGGACTTCCCGGACAACCGGGGCTGGGACCTGGAGCGCCTGTACGACCCGGAGCTGGAGCGCCGTGGCACCAGCTACGTCCGGGTCGGCGGCTTCCTGCGCGGGGCGCCCGACTTCGATGCCGAATTCTTCGGCATCTCGCCGCGCGAGGCACTGGCCATGGACCCGCAGCAGCGGCTGTTGCTGGAGACGTCGTGGGAGGCCATCGAGCGAGCGGGCATCGACCCGCTGTCGCTGCGCGGCAGCCGAACCGGTGTGTTTTTCGGCGCCATGTTCCAGGAGTACGGACCACAGCTCCAGGAGGGGACACAGGGCGTCGACGGCCACCGGCTGACCGGCACCATCACCAGCGTGGCATCCGGCCGCGTGGCGTACACGCTCGGCCTCGAAGGTCCCGCCGTCACTGTCGACACGGCGTGCTCGTCGTCGCTGGTGGCGCTGCACTGGGCGGTGCAGGCGCTGCGCTCGGGCGAGTGCTCGATGGCGCTCGCCGGCGGTGTGACGATCATGTCGACGCCCGGCATGTTCGTCGAACTCAGCCGTCAGGGCGCGCTTTCACCAGACGGGCGTTGCAAGGCGTTCGGCGCGGCGGCCGACGGTACGGGTTGGGCCGAGGGCGTCGGTGTGCTCCTGGTCGAGCGGCTGTCGGAGGCGCGTCGCCGGGGCCATCAGGTGCTGGCTGTCGTACGCGGCTCCGCCCTCAACCAGGACGGCGCCTCCAACGGGCTCACCGCCCCCAACGGCCCCTCCCAGCAGCGGGTCATCCGCGCCGCGCTCGCCGACGCCCGGCTGACGGCGGACGAGGTGGACGTGATCGAGGCGCACGGCACCGGCACCACGCTGGGCGACCCGATCGAGGCGGGCGCCCTGCTCGCCACGTACGGCAAGGACCGCCCGGCGGACCGGCCCCTGCGACTGGGCTCGGTGAAGTCCAACATCGGCCACACCCAGGCCGCGGCGGGTGCGGCCGGTGTGATCAAGATGGTGCTGGCCATGCGGCACGGAACGCTGCCGAGCACTCTGCACGCGGACGAGCCATCGCCGCACATCAACTGGTCGTCGGGCGCGGTGGAGCTGCTGACCACGCCGGTGGAGTGGGCGCGCGGCGAGCGTCCGCGCCGGGCCGGTGTGTCGTCGTTCGGCATCAGCGGCACGAACGCGCACGTGATCCTTGAGGAGCCCGCAGAGGCGCCGCGTGAGGAGCGGCCGGTGGCTGGCGAACCGGTGCTGGTCACAGGCACGGTGCCGTGGGTGGTGTCGGGCAGGACGGCGACGGGTCTGCGGGGTCAGGCGGGTCGGCTGGCGGCGTTTGCCGCCGATTCCGGTGAGTTGGCTGCGTTGCGGGATGTGGGCTGGTCGTTGGTGGCGTCGCGGGCGGTGTTGGAGCACCGGAGTGTGGTGCTGGCCGGGGACCGCGATGCGGCGGTGTCGGGTCTGGGCGCGGTGGCCGAGGGTGTGCCGGCGGCTGGTGTGGTGTCGGGTGCGGCGGATGTGCGGGGCCGGGTGGTGTTTGTCTTCCCGGGTCAGGGGTCGCAGTGGCGCGGGATGGCGGCGGAACTTCTGGATTCCTCGCCGGTGTTCGCGGAGCGGTTCGCGGAGTGCGATGCGGCGTTGCGGGCGCATGTGGAGTGGTCGGCGCTGGATGTGGTGCGTGGGGTGTCGGGTGCGCCGTCGCTGGAGCGTATTGAGGTGCTTCAGCCGGTGTTGTTCGCGGTGAACGTCTCGCTGGCTGCTCTGTGGCGTTCGGTGGGTGTGGAGCCCGCTGCTGTGGTGGGCCACAGCCAGGGTGAGATCGCGGCGGCGTGTGTCGCTGGTGCGTTGTCGCTTGAGGATGCGGCGCGGATTGTGGTGCTGCGCAGTGCGTTGTTCGCTGAGGAGTTGGTGGGCAGGGGTGCGGTGGCGTCGGTGGCGTTGTCGGCCGATGTGGTTGAGGAGCGGCTTGCGGCGTGGGACGGCCGTCTGGTCATCGCCGGGCGTAATGGCCCGGGTGCTGTGACGGTGGCTGGTGAAGTGGCCGCGCTGGAGGAGTTTGTCGCCGGGTGCCAGGGTGAGGAGATCCGGGCACGGATTGTGGGCTCCACCGTGGCCTCCCACTGTGCCCAGGTCGATCCCCTCCGGGACCGCATTCTGGAGATGTTCGCGGGGGTCACTCCGCGGCGTGGCGAGGTGCCGTTCTATTCGACGGTGACCGGTGCCGCGCTGGAGACCTCGGAGTTGGACGCGGAGTACTGGTTCCGTAATGCTCGTCAGCTGGTGAATTTCGAGGGCGCGGTACGTGCGCTGCTCGCTGATGGTTTCCGTTTCTTCGTGGAGTCCAGTGCTCACCCGGTGCTGACGATGGGCGCGCAGGCCACCTTCGAGGACGCGGAGGTGGAGGCTGTCGCGATCGGGTCGCTGCGGCGTGACGAGGGTGGTGCGGGGCGGTTCCTGACGTCGATGGCCGAGGGGTATGTGCGCGGTCTGTCCGTCGACTGGGACGCGGTGTTCGCGGGCACGGATGCCCGGCGCGTGGAACTGCCCACGTACGCCTTCCAGCGGCAGCGCTACTGGCTGGATAGCACCTCCGCCACCGCGGGCGATCCGGCCGGGCTGGGGCTCGGCGCCGCCGACCATCCGCTGCTGGGCGCCGCGGTGCGGGTGGCGCGGGGCGACGGGGTGCTGCTCACGGGCCGCCTGTCGCTTTCGACGCATCTGTGGCTGGCCGACCATGCGGCGCTCGGCAGTGTGCTGCTGCCCGGCACCGCGTTCGTGGAGCTGGCGCTGCGCGCGGGGGAGACCGTCGGCCGCGACCAACTGGCCGCCCTCACCCTGGAGGCGCCGCTGGTGCTGCCCGAGCGTGGCGGTGTCCAGCTGCAGGTGGCGGTCGACGCCCCGGACGACGCGGGGCGGTGCCAGGTCGCCGTGTACTCCCGCCCGGACACCGAGGACCGGGACACCGCCGACCAGGACGAGCCATGGACCCGACACGCCACCGGCGTCCTCACCGTCTCCACCGCTCCGGCCCCCGTGACCCCGGGGGAGGACGTCTGGCCGCCGCAGGGCGCCGAACGCATCGGCCTGGACGGCTTCTACGAGCGCGTCGCGGACAGCGGCTATGGCTATGGCCCGGCGTTCCAGGGCCTGCGGGCCGCGTGGCGCGGTGCCGACGGGGCCGTCCACGCCGAGGTGGACCTGGCGCCCGAGCAGGCCGAGGAGGCAGGCCGCTACGGCATCCACCCGGCCCTGCTCGACGCCGCCCTCCACCCCGCCCTGCTGTCCGTACTGGACGACCCGCAGGCCGCCGTACGGCTGCCGTTCGCCTGGAGCGGGGTCCTTCTGCACACCGTCGGGGCCACCACAGTCCGGGTGCGGGTCCAGCCGGTGAGCGAGGACACCGTGGCTGTGACGGTGGCGGACACCACCGGCGCCCCCGTGGCCACCGTCGAGTCGCTCACCCTGTTGCCGGTGTCGCCGGCCCAGCTCGCGGACGGCGCCGGCGCGGCCCGGCAGGCCCTGTTCCGTACGGAGTGGACCCCGCTGGGTGCCACGACGGCCGCGGACACCCACGACTGGGCGGTGCTGGGCGCGGCCCCGGACGTCGGGACGTTCGGCGATGTCGCGCGGCACGTTCCCGACCTCGACAGCCTGGCTACCGAACGCGCCGGGGTCGTACTGACCGGCTGCGCCGCCCCGTCCACCGCCACCGGTACGGACCTTGTGGCGGACGTGCACACCGCCACCGCATCCGCGCTGGAGCTCGTGCAGTCGTGGCTGGACGATGCCCGGCTGGAGTCCTCGCGGCTGGTGGTGGTGACCCGTGGCGCGGTGTCCACCGGGGCCGGCGAGGACGTGGCCGACCTCGTGCACGCCCCGGTGTGGGGGCTGCTGCGCTCGGCGCAGTCGGAGAACCCCGGCCGCATCCTGCTGGTGGACCTGGACGGCGCGGAGGTTTCGCGGGACGCGCTGGCGGTCGCCGTCGCCACCGCCCTGGAGGCGGGTGAGCCGCAGGTGGCGCTGCGTGAGGGATCGGTGCTGGTGCCGCGTCTGGTACGCGCCCCGCGCGCGTCCGCGACCCCGCAGACCCCCCGCTTCGGCCCCGAGGGCACTGTGCTGATCACGGGCGGTACGGGCACGCTGGGTGGGCTGCTGGCCCGCCATCTGGTGGCCGAGTACGGCGTGCGGGGCCTGCTGCTGACGAGCCGTCAGGGTCGTGACGCCGCAGGCGCGGCCGAGCTGGAGGCCGCGTTGCGGGAGCTGGGTGCGGAGTGGGTCGAGGTGGCGGCGTGTGACGCGGCGGACCGCGACGCGATGGCCGCCGTCCTGGCCGCCATCCCCGCCGACCACCCGCTGACCGGTGTAGTCCACGCCGCCGGTGTGCTGGACGACGGCATGGTGGCGGCCCTGGCGCCGGAGCAGCTGCGGCGCGTACTGCGGCCGAAGGTCGATGCCGCCGTGCACCTGCATGAGCTGACCCGCGACTTGGACCTGTCCGCCTTCGTCCTCTTCTCCTCCGTCGCGGGCACCTTCGGTAACCCGGGCCAGGGCAACTACGCGGCAGCCAACGCCTTCCTGGACGCACTCGCCCGGCACCGCCGCGCGAGCGGCCTGCCCGCGCACTCCCTCGCCTGGGGGCTGTGGGCCCAGTCCGGCGATATGCTCGGCCACCTCGAACAGGACGACCTGACCTGGATGAAGCGCGCCGGCATCCAGCCGCTGCCGTCCGACCTGGGCCTCGCCCTGCTCGACGCGGCCACCGCCCTGGACGACCCGTATCTGGTGCCGGTACGGCTCGACATGGCCACGCTGCGTCGCGAGGCGGCGTCCGGGATGCTGCGGCCCCTGTTCCGTAACCTCGTACGCGGCGTGCCGCGCAGGGCCGCCGCGGCCGCCGGCACCGGGGCCGATGGCGCCTCCGATCTGCGCCGGAAGCTGTCCGGGCTCGGTGGCCAGGACGAGCAGAACCGCGCACTGCTGGACATCGTGCGCGCTCAGGTGGCCACGGTGCTCGGCCATGCGACACCGGAGACCATCGCCGGGGGCCGTCCGTTCCAGGAACTGGGTTTCGACTCGCTGACGGCCGTGGAACTCCGCAACCGGCTGGCGGCCGCCACCGGGCTGCGGCTTCCCGCGACCCTCATCTTCGATCACCCGACTCCGGGCAGGCTCACCGACTTCCTGCGCACCGAGATCCTGGGCGTGACAGGCGACGAGCCCGCGGCGGTTTCCGTGGCCTCGGCAGCGGCTGACGAGCCGATCGCCATTGTGGGCATGGCCTGCCGCTACCCGGGCGGGGTCGCCTCCCCCGAGGATCTGTGGCGGCTGGTGGAGTCGGGTGGTGACGCCGTGTCGACCTTCCCGGCGAACCGTGGCTGGGATGTCGAGGGGCTGTACGACCCGGATCCGGAGGCGGTGGGGAAGAGCTATTCGCGGGAGGGCGGTTTCCTGTATGAGGCGGGGGAGTTCGATCCCGGTTTCTTCGGGATATCGCCGCGTGAGGCGCTTGCGATGGATCCGCAGCAGCGGTTGTTGCTGGAGACGTCGTGGGAGGTGTTCGAGCGGGCGGGGATCGATCCGCGGACGCTGAAGGGCAGCTCGACCGGCGTGTTCGCCGGTGTCATGCACCACGACTACGGCTCGGCCTCCGACCAGCCCGAGGGCCTTGAGGGGTACGCCGTCACCAGCACCCAGGGCAGCGTGGCCTCCGGCCGGGTCGCCTACACCTTCGGCCTTGAAGGCCCTGCCGTGACGGTGGACACCGCGTGCTCGTCCTCCCTGGTCGCCCTGCACTTGGCCGTACAGTCGCTGCGCTCGGGCGAATGCTCGATGGCGCTGGCCGGAGGTGTGACGGTGATGGCCACCCCGTGGGTGTTCGTGGAGTTCAGCCGTCAGCGGGGGATGGCTCCGGATGGCCGGTGCAAGGCGTTCTCGGCGTCGGCGGATGGTGCCGGGTGGTCCGAGGGCGTCGGTGTGCTGCTGGTGGAGCGGCTGTCGGACGCGGCGCGCAACGGTCACAACGTGCTGGCCGTGGTGCGGGGTTCGGCCGTCAACCAGGACGGCGCCAGCAACGGTCTCACCGCGCCGAACGGCCCCTCCCAGCAGCGCGTCATCCGCGCGGCGCTGGCCAACGCCCGCCTGGGGACGGGCGATGTCGATGCTGTGGAGGCCCACGGCACGGGCACGACGTTGGGCGACCCCATCGAGGCACAGGCCCTCCTGGCCACCTACGGACGGGGCCGGCCGGAGGGCCGGCCGCTGCGGCTGGGCTCGGTGAAGTCCAACATTGGCCATGCGCAGGCCGCGGCCGGTGTCGCCGGTGTCATCAAGATGGTCCAGGCGATGCGCCACGGTGTCCTTCCCGGCACCCTGCACGTCGACGAGCCGACCCCGCACGTCGACTGGGCCTCCGGCGATGTGGAACTGCTCACCGGGCCGGCGGAGTGGACGACAGACGGCCGCCCGCGCCGGGCCGGGATCTCCTCCTTCGGCATCAGCGGCACCAACGCCCACGTGATCGTCGAAGAGGCGAGCGTCCCCTCCGGGACACCCGACGACCAGCACCGGCCGGGCACGCTGCTGCCCTGGCCCGTCACCGCCAGGTCCGAGACCGTGCTGCGGGCCCAGGCGGAACGACTGGCCGCCTTCGTGGAGGCCGACACCGCGCCGCACCCCGCCGATGTCGGCTACTCCCTGGCGACCACCCGGGCCGCCCTCGAACACCGTGGCGTCGTGCTGGCGGCGGACCGTGCGGACGCCCTGGCCGGGCTCGCCGCGCTCGCCGACGGGCTGCCCACGGCGGGGGTCACCACCGGTGCGGCCGCCGAGGAACCCGGCCGGGTGGCCTTCGTCTTCCCCGGTCAGGGGTCGCAGTGGCAGGGCATGGCAATGGAGCTGCTGGAGTCCTCGCCGACGTTCGCCGAGCGGCTGCGCGCATGCGAGGCGGCCCTGCGGCCGTTGACGGGCTGGTCGGTGATCGACGCCATCAGTGGCGCCGAGGGCGCGCCGTCCTTCGAGGACGTCGAGGTGGTGCAGTCCGCGCTGTGGGCGGTGATGGTGTCGCTGGCCGCGCAGTGGCGTTCGGTGGGCGTCGAGCCCGAGGCCGTCATCGGCCACAGCCAGGGTGAGATCGCGGCGGCCGCGGTGTCCGGTGCGCTGTCCTTGGAGGACGCGGCACGTGTGGTGGCGCTGCGGGCGCGGGCCATCGGCCAGGGGCTGTCCGGTCGCGGTGGCATGGTGTCCGTACCGCTGCCCGCCGAGCAGGTACGGGAGCGGTTGGAGCGCTGGGGCGAGCGGATTTCGATCGCGTCCATCAACGGTCCGTCGTCCACCGTGGTCTCGGGCGAGCCGGAGGCGCTGGACGAGCTGCTGGCGTCCTGCGAGGCCGATGGCGTACGGGCGCGTCGCATCGCGGTGGACTACGCGTCGCACTCCGCGCAGGTGGAGTCCATCCGCGAGCAGGTGATCAGCGCCCTGGAGGGCATCGAGCCACGTCACGGCGAGATCCCCTTCTACTCGACCGTCACCGGCGGCGTCATCGACACCACCGCCCTTGACCCCGAGTACTGGTACACCAACCTCCGCCAGACCGTCCGCTTCGACGAGACCGTCCGCGCCCTGCTGACCGACGACTTCGGCTTCTTCGTCGAGTCCAGTGCCCACCCGGTCCTCACCGTCGGCCTTCAGGAGAACTTCGAGGACGCGGATGCCGCCGCGGTCGCCCTGGGCACCCTGCGCCGCGACGAGGGCGGCCCGGAGCGGTTTCTGACCTCCCTCGCCGAGGGGTATGTACGGGGTCTGGAGGTCGATTGGGACGCGGTGTTCGCCGACACCGGAGCCCAGTGCATCGATCTGCCCACGTACGCCTTCCAGCACGAGCGTTTCTGGCTGGACGCGGGTACCGCCCCGATCGGCGATGCCTCCGGTTTCGGTCTCGGTGCGACGGACCATCCGCTGCTGGGCGCGGCGGTGCGGCTCGCGGGTGAGGACCAGTTGCTGCTGACGGGGCGGCTGTCGCTGCGGACCCACCCGTGGCTGGCCGACCACGCGGTGTCCGGCACCGTGCTGGTGCCGGGCACGGCGCTGGTGGAGCTGGCGCTGCGCGCCGCCGACGAGGTGGGGTGTGCCCGGGTCGAGGAGCTGACGCTGGCCGCGCCGCTGGTGCTGTCCGGGCAGGGCGGTGTGCAGGTGCAGCTTTCGGTGTCCGCGCCCGACGAGGCGGGCCGCCGCGAACTCGCCGTGCACTCCCGCCCCGAGAGCGCTCACCAGGACGCCCCCTGGGCCCGCCACGCCACCGGCACGCTGGCCGAGGGCGAGGGCATGGACCAGGAGGCGGCCGAGGGCCTGATGGTGTGGCCGCCGTCCGGCGCCGAGTCGGTCGCGGTCGAGGGCTTCTACGAGCGGGTCGCCGAGGCGGGTTACGAGTACGGGCCGGTATTCCAGGGGCTGCGTACCGTCTGGCGCGCGGGCGAGGACGTCTACGCCGAGATCGTGCTGCCGGAGGAGCAGGCGCGGGAGGCGGGCCGGTTCGGTATCCACCCGGCCCTACTGGACGCCGCCCTCCACCCGATGCTGCTCGACGCTACGGACGCACAGCGCGTACGGCTGCCGTTCTCCTGGTCGGGGGTCGCCCTGCACGCGGTGGGTGCCACCACCCTTCGGGTGCGCGTGCGTCCGGTGGGGGAGGACGCGGTGGCGATGAGGGTTGCGGACACCGCCGGGGCGCTCGTGGCGTCCATCGACACCCTCGTCCTGCGGGCGGTGTCGCCCGATCAGCTTCGCCAGGTGAACGACGCCACGCGCGACGCGCTCTTCCGGCTCGACTGGACCCCGCTGGAGACGCTCCCGGACGCCCCGGCGGACGTGGACGGCTTCGCGGTCCTCGGCACGGACGATCTGCAACTCGCCGACGCCCACGGCTACGCGAGCCTGTCCGCGTTGATCGCGGCGGTGGACGGGGGCGCGCCGGTCCCGGGCTTCGTGTTCCTGCCGTACGGCCCCGTACGGGACGCGGAGGACGTGGCGGGTGCCGTGCGCACGGTGACCGCCGAGGCGCTGGCGCTGGTGCAGACGTGGCTGGCCGATGACCGGTTCGCCTCGTCCCGCCTTGTCATCGTCACCCGCGGCGCGGTGTCGGCCCGTAGTGGCGAGGACGTGGCGGATCTGGTGCACGCCCCGCTGTGGGGGCTCGTACGTACCGCCCAGACCGAGAACCCGGGCCGGCTGCTGCTCGTCGACACCGACGGCGAGGAGGAGTCGTACGCGGCGCTCCCGCTGCTTATGGCCGCCGCCGGCGAGGCCGGGGAGCCGCAGCTCGCGGTGCGCGAGGGCCAGGCGTTCGTACCGCGCCTCGCCCGGGCGTCTGCCGGTGGCGGCGCGTTGGTGCCCCCGGCCGGTGACGCCGCCTGGCGGCTGGACACGGCAGGTGCGGGCACCCTTGAGAACCTCGCGCTGCTGCCCGTCCCGGAGGCGCTGGCCCCGCTCGACGAGGGCCAGGTACGGATCTCCGTACGCGCCGCGGGCGTCAACTTCCGTGATGTCGTGGTGAGCCTGGGCATGGTGCCCGGACAGGAGACCCTCGGCAGCGAGGGCGCGGGCGTGATTACCGAGGTGGGGCCGGGTGTCACCGGGTTCGCGGTGGGCGACCGGGTGATGGGTCTGGTGCCTCGCGCGTTCGGCCCGGTGGCGGTCGCGGACCACCGTCTGGTGGCGCGGATGCCCAAGGGCTGGACCTTCGAACAGGCCGCGGCCGTACCGGCGGTGTTCCTGACCGCGTACGTCGGGTTGGTGGATCTGGCGGGGCTGGTCGAGGGGGAGTCGGTGTTGATTCATGCGGCGACCGGTGGTGTGGGGATGGCGGCGGTGCAGTTGGCCCGGCACTGGGATGTCGAGGTGTTCGCCACGGCGAGTGAGGGCAAGTGGGACACGCTGCGGGAGATGGGCTTCGATGAGGAGCACATGGCGTCGTCGCGGTCGCTTGAGTTCGAGGAGAAGTTCCGGTCGGTGACCGGTGGGCGTGGTGTGGATGTGGTTTTGGACTCGCTGGCCAAGGAGTTCGTGGACGCTTCGCTGCGGTTGCTGCCGCGCGGTGGCCGGTTCCTGGAGATGGGCAAGACCGACATCCGCGACCCCGAGACCGTGGCCGCCGACCACCCCGGCGTCAGCTACCACGCGTACGACCTGGCCCAGGTGGTCCCCGACCGGGTGGCCGCCATGCTCGGCGAGCTGGTGGAGTTGTTCGAACGGGGTGTGCTGGAGCCGTTGCCGGTGCGGACGTGGGATGTGCGGCGGGCGGCGGAGGCGCTGCGATTCATGAGCCAGGCCCGGCATGTCGGCAAGATCGTGCTGACGGTGCCGAGGCCGCTGGACCCGGCGGGCACGGTGCTGGTGACCGGTGGTACGGGCACCCTCGGCGGGCTGCTGGCACGCCACTTGGTGGCCGAACACGGTGTCCGGCATCTGCTGCTGACCAGCCGACGCGGCCCCGAAGCGACGGGCGCGGGGGAACTGGAAACCGGTCTGCTGGAGCTGGGGGCCGAGTCGGTGCGGGTGGTCGCGTGTGACGCGGCTGACCGCGATGCGCTGGCCTCCGTACTTGCGGCCATCCCCGCCGAGCGCCCGCTGACCGGTGTGGTGCACATGGCCGGTGCGCTGGACGACGCGCTGATCGGGGCGTTGACGCCGGAGCGGCTGGAGCGCGTACTGCGCCCGAAGGTCGACGCGGCGCTCAACTTGCACGAACTCACCCGCGACCTGGACCTGTCCACCTTCGTCCTCTACTCGTCCCTCGCGGGCACCCTCGGCAGCCCCGGGCAGGCGAACTACGCGGCGGCGAACACTTTCCTGGACGCGCTGGCCGGGCGCAGGCGGGCGGTCGGGCTGCCGGGCGTATCCCTGGCCTGGGGCCACTGGGAACAGTCCAGCGAGCTGACCGGTCGGCTGGACCAGGCCGATCTGGCCCGCCTGGCGCGCTCCGGCATTCTCCCGATGACCTCCGAACAGGGCCTGGCCCTCTTCGACGCGGCCCTCCCGATGGCCGAGCCGCTGGCGGTCACCGCGCGTCTTGAGACCTCGGCCTGGGCATCGGGTGCGGGCAGCGAGGTGTTCCAGAGCGTCGCGCGCGGTCTGGTTCCCCAGGCCCCCGTCCGGCGAGCCCGCGCGGCGCAGGCGTCGGACACCGGTGGTGGGGAGGGTCCGGCGCTGGTACGGCGGCTGACCGGGCTGTCGGAGGCGGAACGTACGGCGGCGCTGGTGGACGTCGTACGCACCCACGTGGCGACCGTGCTCGGCCATGGCTCGCCCGCGGCGGTCGAGCCGGAGCGCGCGTTCAAGGAACTCGGCTTCGACTCCCTCACCGCCGTCGAACTGCGCAACCGGCTGGCGGCGGCGACCGGGCTACGGCTGCCCGCCACCCTCATCTTCGACCATCCCACCCCCAACGCTCTCGCCGACCACCTCCTCCAGCAGATCTCGCCGGAGGACGAGCCCGCGGGCGCCGAAACCCTCCTCACCGAACTGGCCAGGCTCGAAACCGCCTTCACCGACATCACCGCGGACGATGACGAACACACCGTGATTTCCCGGCGTCTGGAAAACCTGCTGTTGACCTGGAAAGAACTGGGCGCGGCGAAGCGTGAGGCAACGTTGGCTGATCGTCTCAAATCGGCATCTGCTGACGAAGTCTTGGATTTCATCAACAACGAGCTCGGGATTTCCTGAGAGGCATTTCCACAGTCGAAATCCCATACCTAGCTCGGAGGAGGACCGGGTCAATGACGAACGATGAAACGCTGGTTGACTACCTGAAGCGCGTGGCGGCTGACCTGCACGAGACTCGTCAACGTCTGCGTGAAGTCGAGGATCGGGAGACCGAGCCGATCGCGATCGTCGGGGTGTCCTGCCGATTCCCCGGAGGGGTCTCGTCACCCGAGGACCTGTGGCAGTTGGTGTCGTCCGGGACCGATGCGATATCGGACTTCCCGACGGACCGCGGCTGGGACATCGAGGGAATCTACGACCCGGATCCCGAAGCGGTCGGCAAGACATATCTGCGGCAGGGCGGATTCCTCCACGAGGCGGGCGACTTCGACGCCGAGCTGTTCGGGATCTCACCGCGCGAGGCGCTTGCGATGGACCCGCAGCAGCGGCTGATCCTCGAATCCTCCTGGGAGGTCTTCGAACGCGCCGGAATTGACCCGACCTCGCTGAAGGGCAGTAAAACCGGCGTATTCGTCGGCGCGGCGGGCACCGGATATCTGACGAATATGCAGCGGGTGCCCGACGGCGTCGAGGGATACACCGGCACCGGCTCCTTCGTCAGCGTCGTCTCCGGCCGGGTGTCGTACAGCCTCGGACTGGAAGGCCCCGCCATCACCGTCGACACGGCCTGCTCGTCGTCGCTGGTGGCCCTGCACATGGCGGTGCAGTCGCTGCGCTCGGGCGAGTGCTCGCTCGCGGTGGCGGGCGGCGTGGCCGTGATGCCGACGCCGTGGGTCTTCGTCGACTTCAGCCGCCAGCGTGGACTGGCCCGCGACGGCCGCTGCAAGGCGTTCGCGGAGGCGGCGGACGGCACGGCGTGGTCCGAGGGCGTGGGCACCCTGCTGGTCGAGCGGCTGTCGGACGCGCGCCGCAACGGCCACCGGGTACTGGCCGTCGTCCGCGGCTCCGCCCTCAACCAGGACGGCGCCAGCAACGGTCTCACCGCCCCCAACGGCCCCTCCCAGCAGCGCGTCATCCGCGCCGCCCTGGCCAACGCCCGGCTCGGCGCCGACGAGGTCGACGCGGTGGAGGCGCATGGCACCGGCACCACGCTGGGCGACCCGATCGAGGCACAGGCGCTACTGGCCACGTACGGCAAGGCACGCTCCGAGGACCGGCCCGTCCGGCTCGGGTCCATCAAGTCCAACCTCGGCCACACCGCCCACGCGGCCGGCGTGGCCAGCGTCATCAAGATGGTGATGG
>NZ_MUNE01000225.1:271-20230 GCF_002154605.1 Streptomyces milbemycinicus | reverse complement strand
GGCGCGGCGGCGCGTACACAGTCGGCGGGCGGCAGGGGTTCCAGGCACTGGCAGTGGCCGAGGTCCAGGGTGAGGCCCAGCGCGGGCGGGTCGCCGAGGAGGCGGCGGAGGTGGTGGAAGTCGGCGAGGGTGGCGAGGAGGTGGCCGGGTTCGGGCTCGATAGCGAGCGGGATCCCGGCAGTGTCGGCGGCTTCCAGGACCGGGGTGAGGGATGCGGCCAGCCGCTGCCAGGCCGTGGCCGCGTCGCTGGTGGCCGCGTCGTCGGCGGGCGGGACGGTTCCGCTGAAGCAGTGCACGGCGTGCGCACCGAGGTCGGCGGCCACCCGGACCGCGCGCACCAGAAGGTCCACGCGGCGGGCGCGGGCCTCCGGGTCCGGGTCGAGGAGCGAGGGGCCGTGTTTGCGGCGGGGGTCGAGGACGTAGCGGGCGCCGGTTTCCACGGTGGCGTCGAGGCCGAGGGCGGCCAGGCGCCGGCCGGCCCGCCGGGTGCGGGCGGCGAGGTCGGGGGCGAGCGGGTCGAGGTGCATATGGTCGAGGGTCAGGCCGACGCCGTCGTAGCCGAGGTCGGCGAGGAGGGCGAGGGCGTCGTCGAGGCGGAGGTCGGCGAGGCCGTTGGTGCCGTAGCCGAACCGGAGGGCTGTCCCCTGGGCGGTCATGTGACGCTCACCCGCCTCGAGAAGCGCCGTGCCAGCGCGGTGAGGGCGGCCGTGCCCAGCGCGGTGGCCCCGGCCCCGGCGCGGGCGGCGAGGGCCGCCTGGAGCGGGATGGTGGCGCGGATGCCGGCGCCCACGGCGCGCTGGGTGAGCGGGGGTGAGGGGTTGAGGGCGGCGTTCAGGTACGGGCGGGCCGTGGCGGCGGCGTAGCTGAGGGAGAGAGCGGTGGTGAGGAAGCCGGACGGCCGGCCATGACCTGGGGGGCGCGAGGGAGTGGGTGAGGCGCCGACATCCCGTCGCAGCGCGGCTACGAGGCCATCTCGGTGCTCGCGCCCCAGGTCGCCCGGCAGCAGCCGGGTCAGCGTGGCCGTGGCGGCCAGCGCCGCAAGCGGGGCCAAGGGAGTGCCGTCGCGGGTCTCCTGGCGGGAGACCGCGGTGACGGCGAGGGTGTGGGTGGAGAGCAGGGCCGCCGAGGGCAGGGCCGGGCGGACGGTGCCGGCGGTGGCCGCGGCGCCGAGGAGCAGATCGAGGCCGCGGGCGGCGGCCATGGCGCCGGGCCCGGCGGGCGTGCGCTTCAGGACCAGGTCGTACGACCAGACGGTGGCCGCCAGGGGCACCGCGACCGCCAGCGCCGGGCGCCCCGCGCGGGCGGCCAGGGCGAGGCCCGCGGCCGTGAGGGCGCAGGCCGCGGCGAGGGCGGCGGCGGGGCGGATCCGGCCGGAGGGGAGCGGGCGGTGCGGGCGCTCGACGGCGTCCTCCGCACGGTCCGCCCAGTCGTTGAGGGCCATCCCGGCCTCGTACAGGCACAGGGAGCAGCCGACGGCGAGCGCGGTACGGCGGTCGGGGCGGGCGGCGACGGCGGCCGCTCCGGCCAGCCCGTCGCCGGGGACGGTGAACAGGGCGGGCAGGCGCAGCAGTTCGGCCCAGGCGTGGAGTCGGCTCACTCGCCCTCCCCCAGCCCCTGGGCGAACCGCACCAGTTCCGCGTACTGCTCCCCCAGCGCCGACGGCGCGTCCCCGACCGGGTCCTTGAAGAAGAAGGCGAGTTCGGCGAGGGGGCCGCGCAGACCGGTCTCGTGGGCGCGGGCGACGAGCCGGGCCAGGTCGAGAACCAGGGGCGCGGCGAGGGCCGAGTCGCAGCCCTGCCAGATGGTCTGGAGGACCATGCGGGTGCCGAGGAAGCCGTCGAAGGCCACGTGGTCCCAGGCGGTCTTCCAGTCGCCGAGCGCGGGCACGTCGTCGATGTGGACCTGGCCCTCGGGGGTGGTGCCGAGGGTGTCCGCGAGGACGCGTTCCTTGCCGGCGTTCTTGGCCGCCGCGGCGGCCGGGTCGGCGAGGGAGGCGCCGTCGCCCCCGCCGAGGAGGTTGGTGCCGGACCAGGCCCGGACGTCCAGTGCGCGCTGGGCGAACATGGGGCCGAGGACGGAGCGCAGCAGGGTCTGGCCTGTCTTGCCGTCGCGGCCCGCGTACGGCAGTCCGCTCGCCGCGGCGAGCGGGGCGAGCCCGGGGTGGTGCAGGCCCGTGGACGGGGTGAAGTTGATGTAGGGGCAGCCGGCGCGCAGGGCGGCCGCCGCGTAGAGCGAGCTGGGTGGGAGTGGGGGGCCGGTCGGGGCCGGTTCGGTGGAGGCGACGTTCACGACCACCGCGCGCTCCAGGCCGAGCCGTCGTACGAAGTCCTGGAGGTCGGCGGCGAAGGCGGCGATCAGCGCGTCCTCGTCCCGGGTGTCGCCGGGGAGCGGGCCGCCGGGCCTGATCTCCGTGTCGGCGGCGGCGAGTTCGGCCGCGACGGCGGCGGGCAAACCGAGCGGGAGGACTCCGCCCGCGGCCAGTTGCTCGGCGCGTTTGGGCAGGGGGCAGTCCGTGGTGTCGTGGCCGCCGAAGACCAGGGAGGACAGGGCGGGCAGGCCGCTGCCGGCGAACGCGGGGGCCTCGGTGACCAGGCCGGTCGGCGGGCGCAGCCCCGCGACCACGGCGGCGCATCCGGCGACGACGGTGGTGGCGACGGAGCCGCGGGCCCCGACCAGCCAGACGCCGACCCGAGGGGGACGGGAGAGGGACGCGGACATGGACAGCCTCCTTGTCCCGGGCATGAACTCCCGGAAGGGATGCGGGGTACCCCCAAAGAAGTAAGGGGGATGAGGGGTGGTGACGGCGGGCGGGAGTCCGGCGTCTCCCGCCCGCCGCCGTTCAGTGGCCCGTGGCGGGCTCAGTGACCCGTGGCGGGCTCAGCGGGTCGTGGCTCAGCGGGTCGTGAAGGTGAAGCCGTCGATCTCGTACAGGGCGCCGCTGCCGCCCTTGAAGACGAGGTAGAGGGTGGTGGTGCCGCTCGGTGCGCGGGACAGGCCGGCCGAGACGTCCTGGTAGGTCTCCCAGCCGCCGGTCACGGGCACCGTGGCCTTGCCGAGCAGGGTGCCGGTGGCCGAGCCCGCGCGGACCTCGAGGGTGCCGCCCGCGCCGCCGGACGCGATCCGCGCCGTGATCTTCGTGGCGTCGCTCAGCACGTAGGGCTTGAAGGCGATCCAGTCGCCGTTGTCGATGTCGCCGACGACCTTGCCGCCCTGGGCGGTGTCATGGGCGACGGTGGTCACGCCGGAGCTGGTGTTGAAGTGCTCGGCCTGGCGGTGGCGGGGCTGCAGGACGTGCCGGTCGTGCGAGGTGAGCGGGGCCTGGCCGCCGCCTCCGCCGTCGGTGTACTCGGCGTCCAGGACGCCGAAGATGTTGGCGTCCTCGTCGTGGCCGCCGTCGGCGCTGGACTGGATGGTGCCGGAGCAGCCGTTGGCCGAGGTGAGCGGGTGGCCGTGGGTGTCATGGCCGAGGATCAGGGTGACCTTGACCTTGGCGCAGTCGATGGTCCGGCCGTCCTCGGGGTCGGTGACCTTCACCTTGAACGGGATGGCGTCGCCGAAGCTGAACAGCTGCCCGTCCTTGGGCGTCTCGAGGACGACCTTGGGCGCGGTGTTGCCGACGACGATCTGCACACTGGCGCTGCCGGTGCGGCCGGAGGGGTCCTTGGCGGTGACGGTGGCGGTGTAGGTGCCGTTCTTGGAGTACTTGTGGGCCGGGTTGGCGGCCGTGGAGGTGGCGCCGTCGCCGAAGTCCCAGCTGTAGGTGAGCTTGTCGCCGTCCTGGTCGGTGGTGCCGGCCGAGGAGAACTGGACCTTCATCGGGGCCTGGCCGGAGGTGCGGTCGGCGGCGGCCTGGGACGACGGGGAGTGGCCGTCGGTCGCGTTCTCGATGCGGTACAGCGCCGAGTGCTCGTCGCCGCCGAACCAGGCGGTGCCGTAGTCGAGGACGTACAGCGCGCCGTCCGGGCCGAAGGCCATGTCCATCACCTGGGTGCCGGTCCAGGGGATGTCGTTGATCGACTGCACCGTGCCGTCGGCGTCGCTGCTGATGCGCTTGATCCAGCGGCGGCCGAACTCACCGGCGAAGAAGTCGCCGTCGTACGCCTCGGGGAACTTCACGGGCGAGTCGAGGGCGGCGTCGTAGTGGTAGACCGGGCCGCCCATCGGGGACTCGGAGCCGTCGCCGAACTCCGGTACGGATCCGCCGTTGTACGGAATCCAGGCGGACTGCGCCGGGGGCAGGTCGGTCAGGCCGGTGTTGTGCGGCGAGGTGTTCTTGGGGGCGGAGCAGTCGAAGGCGGCGCCGGAGGTGCGGGTGGCGAAGTCGAAGTCGACGTAGGCGTCGTTGGCGCCGGTGCAGTACGGCCAGCCGAAGTTGCCGGGGCCGGTGACGCGGGCGAACTCGACCTGTCCGGCCGGGCCGCGGCCGGGGTCGGCGGCGCCGGCGTCGGGGCCGTAATCGCCGACGTAGAGGATGCCGGTCTTCTTGTCGACGCTGAACCGGAACGGGTTGCGGAAGCCCATCGCGTAGATCTCGGGCCGGGTCTTGTCGGTGCCGGGCTTGAAGAGGTTGCCCTCGGGGATGGAGTACGAGCCGTCGGCCTCGACCTTGATGCGCAGGATCTTGCCGCGCAGGTCGTTGGTGTTGCCCGCGGAGCGCTGGGCGTCGAAGCCGGGGTTGCGGTCGGCGCGTTCGTCGATCGGGGTGTAGCCGTCCGACTGGAAGGGGTTGGTGTCGTCGCCGGTCGACAGGTACAGGTTGCCGGCCGCGTCGAAGTCGATGTCACCGCCGACGTGGCAGCACAGGCCACGCGTGGCGGAGACGTCGAGGATCTTCTTCTCGCTGGCGGTGTCGAGGGTGCCGTCGGTCTTCAGCACGAAACGGGAGAGGCGGTTGACGCCGTTGAAGGGCTCGAAGTCGGCGGCGGTGCCGGTCTCCGGGGCGTCGCCCGCCGGGGTGTTCAGCGGGGGCGCGTAGTAGAGGTAGATGAAGCGGTTGTCGGTGAAGTCCGGGTCGACGCCGATGCCTTGCAGGCCCTCCTCGTCATGGGAGTAGACGTCGAGTTTGCCCGCGAGTTTGGTGTTGCCCGCGGCGTCGGTCAGGCGCAGTTCGCCGTCGCGGGAGGTGTGCAGGACCGAGCGGTCGGGGAGGACGGCCAGCGACATGGGCTCGCCGACCTCCGCCTCCCCCTTGGCGAGGGTGACCTGCTGGAAGTCCTCGGCCGCCGCGGCCTTCTCCTGGCCGGTGACGGCTGCGCCGGCCTGGGGGGCGGTGAGGGTCAGGCCGGCGCCGGCGAGGAGTGCGCCGCTGAGCAGCGCGATCGCCTTGTGCAGACGCGATCTGTGAGTTCGGGTGCGGGTGCGGGTGATGCGGTCGTTCCCGTGCACGAAATGCCTCCAGAATGGGGCTGATTGTACGGGCGGGCGCGTACGCCGGGATGCGCCGTCATCCCGGAGCTCTGGACAACTGACCTGGTTATCTGTGGTCAGTTGGAGAATGTGGCATCGAGGGGGCCGACGGCGGCTTGCAGCCGTGGGCCGGAGGGCCGGTGTCAGGGCAGACCGCGCCTCGGTCGGCGCGGCGCCGAGCAGGCGTGCGTGGGTGAGAAGAGGTGGTCGCTCAGGCGGGTGAGAAGGGTGGTCGCTCAGGCGGGTGAGAAGAGGTGGTCGCTGATCAGCCGGGCCGCGCCGGTCACTCCGGCGGTGGAGCCCAACTCGCCCAGGACGATGGGGAGATTGCCGGTCGCAAGGGGCAACGACTGGCGGTAGACCTGGGTACGGATCGCGGCGAGCAGGGTGTGGCCCAGGCCGGTCACCCCGCCGCCGATCACTAACAGACCGGGGTTGAAGAAGGAGACGAGGCCGGCGATGACCTCGCCGACGCGGGTGCCGCCCTCGCGGATCAGCTCCAGTGCGGTGGTGTCGCCCGCGGTGGCCGCGGCGGCGACATCGGCGGCGGTGAGGGTGCCATTCGTCGCCAGCCGGGCGGCGAGGTCGGTGGACAGGCCCTGTTGGGCCACCTGCACCGCGTCGCGGGCCAGCGCCGCACCGCTGAAGTGAGCTTCCAGGCAGCCCCGGTTGCCGCAGGCGCAGGGCCTGCCGCCGGGCACGGCCTGGATGTGGCCGATGTCGCCCGCGCTGCCGGTGGTGCCGCGGTAGACCTGGCCGCCGACGACGATGCCGCAGCCGATACCGGTGCCGATCTTGACACAGAGGAAATCGGCTACGTTGCGGGCGACTCCGGCGTGCTGTTCGCCCATCGCCATGAGGTTCACATCGTTGTCGACCATGATCGGGCAGCCGAGTTCCTGGCTGAGCGCTTCCCGTACGGGGAAGCCGTCCCAGCCCGGCATGATCGGCGGGGCCACCGGTACGCCCTCGGGGAAGCGGACCGGTCCGGGAACGCCGATGCCGGCGCCGTCGAAGCCCTCGACGAGCCCGGCGGCCTTCAACTTCCCAGCCATGTCCAGGACTTGCTCGAAGACCGCCACGGGGCCCTCACGGACGTCCATCGGCTGGTTGAGGTGGCCGAGGACCTCCAGCTCCGCGTTGGTGACGGCGACGTCGACCGATGTCGCGCCGATGTCGACGCCGAGGAACCTCAGGCGCGGGTTCAGCCGGACGTTGTGGGAGCGGCGGCCGCCGCGCGAGGCGGCGAGCCCGTCGGCCACCACCAGGCCCGTATCCAGCAGCCGGTGCAGCTCCACGGCCAGTTTGGAGCGGGACAGGTCGACCTGGTCGCCCAGCTGGGCACGGGAGTTGGGGCCGCCGTCGCGCAGCAGCTTGAGCAGGCGTGCCTGGTGGGCGCTCGCCGGTCGTGCCGTCATGCGTCTCACTGTCCCCTCCCCGCCCAGATTCCGCCCCAGTGCCGGGCTTTCGTAGGGAACGTAGCAGCGGCTGCTGGACCTGGGAAGAAGTTACGCGTGGATTACTGCATACTTTCTCCACTCACAGGACAAAGATCGGTTGGATGCAACCCGAAGAACGGCCAAGGTCACCGCCGGTAAGATCGCCGGGATGACGGGCACGCTGCGGCTGAGGGTTCCGGTCGGCGCCGACGCGGAGCGGTGGGTGACCCGGGCACAGTGCCGTCGGGTGCTGCTCGTGGTGCACAACGTCACGTCCGCGACTCGACTGCTGGACGTACTCCCGCTGCTCAGCGGCGATCTGCGGGTGCAGCTGCTGGCGACCTGCACCCAGTCCTCGCCCTTTCTGGCCGGGGTGCCCGAGCTGCTGGCCGCCGCCGGGCTGCCCGTACTCCCCTGGGAACAGGCGAAGGACACCCCCGTCGACCTGGCGGTGTCCGCGAGCTACGGCGGTCAACTCCATGAGCTGCAGGGTGAGTTGGCTGTGTTGTCGCATGGCGTTGGGTACAATAAGAAGCTCGCAACACCGGACAACACCGGACAACACCGGACAACACCGGTCTTCGGGCTGGCGCCCGAGTGGCTGCTGCACAACGGCCGCCCCATCGCCTCCGCCACCGTCCTGTCCCACCCCGAGCAGCTGGACCGGCTCGGCACCGCCTGCCCGGAGGCCGCGCCGACGGCCGTCCTCGCCGGGGACCCCTGCTACGACCGCGTCCTTGACGCCCTCCCGTACCGCGAACGCTTCCGCCGCGCGCTCGGAGTCGCCCCGCACCAGCGGCTGGTCGTCGTCAGCTCCACCTGGGCGCCGCGCTCCCTCTTCGGCGACGGCGACGGCGGCGAAGGCGATCTGCTGCCCTGGCTGCTGCCCCGCCTGGCGGCCGAGCTGCCGGCCGACGAGTACCGCACGGTGGCCGTCCTGCACCCCAACATCTGGTACGGGCACGGCCCCGGGCAGGTCCGGGGCTGGCTGGACCGGGCGCGGCGGGCCGGTCTCGGCCTGATCTCCGAACTGCACGGCTGGCGGCAGGCCCTGATAGCGGCGGACTGCGTCCTGGGCGACCACAGCAGCGTCACGTACTACGCGGCCTCCATCGGCAGGCCGGTCCTCCTCGGCGCGTTCCCCGACGGCGACCTCGACCCCGCCTCGCCGGTCGCCGCGCTCGGCCGGACCGCCCCGAAACTCCGCCCGCACGGCAGCCTGCGCGCGCAGATCGAGCGCGCCGTCCAGGGCCACGACCCGGGCCGCTACGCCGAGCTGGCCGCCCAGACCACCTCCGCGCCGGGCCGCTCCGCCGGTCTGCTGCGCCGCCTGTTCTACGACCTCATCGGCATCCCCGAGCCCGCCGGCCGCCCCGCCCTCCTCGACCGGCTGCCGCTGCCGCCGTACGAGCCCGCCGAACCCACCGCGCCGGTACGCGTCCTGACCCGGCTGATCGACGCCGAACCACCGACGGTCGCCGTCACCCGCTACGCCGACGCCGCCCACGAGCCGGAGGACCCGGACGCCGACGGCGCGCACACGGCGGTGCACGAGGACACCCAGGACGCCGGGCGGCTGAGCGTCGCGGACGTGGTCGTACGGTACGGCGCGGAGGACGACCCCAGGGTCGGCCCGCCCGCCGCCTGGACGGCGGAGGTCCTGGCGCGCCATCCGCACTGCGCCCTGGCCGCGTATGTGACCGGCCCGGACCGCTGCACGGTGCGCACCCGGCAGGGGGATCTGGTGCGGCTGACGGCCGCCCCGGACGAGACCGGCCGGGCCGACCTGTGCGACCCGGCGGCGTACGCGTCGGCGCTGCTGGCCTGGCTCGGGGCCAAGCCCCTCGGCGCGGCGCAGGCGGAGCTGACCGTGGTCACCGGGGCGGCACACCACCGCGTCGCGGTGGAACGCCTGTCCCCGGCCTAGACTCCGGCTCAGGCGACCTCCAGCTCCGCCAGCCGCGCGCGCACGCGCTCGACGGACGCCTCGTCGCCCGCCGTCTCGTACAGCGCGACCGCCGTACGCAGATCACCGGCCTCCCCCGCCGGGTCGCCCAGCGCCCTCGCGCAGCGGGCCCGCATCTCCGCGGCGTCGGCGTGCTGGAGCTCGGCGCCCTCCCGGCCCATGGTGGCGATGGCCTCGTCGAGGCAGCCGCGGGCCGCCTCGGCGTCGCCGGCATCCAGATGCGTCTCGCCCAGACTCATGTACACCCGGCCCTCGTTGTACAGATCGGGCTCGGGCAGGGCCCGGAAGTGGGCCAGGGCCTCGTGGAGTCGGCGCACCGCCTCGCCGTATCGCTCCTGTCCGCGCAGGGCGCGGCCGGTGTGGTGGTCCAGCAGGGCCAGGGCGCGGGGCACATCCGCCGCGCCGTCGCCCCCCGGGCGGATCCGCCCCAGCACCTGCCCGGCCTCAGCGAAGCTCCGCTGTGCCTCGGGGTATCGCCACTGCTTGAGCCGCAGCAGTCCCAGCGCCTCGACGGCGCTCGCCCGGCCGCGGTGGTGCCCGGCCCGCTCGTCCGCGGCGGCGGCGTTCAGCAGGGCCTCCTCGGCCTCGGCCCAGCTTTCGAGGCCCATGTGGGCGAAGGCGAGCTGGACCAGCATCCGGCCCTCGGCCCGCGGGTCGCCGAACTCCGCGGCGCTCCGGCGGGCGGCGGCCACGCCCCTCAAGTGGGTCTCGACCCACTGTTCGTGGAAGCCGAGGCGCAGATGCAGGCCCCACATCGCCTCGCACAGCTGCCAGGCGAGTTCGTCGAAGCCGTGGTGCTCGGCGGCCCGTACGGCCGCGGCCAGGTTCTCGCGTTCGGCGCGCAGTTCGGCCAGGGCGAGGCGACCGGCCTCGGGGTCGCGGTCCGCGGGCGGCGCCAGCCGCGCATAGGCGGGGCCCAGCCGCCAGCGCCCGGGGATGACACGGAGGTCGGCGGCAGCCGCAAACCCCAGATACCAGCCGACGACGCGGCGCACGGCCGCCGCCCGGTCGGCGTGGCGGTCCTCCGCCTCGCCGCGCCGCGCGGCGTGGTCGCGTACGAGGTCGTGGAAGCGGTAGCGCTCCTCCCCCACTTCCTCGAGCAGATGGACACCGGCCAGCTCGTCGAGGAGCGCCCGCGCCTCGTCGTCGTCCGCGGCGTCCACGGCCTTACGCGCGGCCCCCACCGTGATACCGGGCCACGGCCACACCCCCAGCATCCGGTACAGCAGGGCCGCCCGCGGGCTCAGCTCCCCGTACGTGACGTCGGTGGTGAGGTCCACCGCGCCCCGGGCGGACCGGTCGTCCATGGACGGGGCCTCCTGTTCCCTGCGGTGTGCCCGCTCGGACAGCTGTCGCTCGACGGTGTCCCAGGTGAGGTGTTCCCGTACGGCGACGCGGGCGCCCGTCTCGCACAGCGCGAGCGGAATCCCGCCGCACCGCTCCGCGACCGCCGCGACACCGGGCCCCCGTCCGGCCGTCGCGTCCCGGCCCACGATGCGGGTCAGCAGCCGGACCGAGTCGGCGGTGGTGAGCGGGTCGAGCCTGATCACCTCGGCGCCCGGATCGGCCGCGAGCCGGTCGAGGCGGTAGCGGCTGGTGATGATGGCCAGGGACTCCGGGGCGGCGGTCAGCAGCGGCCGGACCTGCCGCTCGGAGTGGGCGTTGTCCAGGACGACGACCATGCGCCGTTCGGCCGCGCAGTCGCGGTAGAGCTCACTCAGCCGCCGCTCGTCGGCCGGCAGCCGGCCGGTCGGCACCCGCAGCGCGTCCAGGAGGCGGACCAGCGCCTCGGAGGGCGTCAGGGCCGTCGTCGCGGACTGCCCCTGCAGATCGATGTAGAGCTGGCCGTCGGGGAAGCGCTCGGTGAGCCGGTGCGCGCAGTGCACGGCCGCCGCGGTCTTCCCGATGCCGCCGGGCCCCACCAGCACCACGACCGCCGGGACGCCGTCGGCCCTGTCCTCGCCGTCGAGCACCCGGGCGATCTGGTCCGGCAGCGCCTCGCGGTCGGTGAAGGCGGCGTTCGCGGGCGGCAGCATCCGCGGGCGGGACGCCCCGGGTGCCACGGCGGGGACTGCGCGCGACCCCAGCCACCCGGTCTCCCGCAGCCAGGCCGTCACGTCGCGGGCGAAGCCGGGAGAGGTGCGGGAGCTCTCCCACAGCTGCCGGGCCAGCTCGCGCCGCTCCTCGTCGGTGGCGGGCAGCAGGGGCGACTCGTCCGCGCGGACGCCGGGGTCCGGGTCAGCCGGCTCGGCGTCGAGGTCGGGGTCAGTCGGCTCGGCGCCCGGGCCGGGGTCCTGCGGCGTCCCGGGGTCGGGGTCCGCGGCGCGGCGCCGCATCCTCCGTACGAGCCCGGCCAGCGCCTCCGAGCTCCGCCGCCCCATCTCCCCGCCCGCGCCCGACAGGGCGCCCGAGGTCACCGTGGTGACCGCCGAGGCCACCGCCGCCATCGTGAACGGCTCCACAGCCCACCCCCAACTCGCGTCTGTGCACACGGTATCGGGAAGATCGCGATCACCGGGGTGACCGCGCTCAGCCCATGTCGCACGTCCTGCGATACGACTTTTCCGGGATCAGCTGCCTCCACTCCTCGCGGGTCAGATCGCGGGAGAGCGCCGTGCACAGTTGCGTCGCGGTGCGCCGGGGGTCGGTGTTCCACAGCCGGACGGTGCCGTCGTCCCCCGCCGTGGCCGGCGTGCGGCCGTCGGGGCTGAACGCGACGGCGTCCACGGACCGGGTGTGGCCCCGTAACACGGCCAGCTACTCACGGTCCCGGCCGAAGAACCGCTCGTGGTCCCCCGGTTCGAACCGCGCGAGGCCCTGGTAGGGCGGCTCGGCGTCGTCGTCCTCGACGGCCCGCAGCGCGATCTCCTCGGACGTCTGCCGCCAGTGCCGCTCCCACTCCTCGCGGTCCCCGCCGCACGCGGCCACATAGGCGAGGGTGACCTCCAGCGAGGGCAGTTGCTCCCCGGCGGCGGCCCGCGACAGGGTCGAGACCGTGTACGGGGTGCGCTGCGCCATCGCCCGGTACGTCGGCCCGCCGGCCTCGGACCTCAGCTTGCGCAGCGCGAACGCGAAACGCTGCTCGGGGCCCGCGCCGGGGTCGAGCGGCCTCTCCTGGCGGCCCATGGCTCCCCCTCAGGTGGCCTGTCTGAGGGGGAACCTAGGCACATGGGACGGGTGGGACAAGGGTGGTTGGCGCCATCTCGACGCCCCGTGTCCGGCCCCCGCTGACCTGCGGCAGACCTCGTCAGACCGCCGGGGTGAACGTGGAGTGACCAGAGCCCACCATATAGATGGCGCGGCCGTTACGAACACCCTCGAAGCGCGGCGCGGACGCGCCGTCCGGGCCCGCGCCACTGGCCTTGGGCACCCGGCCGTCCGCGAGCGGAACCTCCACTTCAGCGGTGACGTTGACCGGGATGTCGACCTTGACCTGGGTGCCGTGCGCGGTGGTGTTCCAGCGGACCCCGACCGTCCCGGCCTGGGTCCACACCGTGCCCTCGGCGTGGGTCAGTTCGGTGTCGCGCGGTGGCCGGATCCGCAGCGTGGTGGCGGCCGTGCCGGTGACGTTCAGCCCGAGCAGATCCTGCTGGAGGTCCACCAGGGCGGTCGCGCCCCACCCGTGGGACAGGCTCTGGCCGTCGTCCGGCGCCTCCCACGACTCCCAGGTGAATGTGCCGCCCCGGGCGAGGATGTTGGCCCAGCCGAGCGAGGTGCGGTCGGTGATCCGCGCCAGCACCTGGTCGTCGCGGCCGGCCCGGTGCAGGGCGGTGAGCAGCCAGTTGGCCGTCATCGGGCCCATCTGCAGCTTGAGCGAGACGAGATGGTCGGCGATGGTGTCCACGCTGCCCTCGGGCGCGATGCCGAAGGCGACGGCGTACGCGTTGGCGATCTGCGAGGCGTGTGCGCTCTGGGTGCCGTCCGCCTTGAGCCCGTCGGTGTAGAGGCTGTCCGGGCGGCGCAGCCGGTCGTTGACGGCCTCGGCCAGCTTGGCCGCGTCGGCGCGCAGCGCGTCGGCCTCGGCCTTCGGCCGGCCGAGCGCGGCGGCCTGGTCGGCGGTGCGCCGCAGGGCGTCCACGGCGAGGATGTTGACGGTGGTGCGGGCCGTGGTGTCGGTGTCGTAGCCGTACCGGTTGGGCCAGTCGATGATGCCGTACTGGTAGGCGCCGGAACCCCCGGCGAGCTTGGTGACCAGACCGGTGGCGGGGTCGATATAGCGGCGGATGTAGTCGGCGACGGCGGCCGAGGCGGGGTAGGTGGCGGCGAGCGTGGCGCGGTCGCCGGAATTGAGGTAGTACTCCCAGACCCAGCCCGGGAACATCTCGGTGTAGTCGGGGATGTCCCGCTTGCCGTCGCCGTTGGGGTAGACGGCGTTCATCCGGCCGTCGGGCCAGTACCGCTGCTGCGACTCGGCGAATTCCCGGATCGCCCTGGCGGTGAGCGCGCGGTCGCCTGAGCCCGCCATCAGGGCGCGGGAGACGTCCACGGAGTCGCCGAGGAACTGCCCCTTCTCCCGGGTCGGGGTGTCCAGGAACTGCTCCTGCGAGTCGTACAGCGCGGAGCGCCGCATCAGCTCGGCCACCGCGTCCAGCGTGGGGTCGGAGCTGCGGAAAGTGGCGGCGCGGGCCGGGTCGGCGTCGGTGTGCTGGACGACGGCGGCGATCGACGACGCGCTCAGCGGCTCACCGGGGTCGTCGATCTGGAGATAGCGGAACCCCTCGTAGGTGTAGGCCTGGAAGGTCTGGGCGCCGTCGTGCTGGATGTACTGGTACGACAGATCGGTCTTCTGGTTGTCGTGGGCGGAGTCGGACACGGTGCCGTCCGCGTTGCGCACATAGCCCGCCCGCATGTCGATCGTGCGGCCGGACACACCGCGGGCGAACCGCACCTGCGGCACCGCCGGGATGATCGTGCCGAAGTCGGCGACCACCGCGCCCGAGTCGAGCCGGGTCACCGTGACCGGGCGCACCGTACGGTAGGCCAGCCGCGTCTGCTGGCTGCGCAGATGGCTGAAGCCCCCCGCCGGGTGCACGCCGACCACCTGCGGCGACTGCCAGGACGAGGCGTCGAAGCCGGGTCGGTTCCAGCCCCGCTGGCGCTGGACGGTCCGGCCGTCGACGCCCTCGATGTAGTCGCGGCCGTCGTCGTTGCGGTAGGGCAGGGACAGCCACGGGCCGCGCGCCACCCGCCAGCTGCCGTCGGACACCACCACCTGCCGGGAGCCGTCGGCGTGTTCGACGACCAGCCGGGCCAGCAGCCCCGGCTCACCGGCCGGGCGCCCCTGGCCGGGGCCGTACCAGTGGGCCAGCACACCGATCGCGGCCGGGCGGCCCGCCTTGAGGTCGCGGGTGACATCGCCGGCCTGGTAGTAGCCCTCGTCGGGGTACGCGTAGGCGGCGCCGCGGTCCACCAGGCGGCCGTTGACGTACGCCCGGTACTGCTGGGACGCGGCTACGTAGAGCCGGGCGCGCACCACGGGGCTCGCGCCGACGGTGAACTCCTTGCGGGCCAGCGTGTAGTCGTCCTTGTCGCCCGTGGTGCGCCGGATCCAGCTCGCCTGCCACGTGGCGTCGGAGATGCCGGTGTCGAAGGCGGCCCGCGCGGCCCATGGCGAGGCGGCGCCGGTCCGGTCCCAGGTGCGTACGGTCCAGGTGTAGCCGGTGCCGCCGGGCAGGTCCGGTCCGTCGTAGGCCACATAGGCCTGCCGCGCGGAGACGACCTTGCCGCTGTCCCACACCTGGCGGGAGCCGCCCGGCCCGGCGCCGGTCCGGGCCACCCGGATCTGGTACGCGGTCTGCCTCTCCCCGGGGTCGACATCGCGCGGCCGCCACCCGAACAGCGGGGCGCCCTCGACGTCGAGCGGCCGGGCGCGGTCGCCGACGGTGAGGTCCGCGGGGGCGAGGGGGGCGTGGCCACCGCGTGGTTCGGCCGCCGCCGCGTGGCCCGGGGCGGCCGTCGACACCACCGGGAGCAGGGCGGCGGCCAGCAGCACGCCGATCCGCCGCAGGCCGCCGCAGGCCTCCCGGCGTCTGAGGACTCTCCATGTCGCCTTTGACAACGTCGCCTCCAAAACTATTGAATCGATTCAACAGTGGAGATCATTGTGCCAGCGCGGATAGGGGCATGAGAACCCGCCGGAACCCGGAAATCTGTCAGGTGCAGCTCAGGGCCGCGCGGTGGGCTCGACCGTGAGCCGTTCGACCGGCTCCGCCGGGCCCCGGGTGTGGCGGGTGAAGCGCATCGCGATACACGCCCCCGCGTACAGCCCGGCGACGACCAGAAGCAGCGCCTGATAGCCGGTGACGAGGGCGAGGTATTCGAGCGTGCCACCGGTGAGGGCGCCCAGAAGGTTCGCGCCGAAGGCGGCCGTGGGGTCGGGGGCCGCCGCCAGCCGGTCGGAGAAGATGAGGTTGGCGCAGAAGATCGGCGCGAAGGCCAGGGCGATCGCCGCGATCAGGCGTGCCGCGACGGGCAGCCCGAGCACCCAGTGGGTCGGGACGAGCCAGGACACGGCCAGGGTGGCGAACAGCAGCAGCTGCAGCACGGACTGGTTGACGCGGCGCATCCGGCGCCGGGTCTCGACCGCGCCGAGGACGGCCAGCATGACGCCGGCGAAGACGATGGCGTTGACCAGCCAGGTGGTGCCGAAGTAGAGGGCGAACCCGATCACGTTCTTGGTCTCGAGCAGCATGAAGGCGGCACCGAGCAGAAACATGTCGGTGTATCTGACGGTGCGCCGGACACGCACCCCGGTCAGCCGCACCGACACCACGGTCACCAGCAGGATCGCCCCGAGCACCCAGAGATAGAGGCTGGGGATGGTGCGGTGCAGCAGATACGGGAAGGGGTGGTCGTCGGTGGCGGCCGCGGGCACCGGGCCCGAGGGCCGCCAGGCGGTCGCGCACCGCTGGTCGCCCGGGGTGGCACCGGCGACGAGGATGGCGGCCTTCTTGCCGCCGTAGTGGGTGATGCAGGGCGAATGTCCGAAGACCGTGCTGAGAGTGGAGCCGTAGCGGTCGATCAGCCAGTTCTGCCGGTAGTAGTTGTACATCGCGAACGCGCCGCCGGGGGCCAGATGGCGGTGTGCCGCCTCGAAGGCCTGCCGGGTGAACAGATAGCTCTCCAGGCGGAGGTTGCTGGCCCCGGACACCAGGGTCAGGGAGTCCGGCAGCGCGAGCACCACCAGGTCGTAGCGGGCGTCCGTACGCTCGAGGAAGGCCCGCCCGTCGTCGATGTGGACATGCACCCGGGGGTCGTCGTACGGCCGGTCGGGGTGCAGATCGGCGCCGATCTGCCGGAGCCTGGGGTCGATCTCGACGGCGTCCACCCGCTGGGCGCCATGGGCGAGCGCGACGGCGACGTCGTTGCCGTTGCCCGCGCCGATGACCAGGACACGGCGGTGTGGATTGGCCGGGGTCTCCCGGTACGGCTCCTCGTACGGGGAGTCGGAGCGCCGCAGCACCTTCAGCGGGGCGATGCTCTGGTGCGGAACCCCATTGGCGGCGATCTTGTAGTCCCGGCTGCCCGAGGTCGCACGCTTGAGCTCGATCTTGTAGTACGGGGACCAGGAGATACCGCTCGCCAGCGACTCCAGCGTCAGCGCCGCCACCACCACGGCCAGCGGCACCGCGTACCGCACGGTGTTGTGGCGCCCGCCCAGCACCAGCAGCGCCACCGCGGCAACGGCCCCCCACACCACCGACGGGGCGCGCAGCCAGGACAGCGCGGCGAACGAGAGCGAGCCGGCCAGCGAGCCCAGCAGGTCGTAGCGGTAGGCGTCCAGCGACGGCAGCTGCCGGAACAGGTCCGCCGTCATCTTGCCGATGGCCGTCATGATGAGCGCGACCAGGCCGAACAGGATCGGGAGGGTCACCCACTGGGGCAGTCCGGTGGTCTTCACGGCCGTGAAGTAGATGACCTCACCGCTGGTCTGCCGCACCTGTACGGGGAACTCCCGCACCAGGACCACGAGGACGGCGAGCGGCACGGGCGCCCAGCGGGTGAGCCACTGCCCGCGCCCGGCCGGGATCAGAAACCCCAGGCCGATGCCGAGGAACGAGCCCAGCAGGATGAAGTTCGAGAAGTAGCTGAGGTGGACGATGTTGGCGCCGGTCCACCTGATCAGCGCCAGCTCCACAAAGAGCATGGTGGCGCTGGCCAGCACCAGCCTCGGGCGCAGGTTCCGCGTTCGAGCGCTGTCGTCCATGCCTGGACGGTTTCATCTGAGCAGGGGCAGGTCGAGCATCCCCGGCGGCGCCTGCGCCACCTGGCAGGCGCGTGTCACCTGATGGGGCCAACCGGCTGTCGGTGGGCCATGCCACTCTGCACTTCCGCAAGGCGTGGCACTGGGCAGTGGTGGATACGGAGGGGCGCGGTATGGGGTTGTCCGGTTTCTGGCTGATGGGGGCGCTGGGCGATGCGGAGGTCGCGGAGCTCGCCCCGCTCGCGGTGCCCGCCATCGAGGCCACGGCGGCGCGGTCGGCTGCGGTGGGCACCTGGTCGCGCTGGGAGCGCGACGCGGCGCGCGGCGGTGGCGCGGTGCCGGTGTGGCGCGAGGACGGCTACACCACGGAGGCGGCGCTGCACCTGTACAACATGGTCGACGACTCGGCCTTCGACGCCATGGACACCACGGGGAAGCTCCACATCATGAACTGGTGGGACCGGCTCGACACCGATCCGGTCGAGCCGTTCTTCGAGTCCGTACGCAAGGACAACCCGGTGGCCGCCCTCTTCCACGGCCTGGGCCCCGAGCGCGCGGCGATGCTGCCCGGCTGGGCCGGCGACGCGGTGTTCCCCGCCGACGAGGTGCGCCGCCGGCTTCCGGCGGCCGAGGCCGCGCTCGCGGTGTCCGGGGCGGAGCGCGAGCGGGCGCTGGCCCGGATCGACGACTGGCCGGGCGAAAAGGAGGCCGAGGCGCTGCTCGACGGGCCGCTGCGGGTGTGGCGGGAGACGGCCGAGGCCGGGCTGGGGCTACTGGCCTCCCGTATCTGGCACTGATCCGCCGGTGGCGCTGCGCACCGGGTTCCCGGCGGCGTCGGTCCGGCCGTCGGACGGGGAGTCCTGCGGCGGGGAGTCCTTGGGCCGGAAGCCGCTTGGCCGGGAGTCCTGCGAGGCGCCGTTCTCCGCCGCGAGATTCTTCGCCCCGCCGTTCTCGGACGCTCGGGGCTCCGGCGTCCGCGCCTCCGGTGTCCGCGCCTCGGGCGCCGATGTCTCCGGTGTCTCCGGTGTCTTCGTCTCCGGTGTCCGTGTCTCCGGTGTTCTGGGTGCCTGTCGTGGGGTGCGCCTGTGGTGCAGCCGGGAGCGTACGTCGGCATGCGGCAGGAACTGTGCCCAGCGCTCGGGGAACTCCGAGGGCGGGGTGATCTCCGCCGCCCCGTCGTCCGCGGTGCGCTGCTCCCAGGCCCGCCGCCTGGCCGTGTCCTCCCGCGCCCGCGCGGCGGCCTCGGCGCGCCCGGCGGCGGTGGCGACCGACGGCCAGACCCGGTCGATCGCGGCGTTGACCGCCGCGCCGACGAGCACCGCGAAGGCGGACACACCGATCCACAGCAGCACGGCGACGGGTGCGGCCAGCGAGCCGTAGATCGTCGGCCCCTCGACGGTGTGGACCAGGTAGATGCGGAGCAGGACGCTGCCGAGCACCCATATGGCCAACGCGACCAGCGCCCCGGGGATGTCCTCCCGCCAGGGCGAGCGCACCGGCACGGAGACGTGGTAGAGGGTGGTGAGGAAGGCGACGGACAGCAGGATCACCACGGGCCAGTACAGGACCCGTACGAGGTCCCCGCTCGCGGGCACCAGGTGCACGACGGCCTCCGGGCCGATCACCATCAGGGGCAGCGCCACCGCCCCGATGATCAGCGCGACCAGATAGAGAAGGAAGGACAGCAGCCGGGTCCTGACGATCCCGCGGCGGCCTTCGAGCCCGTACATGATGGTGATGGTGTCGACGAAGACGTTGACCGCGCGGGAGCCGGACCACAGGGCGATGGCGAAGCCGAGTGAGATGACGTCCGGGCGGCCGCCCTTGATGACGTCGTCCAGCAGCGGCCGGGCGATCTCGCGGACCCCCTTGTCGGACAGCACGGTCCCCGAGGCGTTGAGGATGTTCTGCCGGATGGTGGCCACGGTGTCGGTGTTGGTCCACACGTCGAAGTAGCCGAGGAGCCCGATCAGGGCGAGCAGCAGCGGCGGCAGCGACAGCAGGGTGAAGAAGGCGGCCTCGGCGGCCAGGCCGGTGACCCGGTACTCCATGCAGGAGTTGACGGTGTCCTTCAGCAGCAGCCAGGCCATCCTGCGCTTGGACACATTGCGGTACAAGGCGCGGGCCTTGTTGAGCCGACCGGACGGCTTCGACGGTTCTTTCCCTGGCTGCACCTTCCAACGGTATCCGCCCCGGGACGCCCGACGGCCCCCGGTGTTTCCCTCCGTGACCAGCCGGTGACCAGGCCGGACGAGAACTCGGCGGAGAACTCGGCGGAGGGGATGCCGCGCCGACTCGGTACCGCCCTCCGCCACGCCCACTGTCCGTGCCCGCTACAGCCATGCGCAAAGGTTGCGCCGCGTTGCAGCCGCCGACCGGGGTCGTGATTGCATGTGCCGCATGAGCATCACCGTCACCACCTGGTCCCTGGAGCAGACCTCGCCCGCGGACCTCGCCCCGGCTCAGCAGCCCCCCGCCGCCGCGGGGGTGCGGATCGTACGGGCCGAGATCCCCGGCCCGGAGTTCAACCGCTTCCTCTATACGGCCGTCGGCGCGGATGTGGCCTGGACGGACCGGCTGGGGTGGACCGTCGAGCAGTGGCGGGAGTTCCTGGAGCGGCCCGGCATGGAGACCTGGGTCGCGTATGAGCGCGGCACCCCGGCGGGGTACATCGAGCTGGACGGGCAGGACGAGGGCGTGGTGGAGATCGCGTACTTCGGGCTGCTGCCCGCCTTCCGGGGGCGGCGCATCGGCGGGCATCTGCTGACCTGGGGCACCGCCCGCGCCTGGGACCTGGCCGAGCGCTGGGCCGGGCGGCCGCCGACCAAGCGGGTGTGGGTGCACACCTGCAGCAAGGACGGACCGTACGCGCTGGACAACTACCGGCGGCGCGGGTTCCGGGTCTTCGACACCAAGCACGACACCGAGACCGAGACCGAGACCGA
>NZ_MUNE01000225.1:0-251 GCF_002154605.1 Streptomyces milbemycinicus | reverse complement strand
CGGCCGCCCGGATCGCAAGTCACGCGACAGGTGACCAAGGACACAGCATCTCACGATGCGGGACATTGTTGTCCGAATATTGGATAATGGTGGACTGCCCCGAGACCCCCATGCCACGCTTCCCTCATGTCTCGAGCTGGAATTGCCTTGGTGAGTCGGCGCCACGTCGATCTCGGCCGCATGTCCAGCGCGATCTGTCCAGCCGGCTGAGGCTGTACCCCTAGGCGGGCCCCGACCCCGGAGCGCACCGC
>NZ_MUNE01000224.1 GCF_002154605.1 Streptomyces milbemycinicus | reverse complement strand
CCCCAGCTGCCCCCGCACCCCCAGCCGCCACCTCAGCTCCTTCAGCCAGCTGCCAGGACGCGGCCTCCAGCCATTTGTGCACATCCGAGTCCTGGAACTGGAAGTCGCCGCTGAACCCCGGCGCCTTCGCCCCGGCGGCCGCCCGCAGATTGTCCAAGTTGCCCGCCTCCTCGAGCCGGTGCGGCCCCTGCGCGATGCTCACCTCGGCGTTGGTGCGGCGCCTGGCGGCCCAGAAGCCGCCGGTGATACGGGCCGTGGTGGCCGGGCGCAGTGCGGTGTGCGCACCCGTGGAGAGTCGGATCGGTCCTGCGGTCATCTGCCTACCACTTCTTCCTGGTCACAGACATGGAAACCGGTTGTCACGGCGAGCTTAGGTAAGCCTGTGCTCCGCGACAAGGCTTCCGTCTCGACTGATGAACGGCCCGGGCTCCGCGGCGTTTTCGAAAGTTTCGCACCTTCCTCAGGGACTGTCAGAAGTCACCAGAAGCCTTAATCTCCGAACAAAATCGATCACCGTGGTCCGTCATCAGGAGACAGACATGAGCCGCAGTGAACAACAACCCGGCCGTCGGCTGGTCCTCAAGGGCGCCCTCGCCGCGGGCGCCGTCGTGGGCGCGCCCGGCCTGGCCCACGCCGCGGGCCCGGCCGCCGCGCCGGCCGGGGCCAAGGCCGAGCCGTACCGCAATCCGCTGGTCCTGCAGCGGGCCGACCCGCATATCGTCAAACACACCAATGGCTACTACTACTTCACCGCCACCGCACCCGAGTACGACCGCATCGTCCTGCGCCGCTCCAAGACCCTGCAGGGCCTGTCCACCGCCGCCGAGTCGGTGATCTGGAGGAAGCACACCAGCGGCGACATGGGCGCCCATATCTGGGCGCCGGAGATCCACTTCATCGACGGCAAGTGGTACGTCTACTTCGCCTCGGCACCGGCCAACGACGTCTGGAAGATCCGGATGTGGGTGCTGGAGAACGCGAACGCCAATCCGTTCTCCGGGACCTGGACCGAGAAGGGCCGGATCGCCACCCCGCTGGACTCCTTCTCCCTCGACGCCTCCACCTTCGTCCACCGGGGCACCCGCTATCTCGTCTGGGCCCAGTCCAACCCGGCCGTCGGCAACAACTCCAGCATCTACCTCGCCCGGATGGCCAACCCATGGACCGTCACCGGCCCGCAGGTGGAGATCTCACGTCCGACGTACGACTGGGAGACCCGCGGCTACAAGGTCAACGAGGGACCCTCGGTCCTCCAGCGGAACAACAAGGTCTTCCTGACCTACTCCGCGAGCGCCACCGACAGCAACTACTGCATGGGGCTGCTGACCGCCGCCGACAGCAGCGACCTGCTGAACCCCGCGTCCTGGGCCAAGAGCCCGACGCCGGTCTTCACCAGCAATGACACCACCAAACAGTACGGTCCGGGACACAACTCCTTCACCGTCGCCGAGGACGGCCGCACCGACGTCCTCGTCTACCACGCGCGCCAGTACAAGGACATCACCGGCGATCCGCTGCACGACCCCAACCGCCACACCCGCGTCCAGCCCCTGCGCTGGAAGGCCGACGGCACCCCGGACTTCGGCGTCCCGGTGGCCGACGCGCCCGTGCGCCAGGCGAAGGCGACATCGCGGTACACCATGACCGCGTTCACCAACAGCAGCGAGTCCAATATGTATGTCTACGACTCGCCGGACGCGCTGGCCTACACGCTGCTCAAGGGCCCGGCGTACACACCCCCGGCCCAGCTGATCCGCGACCCCAGCGTCATCAAGCACACCGACGGCTACTACTACATCGTCTACACCACCAACTGGACCGGGAACACCATCGGCTTCGCACGCAGCCGCGACCGGGTCAACTGGACCTTCGTACGCGACCACGCCCTTCCGGTGGCCGGTCTGGAGCGCACCTGGGCGCCCGAGTTCTTCGTGGACACCAACGGCAGCAACAGCGTGAATGTCATTGTCTCGCTGGACACCACGTCCACCTCCGGCCAGACGTTCCGGCCGCATCTGCTCACCGCCACCAACGCCGCGCTGTCCTCGTGGACCACCCCGAAGCCGATCACCGGCCTGGACACCGCCAACTACATCGACACCTTCGTCGTCCGCTACGCCGGTCAGTACCACGCCTTCACCAAGCAGGAGACGACGAAGTACATCGAGTACGCGACGGCCACCAGCCTCGGCGGGCCGTACACCTTCCGGGGCACCGGCGACTGGGCCGGCTGGGGCAGTTGGCGCGAGGGGCCCGCGCTTGTCCATCTGGACAGCGGCGCCTGGCGTATCTACTTCGACGGCTACGCGGAGCACAAGTACTACTACAGCGACAGCCTCGACGGATTCCGGACCTGGACCCCGATCAGGGAGCTGCCCGGCCTCTCCGGGTTCGCCCGCCACTTCACCGTCCTGAAGGAGAGCGTGTGATGCCCGCCCCGAAGACGAGGCGCCCCCGCCTCTGGACGCTCGTGGTCGCCGTGTGCGCGGCCCTGCTGGCCCCGCTGCTGTCCGCGTCCGGCGCGCAGGCCGCCCCCGTGACCGTCCTCAACGGGACGCAGTACGCCACCACCTCGGGCGATCCGGTGCACGCCCACGGCGGGGGAGTCATCAAGGTCGGCGCGTACTACTACTGGTTCGGCGAGAACCGCAACGCGGACAACACCTTCCGCTATGTGTCCGCCTACCGCTCGAAGGACCTCAAGAGCTGGGAGTTCCGCAGACACGTGCTGACCCAGGCGACGGACCCCGAGCTGGCGAAGGCCAATATCGAGCGGCCCAAGGTCCTCTACAACCAGCGGACCAAGCAGTTCGTCATGTGGATGCACAAGGAGAACGGCACCGACTACGGCGAGGCGCGTGCCGCGGTCGCCACCTCTCCGACCGTCGACGGCGACTACACCTGGCGGGGCAGCTTCCGGCCGCTGGGTCAGCACATGTCGCGGGACATCACGCTGTTCCAGGACAACGACGGCACCGGCTACATGGTCTCGGCGGCCCGGGAGAACTACGACCTGCAGATCTACCGGCTGACCGACGACTACACGGGCGTGGCGAGCCTGGTGGCCAACCCCTGGCCCGGCGGCCACCGCGAGGCGCCCGCCCTCTTCAAGCGCGGCAACGTCTACTTCATGCTGACCTCCGGCGCCACCGGCTGGAACCCCAACCAGCAGAAGTACGCCACCGCGACCGACCTGGCCGGGCCGTGGACCGAGATGGCGAATATCGGCGACGCGACCGCGTACGGCTCCCAGACCGCATACGTCCTGCCGGTGCAGGGCGATGGGGCGACGTCCTATCTGTATCTGGGCGACCGCTGGGGCAACTCCTTCGGCGGCAAGGTCAACGACTCCCGCTATGTGTGGCTGCCGCTGTCCTTCCCGACCTCGCGCACGATGACGATGGACTGGTACCCGCAGCTGGCCATCGACACCGAGGCGGGCACCGTGACCGGCTCCGGCGGGCCGTACCGCACGCTGATGGCCCGGCACAGCGGTAAGTGCGCCGACATCACCTCGGCCTCGCAGACCGACGGCACCGCGGCCGTGCAGTACACCTGCAACGGCGGCGGCAACCAGCTGTTCTGGTCCAAGGACGCCGGTGGCGGCTACGTCCAGCTGGTCGCCCGGCACAGCTCCCAGTGTCTGACCGTCAGCGGCGGCTCCGCCGACGACGGTGCGAAGGTCGTCCAGTCGGCCTGCGGCGCGGGGGCGAACCAGCAGTGGCAGGCCACGGACGCCGGCGACGGATATGTGCGGCTGACCTCCCGGTCCAGCGGCAAGTGTCTGGACGTGGCGGACGAGTCCACCGCGGACAAGGCCGCGATCGTGCAGTGGACCTGTACGGGTGGCGCCAACCAGCAGTGGCGGCGCGGCTGACCGGTCCCACGCCCTGTTACCGCTGGGGCTGTTGACTTCCACGGAAGTGCCGGTACCGTCGCCGTGCACAGCATGTCGGACATTGTTCGTAATTTCGAACCTCTGTGAGGGAAGAACATGAACGAACCAGTCGACAGACGGCACTTCCTCGCCACCACCGCCTCCGGCGCCGCGGCCGTCGCACTCACGGCCGCGGCCGGAGGCACGGCCATGGCCGCCGCCCCCGCCACTTCCACCGGCCCGGCCGCACCCCGCGGCCGGGCACGGGCGCTCACCGGCGTCCGGCCCTTCCCGCTCGGCGCGGTCACCCTGCTGCCGAGCGCCTTCAAGGACAACCAGTCCCGTAACACCGCCTATCTGCGGTACGTCGACATCGACCGGCTGCTCCACACCTTCCGGCTCAACGTCGGCCTGGCGAGCAGCGCCCAGCCGTGCGGCGGCTGGGAGAGCCCGACCACGGAGTTACGCGGCCACAGCACCGGCCACTTGCTGTCCGGGCTGGCCCTCAGCTACGCCAACACCGGCGACACCGCACTGCTGGACAAGGGCCGCAAGCTGGTCTCCGCGCTCGCCGCCTGCCAGGCGAAATCCCCGGCGGCGGGCTACGGACAGGGCTATCTCTCGGCCTTCCCGGAGAACTTCTTCGACCGGCTGGAGTCCGGGTCCGGGGTGTGGGCGCCGTACTACACCATCCACAAGATCATGGCCGGGCTCGTCGACCAGCACCGGCTGGCGGGCAACGCCGAGGCCCTGGACGTCGTGGAGCGCCAGGCCGCGTGGGTGGACACGCGCACCGGCAAGCTCGGCTACGACCAGATGCAGCGCGTACTGCAGACCGAGTTCGGCGGCATGAACGAGGTGCTGGCCGATCTGCACGCGATCACCGGCGACACCCGGTGGCTGAGGGTCGCCGAGCGCTTCACCCACGCCCGGGTCTTCGACCCGCTCGCCCGCAACGAGGACCAGCTCGCCGGGTTGCACGCCAACACCCAGATCCCCAAGATGGTCGGCGCCCTGCGGCTGTGGGAACAGGGTCTGAACAGCCGCTACCGCACCATCGGCGAGAACTTCTGGAAGATCGTCACCGACCACCACACCTATGTCATCGGTGGCAACAGCAACGGCGAGGCGTTTCACGAGCCCGATGCCATCGCCGCCCAGCTGTCCAACAACTGCTGCGAGAACTGCAACAGCTACAACATGCTCAAGCTCACCCGGCTGATCCACTTCCACGCGCCGGACCGCACCGACCTGCTCGACTACTACGAGCGCACGCTCTTCAACCAGATGCTGGGCGAGCAGGACCCCGACTCGGCCCACGGCTTCAACATCTACTACACCGGCCTGGCGCCCGGCGCCTTCAAACAACAGCCGTCCTTCATGGGCACCGACCCCAATCAGTACTCCACCGACTACAACAACTTCTCCTGCGACCACGGCAGTGGCATGGAGACCCAGGCCAAGTTCGCCGACACCATCTACACCTATGCGGACCGCAGCCTGCTGGTGAACCTCTTCATCCCCTCCGAGCTGCGCTGGCAGGAGAAGGCCATCACCTGGCGCCAGAACACCGGCTTCCCCGACCAGCAGACCACCACCCTCACCGTGGCCTCCGGCGCGGCCTCCCTCGAACTGCGGGTGCGCATCCCCGCCTGGGCCACCGGCGCCCGCGCGGCGCTCAACGGCACCACCCTCCCCGACCAGCCGAAACCCGGCAGCTGGCTGGTCATCGACCGCTCCTGGAAGGCCGGCGACCGCGTCGACGTGACCCTGCCGATGGCGCTGAAGCTCGACCCCACGCCCGACGACCCGGATGTCCAGGCCGTGCTGTACGGGCCGGTCGTGCTCGCCGGGGCGTACGGCAACCGCCCCAATATGACCATGCCACGGCTGGTGAAGGACTCGGTGCGGCAGCAGTCCGGCAGCACGCTCAAGTTCACCGCCACCGCGAGCGGCGAGACCGTGACCCTGCTCCCCATCGCCCGCGTCCACCACCAGAACTACAACGTCTACTGGCTGACCGGCGAGCCGCCCACCCCGCCGCCCGCCTTCGCCGCCTGGCACCGCTTCGACGAAACCGGCGGGACCAGCGCCGCCGACGCCACCGGCAACGGCAAGACCGCCACGCTCACCGGCGGCGCCTCCTGGACCACCGGCAGGACGGGCGGCGCGGTCGCGCTCAACGGCACCGACGGATACATCGCACTCGCCGACGACCTCCTGGCCGGGGCCACCGCGTACAGCGTGGCGGCCTGGGTCCGGCTGGACGGCCAGGCCGTGGAGTGGTCCCGGATCTTCGACATCGGGACCGGCGTGACCGCCAATATGTTCCTCACCCCGCGCGCCGACTCTGGCAAGCTGCGCTTCGCCATCACCGCGGGCGGAGGCGGCGCCGAACAGCGCATCGAGGCGGATCCGCTGCCGACCGGCCAGTGGACCCATGTCGCGGTGGCCTACGGATCGGGCACCGCCGTGCTCTATGTGGACGGGCGCGAGGTCGGCCGCAACGCACAGGTCACCGTGGAGCCACGCCACTTCGGCAACCATCTCCGCGCCGCCTACCTCGGCAAGTCCCAGTACCCCGACCCGTACCTCAAGGGCGCGATCGACGACTTCCGCGTCTACGGCAGGACGCTGACCGCGGCGGAGGTCACGACCCTGGCACAATGACCACGATTGACACCGAGGTCGAAGCAGATACGAGAACGACACGAGAACGAGGACGACGCACATGGTCTATCTCGCCGCCGAGGGCCGCTACGGCTCCATGCACTACCAGCGCTGTGGCCGCAGTGGCGTGCTGCTGCCGAAGGTCTCCCTGGGCCTTTGGCACAACTTCGGCGACACCCACCCGATCGAGACCCAGCGCGACGTGCTGCGCCGCGCCTTCGACCTCGGGGTCACCCATATCGACCTGGCCAACAACTACGGTCCGCCGCCCGGCAGCGCCGAGTCCAACTTCGGCACGATCTTCGCCCAGGACTTCCGCCCGTACCGCGACGAACTGTTCATCGCGAGCAAGGCCGGATATCTGATGTGGCCGGGCCCGTACGGCGAATTCGGCTCGCGCAAGTACCTCCTCGCCAGCCTCGACCAGTCCCTGACCCGGATGGGCCTGGACTATGTCGATGTCTTCTACTCCCACCGCTTCGACCCGGACACGCCCCTCGAAGAGACCATGGGCGCGCTGGACACCGCGGTGCGACAGGGCAAGGCGCTCTACGCGGGCCTGTCCAACTACCCGCCCGAGGCCATCGAGCGGGCCGCTGCCATCCTCAAGGAACTGCGCACCCCGTACCTGATCAACCAGCACCCGTACTCCATCCTGCAGCGCGGGGTGGAGGGCGGGGTGCTGGAGGCCTCCGCGCAGGCGGGCGTCGGCGTCATCGCCTTCTCACCGCTCGCCCAGGGACAGCTCACCGACCGCTACCTCAAGGGGGTGCCCGCCGACTCCCGCATGGCGCTCGGCCACTTCCTCAAGCGCGATGTACTCACTGAGCAGCGGATCTCCCTGCTGCACGCCCTCAACAAGCTCGCCGAGGGCCGTGGCCAGACCCTCGCCCAGATGGCCCTGGCCTGGGTGTTGCGCGACCCGCGCGTGGTGTCCGTGCTGATCGGCGCGAGCAGCGTCGCCCAGCTGGAGCAGAACGTGGCGGTGCTCGACTCGCCCGCCTTCACCGACGCCGAACTGGCCGAGATCGACCGGCTCTCGGCCGAGAACGGCGTCGAGATCCCCTGACCGCCCCGGCCGGCTGTCACAGGTAGGTGGTGGCCCCGGGCTCGTCGAGCCCGGCGGTCCACTCCTCGACCAGCTCGACCAACGCCTCCCGCCGGTCCTCGTGCAGATAGTGGCCGCACCCCGGCCACGCCTCGATACGGGAGTACGGGTGGGTGAGCGAGGCGCGCTCCCAGTCGGCCGCCGCCTCGTTCGAGTACACGCCCAGCACCGGGCAGCGGCGGCGCGCCAGATACGCCCGCGCCGCCGCCCGCGCCCCGAAGGCGTCCGGCGCCAGATACATTCCGTCGCGACACCGGGCGAGCACATCCGGGTCCATCGCCGCCATCAGCCGCTCATGGCGCGCCCGCACCTCGGGCGGGGTATGCGGTCCGAAGGCCCCGCGGACGAACCGCACCGCCCATGCGGCTCCCTCGGCGCGCAGCGCCTCCTGCTCGGCGGGCAGCCGGGCCAGCTCCGCGTCGTCGGCTCCGTACGCCGGGTCCAGCACCACCACGGCCCGTACGAGGGCGGGGTGCTCGACGGCCAGCGCGGTGACGGCCTGCCCGCCCATCGAGTGGCCGACGGCGACGACGGGACCGGTGTCCAGGCGGTGCAGAAGGGCCGCGAGGTCGGCGGCGAAGTCACGCGGCCCGTAAGCCCCGCCTGCGGGTGCGAGGGAGCGGCCGTGGCCGCGCAGATCCGGGGCGAGCACCCGGTGCCGGCGCGACCACGCGGCCAGATGCGGCGCCCACTCCCCGGCGTCGCCGCCCCAGCCGTGCACCAGCAGCAGCGGGGGAGCGCCCGTACCGCCTTGGTCGCAGTGGAGCGGCACGGCGGACGGGCGCGTGGTCATGCTGGTTTCCTCCCGGTGGCGGACGGCTGGGGCAGATCCTGCCAGAAAGCGCTTTCCCCCGCGCCCTCCGGTTCAGTGGCCGGTGAAGCGCGGGGCGCGCTTGTCGAGAAACGCCCGCATGCCCTCGGACTGGTCCTCGGTGGCGAACAGGGCGTGGAACGTCCGCCGTTCGAACAGCAGCCCCTCGCGCAACCCCACCTCCAGGGCCCGCTCCACCGCCTCCCGGGCGGCCCTGACCGCGGTCCTGCCGTACGACGCGATGGCGGCGGCCACTTCCGCGGCCTCCGCCATGAGCCGGTCGTCCGGCACGACGCGGGAGACCAGACCGCAGCGCTCGGCCTCCTCGGCGTCCATCGTCCGGCCGGTGAGGATCAGATCCATTGCCTTGGCCTTGCCCACCAGCCCGGTCAGCCGCTGGGTGCCGCCGATGCCCGGGATCACGCCCAGCCTGATCTCCGGCTGGCCGAACACCGCGGACTCGCCCGCCAGGATCAGATCGCACATCATGGCCAGTTCGCAGCCGCCGCCCAGCGCATAGCCGCGGACGGCGGCGATCTTCGGGGTGCGCAGCGCGGCGAACCCCTCCCAGCCCGCGAAGAAATCCTCCTCGGACATCTCGGCGAAGGACTTGGCCGCCATCTCCTTGATGTCGGCGCCCGCGGCGAAGGCCCGCTCGGATCCGGTGATCACAAAGCAGCCGATGTCCGGGTCGAGGTCCAGCGGTGACAGGGCCGCGACCAGCTCGGTCATCACCTCGCTGTTCAGCGCGTTGAGCACGGTGGGGCGATGCAGCCGCGCGGTGACCACACGCCCATGTTGTTCGATCTTGATGACGTCCATGGTGTCTCCCTACGAGTCCCAGATGGCGCCGTACGCGGGGATCCCGCGGCGCTCCATGCCCTGGACGACCTGCCAGGTCAGCTTCTTGTTGGAGATGCAGATCACGGCCTCAGCCCCGAAGTCGGCGTACGCGGCGTAGGCCAGCTCGACCATGTCGGGCTTGCCGTGTTCGGAGGTGTCCCAGATGAGCGCGTCGGGCTGGACCGCGAGGATCTCGTCGAGCAGCCGGTCGCCGTAGGTCCTGCGCGGATCGCGGGTCGCCCAGACCAGGCGGGCCGGGACCGCGCGGGCCAGCAGATGGGGCAGACAAGGGCCGATGCCGCTGCCGGTGGCCACATAGACCACCTTGCTGAACAGGGTCTCGATATTGGCCACGCCCGCCGTGGTGATGCCCTTGACCCAGACGTGGGAGGGCGCGTCGTCGATGAACTTCCCCGTCCAGTCCCCGGCACGGGAGACGGTGAGGCGGAACCCCGTCTCGCCGGGGGCGGGCACATTGGCGAACGAGTGCCACTCCAGCAGCGGGTTGCGGCTGATGGCCGTGGACGACCCGGCGAACGGCGTCACACCGTGGTCGAAGCGGACGAGCGCCACATGGGAGGAGGGGCGCTCGATGGCCACCGGCACCCGGCGCAGCCGCAGCCACGGCAGGGCGATACTGAAGGTCAGCACGGCCACGGTCCACAGCTCGGGAGCCGACAGCAGGGCGGCCGTGGCGGAGGCGCCACCCCGCTCGTCGAGCGTGGTCAGCACGGTCTGCGCCCACAGCAGCGCGAGCGCCGCCCAGCCGCCGAAGCGGTGTGCCTTCTCGAAGTGGTCGTGGAACCGCGCCCGGAAGGGTGGCAGTGCGGTGGCCACGATGGCCACCAGCAGCCCCAGCAGCGCGTACGAGACGGCGAGCGTGGCGGCCGGAGCCCCATGCCGGGTGAGCGAGCCGACCAGGGCCAGAAACCACAGCGCGCCCGCGGTGGCGCCGCCGACGTGCAGCCCACCGAAGTGGTAGACCTTGGCCAGTGTCCAGCGGATCCGCAGCGGCCAACTGGTGGGCGCCGCGGTGGCGAGCCGGAACAGCAGATTGATGACGTACTGCTGGCGGACCACGATCGCCAGCAGGAAGTTCGCGAGTGCGGCGTGGGAGAGGGTCCGCGGCCCGAGCCCCCCGTCCGCGCGGGAGGCGAGGAAGACCAGGTTGACCGCCCATACGAGGGCGATCAGCCGGTTGTAGTGCATCAGGCGCGGATGCTTGAGGATCCGCCGCGGCAGCGATGTCGGCGGCGGCAGCGCCACTTTCGCCCGGGGCGCCGGGGCCACGGTGCGGGCGGGGGTCACGATGCCACCTCGCCACTGCCACTGGTCCGAAGGTCGGCTTCCATGCGCAGCAGGGCCGCCTTGTCGACCTTTCCACGGCTGGTGAGCGGCAGCGCCGCCACCGGGCGCACCGTCCGCGGCACGCAGTAGTAGGGGAGCGCGGCGGCCACGGCCCGCCGCGCCGTCTCGGGGTCGAGATGGGCGGGCGAGACGAAGGACACCAGGCCGGTGTCATCCGGTTTCAGCGTCACCGCGCGGGCGCAGCCGGGCAGCGACTCCAGCACCGCGGACACCGAGTCCAGCTCCACGCGGAACCCTCGCACCTTCACCTGGTCGTCGGTCCGGCCCAGGTGTTCCAGCTCCCCGTCCGGTGTCCAGCGGCCCAGGTCGCGGGTGCGGAACATCATCCGGCCCCCGCCAAGGAAGGGGTCGGGCAGATAGCGCTCGGCGTTCAGCGCGAGGTTGTGCAGATACCCGGCCGACACCCCGTCACCGCCGGCCCACATCTCACCCGTCTCGCCGATGGCGCAGGGCCTTCGGTCCGCGTCCAGGACGTACACCGTGTTGTTGGGGGTCGGGCGGCCGATGGTCAGGCGCAGCGCGGCGGGGTCGTGGCGCTGCATGGTGTTCACGATGGTGGTCTCGGTCGGTCCGCACGCGTTGTAGAAGGTGCAGAAGCGGGCCCACCGGTCGGCGAGCCGGCGCGGGCACGGCTCCCCGGCCACGGCCGCCACCTTCACGCCTCGGCACTGGTCGGGGTCGATCCGGCTGAGCACGGTCGGGGTCGCGATGACCACGTCCGCCCGCCGCACGGTCTCGGCGATGTCCTTGCCGCGGATGACCAGCGTGGCGCCGTGACTCAGGCAGCCCAGGATCTCCCATGCGGCCATGTCGAACGCCACATTGAGGATCTGGCTCACCCGCGTTCCGGGGCGCATGCCGAGGTCGCCGGGTTCGGTCAACAGGATGTTGCAGACGTTCCGATGGGTGACGGTGACCCCGTTGGGGCGCCCCGTGGTGCCGGAGGTGAACAGCACATAGCAGCCGTCGCCACCCCGGACGGGCCGGGCGGGCCGGAACGGCGCCGTGTCCGCGCTGTCCTCCATCATGGTGTCGATCGCGACGAGGGCATGGCCGTCGGGCACCGGGATCCGGTCCGCGAAGCCGGAGGTCGTGAGGATGACGCGGGTCCGGGCGGTATGGATGACGTGGTCAAGCTGGGCGCGGGGGGTCAGCCCGGCGTCTTGCGGCACATATGCGGCTCCGGCCTTGAGCGTGGCCAGCAGGCCGACGAGCATGGGGATGGAACGCCGTACGCATAACGCCACGTTGTCGCCGGGGCGCACACCGAGCCGGGCCAGGTGCGTGGCCAGCCGGTTCGCCTGCCGGTCCAGCTCGCCGTAGGTGATGGTGGCGCCGAGGTGTTCGGCCGCGACGGCGAGCGGATCGGCGGCGGCGTGCCGTTCGAAGGCGTGGTGGACACCGGCCCAGTCCACGGCCACCACCGGCCCTCTGCCGAACCGCTGGAAGAGGTGGCGGTCCTCCTCGGACAACTCGTGCAGCGGATGTGTGGACCAGGCCGGTGCCGTGGCCCGTTCGCTCGGTCGCTGGTGCGTTGCTTCCGGGTGCATTGTGTCGATTCCTTCCGCGGTGATATGGCCCAACCGCCGGTGTGTGCGGTCGTGTCCGGGCATGGGGGCGCGCCGATCGGCGCACCAAGCGCGGTGTTCGGCGCACCAAGCGCGGTGTTCGGTATATCGATCAGCGTTCGACTGAATGTGCCGGGGTGTGCCAGGACTGGCGGGTGTGGGGGAGAAGCGCGACGTGCCGCGTGTGTCGAAGAGTCGGCGCTCCGGCGCTGAGCGGTCTGCGCGGGGCCCGGCCCGGGTCACACGGGCATCGTGTGGCACAGGTGCATCAGCCGTCTCTCTTGTTGAGAGCTTAAGGACGTGGCGGGTGGCTGCGGAAGATGGCTGATAGGCGCAAGTCGGCCAGGATCCCACTAGAGTCCGGTGGCGCCAAATGGTACGGCTTGCGGTGTTAATGCCGACCTGACGGCGGTACGAGTGCGATTGCGGACGAGGAACCCATCAATGACCGGGCCGGTGTCGCGTGGCCGAGACTGGTCAGGTCCGGGCAAGGGTTACGGTTGCGTCCCATGAGCGGCGAGACGGGCTTGCGGGAGCGCAAGAAGCAGCGGATGTACCGGACGATCTCCGAAACGGCGATCTCCCTGTTTCTGGAACGGGGCTTCGACCAGGTCTCCGTCGCCGATGTGGCCGCCGCCGCCGAGGTGTCCAAGCCCACCTTGTTCCGGTACTTCCCGGCCAAGGAGGACCTGGTGCTGCACCGCTTCGCCGACCACGAGGACGAGGCGGCCCGGGTGGTCCGGGGCCGCCCGGCGGGGCAGTCGCCCCTGGACGCGCTGCACCAGCACTTCCTGGCGGGGCTGGAACGGCGAGATCCGATCACCGGCCTGAACGATGTGCCGGGCGTGCTGGCGTTCCAACGGCTGCTGTACGGGACGCCCAGCTTGGTGGCCCGCATGTTCGAGTACATCAGCAGATCGGAGGAGGCGCTGACCACCGCGCTGAGTGCGATCGGCGGACCCGAACCGGATGACCTCACGGCGCCGGACGACGTTACGCCACGCCTCGCCGCGGGCCAGATCATCGCGGTCCAGCGGATCCTCGGCCAGGACAACTGGCGCCGGATCGAGGGCGGTGCGAGCGCCGACGAGGTCTACCCGGGCGCGGTGGCTGCCGCCGACCGCGCGTTCGCCATGCTGCGTACGGGGCTCGCACCGTACGCCGGATAGGATGAGCCGTCCCAGCAGCCGTCCCAGCCGCGCGCCCACGAGTCGCCGCAACACGCATCACCGCAACACAATCACTGCAACGGAGTCGCAACCTTGGCCACCAGGCGGATCCCGGTCGTACTCGTCACTGGTTTCCTGGGCTCCGGAAAGACCACCATGCTCAACCACCTGCTGCGGGGCAGCGCGGACACCCGCATCGGTGTCATCGTCAACGACTTCGGAAGCATCAACATCGACGCGATGGCCGTCGCCGGCCAGGTCGACTCCATGATCCCGATCGAGAACGGCTGTCTGTGCTGCGCCGCGGACTCCGCCGAGATGGACGAGATGCTGGCCCGGCTCACCGAGCCGGCGCTGGGCATCGACGTCATCGTGATCGAGGCGAGCGGCCTGGCCGAACCGCAGAGCATGATCCGTACGCTGCTCTCCAGCGAGAACGAGCACATCGTGTACGGCGGACTGGTCGAGGTCGTCGACGCAGTGGAGTTCGAGAACACCCGTGAGCGCCACCCGGAGCTCGACCGGCATGTGCGGGCCGCCGACGCGGTGGTGCTCAACAAGGCCGACCGGGTCCGGGAGCCGGAGCGCACCCGGGTGCTGGAGACTCTTGCCCGGATCGCCCCGGGCACCCCCGTTGTCACCGCCGAACACGGCCGCGTCGACCCCGACTTCCTTTTCGACCGCGGCCCCGGCGTGCCGAGCGAGGAGCGGTTCCACCAGCTCTCCTTCGCCGAGGTGTGCCCGGACGAGGACGACTGGCACGAACATCTCCACGCCGCGTACCAGAGCGCGGAGTTCACCGCCGACCGGCCGCTGGACCCGCGCCGGTTCATGGAATTCCTCGACGGCCGGCCCTCCGGGCTCTACCGGATGAAGGGTTTCATCCACTTCGCCGCCCCCGGGCACGGCGAGAAGTTCGCCCTGCACGCGGTCGGTTCCTACCTCCGCTTCCAGCCGTCGGACTGGGCGCCCGGTGAGGCCCGGACGACACAACTGGTGATGATCGGTGCCGGAATCGATGCCGACGCACTCACCAAGGAGTTGGCGGACTGCGTGGCCGCCGCCCCGGAAACCGTCGGCGACCATCACATGATGGGTGTCCTACGGTATGTCCGGGAGCCGGCGGATGGGCCGGACACGGATGAGCCGGACGTCGCGGAGCCGGGCCCGGCCGACGCGTCACACATGGATTGATCGCGCCCGGCGCACAACCGTCGCCGCCGATCAGCAGTCCTCCAGGGTGTACCTGAGATGAACTCTGCACCAACAGCAGGAGGACTTGTGCGTCATCGCTCCATTTCCACCGCCGTGCGCTGCGCGATGGTGGCCGCACTCGTAACCACCCCCGCCTTACTGTCCACTTCAACTGCTGGCGCCGCCGAGCAGGGTGCCACCGGCACCTCCCTCGCCGGGGCCGCGCTGCGGGCCGACTTCGACAAGGACGGCCACCCGGACGTCGTCGTCTCGGCCCCCGCCGCCACGGTCGGCGGCAAGACCCGCGCCGGCTATGTCGCGGTGGTCTACGGCTCGGCCACTGGGGCGGACATCACCCACCGGCAGATCATCAGCCGGGAGACCGCAGGCGTCCCCGGCGACCCGGCGGACGGGGCCTGGTTCGGCTACCGCACGGTCGCCCGGGACCTGGACGGCGACGGCTACACCGACCTGGCCGTGCAGTCCTCGGGTGACTCGCCCGTCACCGTCCTGTGGGGCTCGGCGGGCGGGCTGACGGGCGGCACCGCGCTGTCCGACTCGACCAGCACCGACGACGGAATCCTGGCCGGCGGCGACTTCAACGGCGACGGCCACGCCGACCTGGTCGCGGAGGGCACCGGCGAGGGCGAACTGCGCGTGCTGTACGGCCCGTTCACCCGCCAGGGCACCGCGGCCACCGCGAACACCCTGAACTCGGGCCGTACCTTCGGCCCGACCGAAATGGTCGCGGGCGACATCAACGGCGACGGCTCCGACGACCTGGTCACCACCCACGCCTTCGAGGAGATGTCCGAGCCGAGCCTGTACTGGAAGGGCGGCGCGAGCGGCCTGGGCTCGGCGCCGACCCGGATCGACCACGCTGCCGCGGGCACCATCGGCGACGTCGACAAGGACGGCTACGCAGACCTGATCATCCGGACCGTCCCCGGCAATGTCGTGGAGAACCTGCCATACGACCACGGCACCATCAAGGTCCTCTACGGCTCCGCGAGCGGCCCCGGCGCCACCCGCACCAAGGTCATCGACCAGAACACCGCGGGCGTGCCCGGGGTGAACGAGGACGGCGACCAGTTCGGCTACTCGCTGAGCGCCGGTGACGTCAACGGCGACGGGTACGCGGACGTCGCGGTCGGCATCCCGTACGAGGACCTGGACGGCGGCGTGGACGCGGGCAGCGTCGTACAGCTCTACGGCGGCGCGGGCGGCCTCAGCGGCACCGGCGCCCAGGCGTTCACCCAGGACACCGTGGGCGTCCCGGGCGCCGCGGAGGCCGGGGACCACTTCGGCGCGGCCGTGCGGCTCGGGGACACCGACGGCGACGGCAAGGACGACCTGGCCGTGGGCGCGCCCGACGAGGACGGCACCTACACCTCGAGCGGCGCGGCCTGGGTGCTGCGTGGCGGCACGGGCGGGCTGACCACCACCGGGGTCGTCTCGTTCGGGCCGAACGCGCTGGGCGGCCCCGAGGCGGACGCGCAGCTGGGCCGCGGCTTCGCGCGGTAGCGCGCCGCCACACGGCCGCACAGCGGGGAGGGAGCGCGGGCGCCGCGACACACACGGTGCCCGCACCTCAGCGCCTCAGGCCGATTCCCGGATCACGAGTTCGGTGGGGAGGATCACCCCGGACGGCTGCTCGCCGCCGATCTGCGCCAGCAGCACCCGCACCATCTCGGCGGTGATCCGCTCCCACGGCTGGCGGATGGTGGTCAGGCCGGGGCTGGCGGCCAGCGCGGCGGGGGAGTCGTCGAACCCGGCCACGGCGACGTCCTGCGGCACCCGCCGCCCGGCCCGCCGCAGCGCGGCGAGTACGCCCTGGGCCATCAGGTCCGAGGCGACGAAGACAGCGTCCAGGTCCGGCGCCCGCGCCAGCAGTTCGGCCGCCGCCCGCTCGCCGCTGGCGCGGCTGTAGTCGCCCGAGACCACCAGCTCCTCGTCCGCCGCCAGGCCCGCCGCCGCGAGTTCTTCGCGGTATCCGGCGAGCCGGTCGACGCCGCCGGGGGTGTCCAGCGGGCCGGTGACGGTCGCTATGCGACGGCGGCCGCTGTTCAGCAGATGGCGTACCATGTCGCGGGCTCCGGCACGGTCGTCGGCGGCGACGTAGGCCATCCCCGGGCTCTGGACCAGCGGTTTGCCGCAGGCCACCAGCGGCACCCCGGCCTTCCGCAGCCGGGTGGCGAGCGGGTCGCCGGAGTGGCTGGAGACCAGCAGCACCCCGTCGACATGGCCGCCAGTGAGGAAGCGCGTGATCCGCCGCCGCTCCGGTTCGTCGCTCGCGCTCATCAGCAGCAGCGTGATGTCGTGTGCGGCGAGCGCCTGGGTGCAGCCGCGCAGCAGCACACTGAAGTTGGGGTCCTCGAAGAACCGCTCCTGCGGCTCGGTGAGCAGGAAGGCCACCGAGTCCGACCGGCCGGTGATCAGCGAGCGGGCATGCCGGTTGACGACATAGCCGGTCTTGCGGATGGCGGCGTTGACCGCCTCCTGCGCCGCCGGGCTCACATAGTGTCCACCGTTGAGGACGCGCGAGACGGTGCCGCGCGAGACCCCGGCCTCGCGCGCCACGTCATGGATGGTCGGTGGCCGTCGTCGGCCGGGGGTGCTGTTGCCGGTGCGGCTCATGCGCGTTCTTATCTCTCCAGATATCGCTTCGTCGGTCAGGACTTTACGGCCCCGGAGAGCAGATCCAGACTCCAGAAGCGCTGGATGACCAGGAACAGCGCGATGAGCGGGATGATGGCCAGCAACGCTCCGGTGATGACGAGGGTGTACAGGGCCGGGGTGGCGGAGCCCTGGCGCAGCAGGGTGAACAGCCCCAGGGTGACGGGGAACTTCTCGTCGTCGCCGAGCATGATGTACGGCAGCAGGAAGTTGTTCCAGATGGTCACGAACTGGAAGAGGAAGACCGTGACCAGGCCGGGCCGCATCATCGGCAGCGCCACGGAGCGGAAGATCCGCCACTCTCCCGCGCCGTCCATCCGCCCCGCCTCGACCATTTCGGCGGGGACGGCCGCGGCCGCGTAGATCCGCGCCAGGTAGATCCCGTACGGCGACAGGATGTTCGGCAGCAGCACCGACAGATAGGTGTCGGCCATGTCGGCCTTGGCCAGCAGCAGGATACTGCGGTACGGCGAGGATCACCGGGGGCATCAGCACCCCGGTCAGCAGGACGTTGAAGATGGCCTCGCGGCCGCGGAAGCGGTAGCGAGGAGGACACGAAGGTTGACGGGGTGATGGTTCACGAATGCCTCCCTGGGCGATCTGTGAGCGTTCACAGTAGAGAAACATGGATGACGCTTGTCAATGCTCGTTTCCATGCGGTTATCTGGGGGCGGCCGCTGCTCTGTGGTCTGTGCACGTTCCCAGCGATTCCCAGGAGTTGCGATGGCTGGCCTCGCCTATGGCGGCGACTACAACCCCGAGCAGTGGCCCGAATCCCTCTGGCCCGAGGACATCCGGCTGATGCGCGAGGCCGGGGTCACCATGGTCAGCGTCGGCATCTTCTCGTGGGCGCTGCTGGAACCCGAGCCCGGGCGCTACGACTTCGGCTGGCTGGACCGGCTGCTCGCCCTGCTCCATGAGGCCGGTGTCGCCGTCGATCTCGGCACCCCCACCGTGGCCCCGCCCGCCTGGTTCTACCGCGCCCACCGCGAGGCGCTGCCGGTCAGCCGGGAGGGCGTGCGCTACGAGTTCGGATCACGCGGCGCCATCTGCCACAGCTCGCCCGCCTACCGCCGGGCCGCGGCCGCCATCACCGAACAGCTCGCCCGGCGCTACGGCGACCACCCCGCGCTCGCCCTGTGGCATGTGCACAATGAGTACGGAGTGCCGGTCAACGCCTGCTACTGCGACACCTGCGCGGCGGGCTTCCGCCACTGGCTGCACGAGCGCTACGGCACCCTGGACGCGGTCAACGACGCCTGGGGCACCGCCTTCTGGGGCCAGCGCTATGGCGCCTTCGAGCAGATCAACCCGCCGCGCGCCACCCCCACCGTCGCCAACCCCGCCCAGCGTCTTGACTACGCCCGCTTCGCCGACGCCACCATGCGCGCCAACTTCACCGCCGAGCGCGACATCCTGCACCGGCTGTCCCCCGGCATCCCGGTCACCACCAACTTCATGACCGCGCTCAGCCAGTGCGACTCGGTCGACTACTGGGCCTGGGGCCGCGAGGTCGACCTGGTCACCAACGACCACTATCTGATCACCGACGGCCGCCGCACCCACGTCAACCTCGCCATGGCCGCCGATCTGACCCGCTCCGTCGCCGGCGGCGCGCCCTGGCTGCTGCTCGAACACTCCACCAGCGGCGTCAGCTGGCAGCCGCGCAACCCCGCCAAGCGGCCCGGGGAGATGGCCCGCAACAGCCTGGGGCATGTGGCCCGCGGCTCCGAGGGCGCACTGTTCTTCCAGTGGCGCCAGTCACGGCACGGCGCGGAGAAGTTCCATTCGGCGATGGTGCCGCACGCCGGCACCGACAGCCGCGTATGGCGCGAGGTCGTGGCGCTCGGAGCCGACCTGGAGAGGCTGGGCGAGCTACGCGGCAGCCGTACGGTGGCCGACGCGGCGATGGTCTGGGACTGGGAGTCCTGGTGGGCGCAGCGGCTGGAGTGGCGGCCGAGCGAGGACCTGGACGCGCGCGAACGCGCCGACAGCTTCTACGAAGTCCTCTACGACCGCCACCTGACCGTCGACTTCGCCCACCCCGAGGCCGATCTGAGCCGCTATCCGCTCGTCGTCGTGCCCGCCCTCTACCTCGCCACCGCACGCGCCGGGGAGAATCTGCGCGCTTACGTCGAGGGCGGCGGCACCCTCGTCGTCTCGTGTTTCTCCGGCATCGTCGACGAACACGACGCTGTTCACCCCGGTCCCTACCCCGGCGCGCTGCGCGACGTCCTGGGCCTGGTGGTCGAGGAGTTCTCCCCGCTCATCGAGGACGGGCGGGTGCGCCTGACCGGCCCCGGCGGGGCCGAGCTCACCGGCGACATCTGGTCCGAGACCGTGGTGCCACGCGGCGCCGAGACCGTATGGACCTACGCCGACGGCTTCGCCGCGGGCCACCCCGCCGTCACCCGCCACCGGCTCGGCCGGGGCACGGCCTGGTACCTCTCCACGCGGCTCGCTCCCCACGATCTGGCGACCCTGCTCGCCCCCGTCTGCGCCGACGCGGGCCTTGCGGACCGCCCCGGACTGCCCCGCGATATGGAGGTGGTGCACCGCACCGGCGACTGCGGCAGCTACCTCTTCGCGATCAACCACGGCGACACCGACACCAAGGTGCCCCACCCCACGCCCGGCACCGAACTGCTCACCGGCGAGCGCAGCGCCGGACACCTCGCGGTGCCCGCGGGCGCCGTCCGCGTACTGCGCCTGGACGGCTGAACGACCGCAACTCCGCTCATGCCCCTCCCTCCGCTCAGTACCCCCACTCGCTCATTGTCGAAGGGACTCGACGATGCACGACATACGGAGCACCACCCGCACCCTGCTGCGAACCGCAGCGCTCCCCGCCCTCGGCGCGCTGCTGCTGACCGCGCTCCCGGCGCCGGCCGCACACGCCGCGAGCACCCTGGCCAACACCGGATTCGAGGCCGACGGCACCGGCACCGCCACCCCGTCCGGCTGGAGCACCTACTCCGCCGCCGGCAACAACAACGCCTCCTACACCGAGGCCGGCGGCCACAGCGGCGGCTACCGGCTGTCCCACTGGTCCTCCTCGGCGTACAAGGTGCAGACCTACCAATACCTGTCCGGCCTCGCGAACGGCACCTACACCCTCAGCGCCTGGGTGCGCTCCAGCGGCGGACAGAACGCCGCGTACCTCGCCCTGCGCGACTGCGGCGGCGCCGAGCAGCGCACCGATCTGCCGCCCACCCCGAACGGCACGTGGATCCGCCTGGTCACCTCGGTCACGGTCACCAGTGGCCAGTGCACCATCAGCCTCAACTCCGATGCCCACGCGGGGGAGTGGGCCAACCTGGACGACCTCACCTTCGCCAAGGGCGGCACGGGGCTCGCGATCAAGGGCGGGGACGTGTCCACCCTCGCCAAGAACGAGGCCTTCGGCGCCACCTACCGCTCCGCGACCGGCACCAGCGGTGACGCCCTGGCCATCCTGCGCGCCTCCGGTATGAACTACGCGCGGCTGAAGGTGTGGGTGAACCCGGCCGACGGCTACAACACCAAGGCCAAGGTGCTGGCCATGGCTAAACGCGCCAAGGCCCAGGGGATGAAGCTGCTGATCGACTTCCACTACTCCGACAGCTGGGCCGACCCCGGCAAGCAGACCAAGCCGGCCGCCTGGGCCGGACACGACTACAGCCGGCTCAAGCAGGATGTGTACGACCACACCTACGACGTCCTGGGCGCGCTCAAGTCGCAGGGCACCACCGCCGATATGGTCCAGATCGGCAATGAGATCAACGGCGGCATGCTCTGGCCCGAGGGCTCCACCAGCAACTTCTCCCAGCTCGCCGGGTTGCTCACCTCCGGTGCCAACGCCGCCAAGGCCGTCTCGTCCGACACCAAGGTCGCGCTGCACCTGGCCAAGGGCGGGGACAACGGGGGCACGAGATGGTGGTTCGACCAGGCGGTCGCGCAGAAGGTGCCGTTCGACGTCATCGCCCTGTCGTACTACGGCTACTGGCACGGCCCGCTGTCCGATCTGCAGGCCAACCTGGACGACGTCGCGGCCCGCTACGGCAAGCCGGTGCTGGTCGCCGAGACCGCCTACGCCCACACCCTGGCCAACGACGACGGCCTGGCCAACAACGTCGCCACCGCCGACCAGCTCGTCGACGGCTACTCCGCCACCCCCGCAGGACAGGCCGCCAACCTCCGCGATGTGATGAACGTCGTGGAGGCGGTGCCGGGCGGCCGGGGCCTGGGCGTCGTCTACTGGGAGCCGGCCTGGACCGCGGTCAAGGGCAGCGGCTGGGACCCCACCGACCCCAACTCCGGCAACGCCTGGGAGAACCAGGCCCTGTTCGACTACGGCGACAAGGCCCTGCCCGCGATGGACTGGTTCGGCCACCGCTGACCCCCATCTCATCCGAAAGCGTGCGCCGGAGATGTTGACGGACGCTCATGTTTACCCGACGGTAGGTTCATGGCGACCACAGTGACGCACGGGATGAGGGTTCGTCTTCGAACGGGCCGCATACGACTGCTCGGGCGGCCGCCCTGCTGCTGATGGCGGCGGTCGCCGCCCCGGGCGGTACGGCGGCCGCGGCCGAGCCGCCCTGGTCCGACGGCCCGGCCGCGGACCGGATCTCCGTCGCGGGCGGCCGGTTCACCGACGGCCACGGGCGCGAGGTCGTGCTGCGCGGATTCAATGTCTCCGGCGAGGTCAAGCTGGCGGAGTACGGCGGCCTGCCCTTCGCCGACACCGCCGACGCACGGAAGTCCGCCCAGGCCATGCGCGGCCTCACCGGCGCCAACTCCGTCCGCTTCCTGCTGTCCTGGGCCCACGCCGAGCCCGAGCCCGGCAAGGTCGACGAGGAGTATCTGCGCAAGGCCACCGAGCAGATGCGGGCCTTCCTGGACGCCGGGATACGGATCTACCCCGACTTCCACCAGGACCTCTACTCCCGCTATGTGTTCGACAAGGACAGCTGGTACTCAGGCGACGGTGCGCCCGAATGGGTCGTCAAGGCCGGCGGCTACCCCAAGGAGTCCTGCGGCATCTGCGTCCACTGGGGCCAGAACATCACCCAGAACCCGGCCGTCCAGGACGCCACCCGCGACTTCTGGAAGAACCGCGCCCTGCAGACCTCCGCCGGGACGGTCCGGGTCCAGGACGCCTTCCTGGCCACCGCCGAGAAGACCATGGCCTACCTCGCCGGCCGGCTGACCGCCGACGAATTCGCCCGCGTCGTCGGCTTCGACCCGTACAACGAGCCGTACGCGGGCCGCTACGACAACGGACAGTCCAGCCGCGCCTGGGAGAAGGACGTCCTGTGGCCGTTCTATGAGAAGTTCCGGGCGCGCATGGACGCCGCGGGCTGGGACGACAAGCCCGCGTTCGTCGAGCCCAACCTGTTCTGGAACTCCAACATCGACTTCCAGCGCCAGGAGGGCGGCCTGCTCGACGTCGGCGCCATCGGCTCCCGCTATGTGTTCAACACCCACTTCTACGACCAGAAGGCCATCTCCGGTGTCTTCATGCCCGGCAAGGCCCAGGACGGCCAGTACGCCACCGACTTCGCCACCGTGCGCGACCGAGCCTCGGCGCTCGGCACCACGGCCGTCGTCAGCGAGTACGGACACCCGCTGACCGGCTTCACCTCCGACAAGGCGCCGACCGTGGTCAAGGGCCTGTATCAGGCGCTGGACTCCCGGCTCAGCGGCGCCACTTGGTGGAGCAAAGCCGCCGCCTCGGGCCCGGTGCTGTCCGCCAACCAGTGGCAGTGGGATCTGTACAACGGGCGCCACCACGAGGCGATGAACGGCAACCCCGACAAGATCCTGAACGCCGGCGACGCCTGGAACGACGAGGACCTGTCGGCCGTACGGCTCGACGACACCGGGGCGGCCGTGCTCCGCCAGGACACCCGGCTCCTGGACCGCCTCTACCCGAGCGCGGTGGCGGGCCGCACCCTCGCCTTCACCTTCGAGGACCGCTCGCGCGACGGCTCCACCACCCTGAGCTGGGACCGCGTCCCCAGCAGCCTGCCCAATGTGGCCCGGCTGGTCGGCTCAGGCCGCTACGGGATGCTGGTGTGGCGGCAGAACGGCTCCACCGAGGCCCCCACCGAACTGCATCTGCCCCGCGACTTCGACTCCGCCACCACCACGGTCGTCTCCGACCTGGGCACCGTCACCGGCCCGCCCGCCTACACCGCGCACGGACACACCGCCGACCACCCCGTGGCCACCGCGGCGGAGAGCGGTGGCACCGATGCCCGGCGGCTGCTGCTCTCCGCACCGCCCGGCGCCGGAACCCTCCACTACGCGCTGGTCGCCGACGGCACCGCCACCCCCTCGGCCGAGCTGCGCGCCGCGGCACAGCGCGAGCTCAGCGCGTGGGCGCAGGCCGCCGGCTTCCCGAACTGACCCACCAGCGTTACCAGCGGTGGTGCACCTGGGCGCGGATCCGCCGGTCGTACAGCTCGCGGACCGCGTCCAGCGTGCCCTGCTCCAGCGCGGGCAGCGCCGCCGCCGCGGCGTTCGCCCGCGCCTGTTCGGGCGAGCGCGCCCCCGGGATGACCGAGGTCACGCCCGGCTGCTGGACGACCCACCGCAGCGCGGTCTGCGCGGGCGTCGCCCCCTCGGGCGCCAGCTCCCCGAACTCCACCGCCGCCTCGACGCCCGCCGCGAAGTCCACGCCCGAGAAGGTCTCGCCCTGGTCGAACATCTCGCCATGGCGGTTGTACATGCGGTGGTCGTCCTCGGAGAACACCGTGTCCTTGGTGTACCGGCCGGACAGCAGCCCCGAAGCCAGCGGCACCCGCGCGATGATCCCCACCCCGGCCGCGGCGGCCGCGGGCAGCACCCGCTCCAGCGGCTTGAGCCGGAACGGATTGAGAATGATCTGCACGCTCGCCGTCCCCGGGCGCTCGATCGCCGCCAGCGCCTCCTCGCAGGTCTCCACGCTCACCCCGTACGCCGCGACACGCCCCCGGTCCACCAGCGTGTCCAGCGCGTCGAAGACGGCGGCGGAGGAGTGCACCGACGACGGCGGGCAGTGCAGCTGCACCAGATCCAGCGTGTCCACCCCGAGGTTGGCGCGCGAACGGTCCGTCCAGGCCAGGAAGTTGTCCAGCGTGTAGTTCTCCGCGACCTGCGGCAGCCGTCGCCCCATCTTGGTCGCCACGAAGATCCGCGCGTCCGGGCGGCTCCGCAGATAGCGCCCGATGAGCTGCTCGCTGCGCCCGTCCCCGTACACATCGGCGGTGTCGAAGAAGGTCACCCCGGACTCGACGGCCGCGTCCAGCACCGCCAGCGCGTCGTCCGCGCCGACCTCGCCCCAGTCCGCGCCCAGCTGCCAGGTCCCCAGCCCGACGACGGAGACCTTCCGGCCGATCCGGCCGAACTCACGCTGCTCCATGGTCCCTCTCTCTCCTGTGGTGCGGCTCACCGTACCGGCAGGTGTTCGAAGGCCGGTGGCCCGGGAGCTCGAAGTACTTGTCAAGTACCTACAAAAACAATATTTGACCTGCGGCGATTGCTGTCGCGGTACCTGGCAAGTAGGGTGGGGAGCATGTCAGCTCTCAACGTGGAATTCAGCGATCGGGAACTTGAGGACCTCCGCCAGATCGCCAAGGAGCGTGGCACCACGATGAAGGCCCTCGTCCGGGAGGCGACCGTCGCCGACATCGCCCGCCACCGCGCGCTGCAGGAGGGCGCGGAGGTCTTCCGGCGCTTCTTCGCGGACAACGCGCAGGCGTTCGCCGATGCGTTCCCGGATGATGAACACCGCCCCCACGACCCGGGACAGGCCGCCTGATCATGGCCCCGCTACTGCATATCGATGTCCCCTGGCTGCTGCAGCGCCATGAGGAGGTCATGCCCGAGCAACCCTCCATCTCCGACTTCTCGGGACTGGTCGCCGCCGTGGCCCGGCATCGCGTCGACCCGCCACGCCTGGGCGTCGACCCGGACCCCGCGTGGCGCGCCGCGGCGCTGCTGCACACCATCGCGCTGCTCAGACCGCTCCCGGCGAGCAACGCGCGATTCGCCAGCGCCACGGCCGTCGCCTATATGCATGCCTCGGGCGAGGGCATCGATCCGCCGTACGGTGCGCTGATCGACCTGGTCCGCGACATCCTGTCCAGCAAGGCCGACGTCTACGACGCGGCGGGCCGCATCCGCTCCTGGCGGATCTGACCCTTCCCGCGTCAGCCGAGGTCGAACGCGTTGGGCAGCCCCAGCCGGTAGCGGGTCTCGTCGACGCGGCGCAGCGGCTCCAGCTCCGGCGGCTGGTACAGCGTCCAGATGGCGCACCGCGGGGCGCTCGAGCCCTCGGCGTCCAGGAGTGCGTTGACGGCCCGGCGCGCCGACTCGTTGGCGCCCTCCATCGTCGCCAGATCCATGTCGGTGGCCACATAGTCCCCGGCGAGGAAGAGATTGGGCACGGTGGTGGCCGCGGTGGGGCGGTTGTACCAGGTGCCGGCCGGGTGGATCAGGAGCTGTTCGCGGTTGCTGGGCGAGGGTCCGCCGAGCCCTTCGACGGCCGGGTCCATGAACCACGAATGCACATCCGCATCGCGCAGCACCGTCCGCCCGGTGTCGTGCAGGCTGTCCTTCAGCTGCGCCCAGATCTCGCGGACGACCTCCTCGCGGGTGCACTGCCTGGCGGTCTTTCCGTACAGGATTCCTGGCTTGTCCCATTCGGAGACGATGGTGGAGAGGCAGTCGGTGACCTGACCGTCCCCGTAGTCGGCGGGGAAGTCGCGCCCCTTCCAGAACTGCGCCTGCCCGATGGCGGTGATCGACCAGGGCGAGTCCACGCAGTCCACATGCCCGTTCAGGATCGGGGTGGGGGTGCGCAGATAGAACTGGACGCCGACCATCCAGTCCGTGCGCAGCTTGTCGCAGCGGGCGAGCTGCGGATCGGCGGCCCGCAGCGACGCGCCCCAGGTGGTGCGGGCGTGTTCGACGGGCAGCGCGCTGAGGTAGTGGTCGGCGGTGGCGGTGCGGGTCGCCCCGGTGTCCGGGTCCTTCAGACGCGCCCCGGTGATCCGCCCGCCCTCGTACAGCAACTCCGTCACCTCGGCGCCGACCTCGAACCGCACACCCAGCGAGCGCAGATGCGCCTCCCACGGATCGATCCACGCCTCGCTGGTCGGGGCGTTCAGCACCCGGTCCGGCTCCCCGTCGTGGCCCCGCGCGAGGACGTTGTACACGAACGCCTGCAGGACGCGGGCGACGGTGCGGGTGCTGGCCTCCTCCGCCTTGGTGGCGACGATGTTACGGGTGATGCCGACGGCCAGCAGCCGCTGGTAGTCGTGCGACATCTTCTCGGCCTTGACGAAGTCCCACCACGGCACCCGCTCCCACTGCCCCTCGCGGCGCAGATCGCAGCTGGTCAGGTGGACCAGGACGCGGCCTGCGAAGTACGCGGTCTCGGTGGCGGGCAGGCCGAGCGCGGTGTCCAGGAAGCCGATGAGGGTCTGCAGCAGCGCGTCGGGGTTGAGGGAGCCGGGATCGGGCGGCGCGGTCAGGGTGCGGAACGGCAGTCGCAGATCCGGGGTGCCACCGTTGCGGGCGAACAACTCCTCGGTCGCGGCGACCAGGTTGTCCCGGCAGCCGCCGGCGTTGCCGGGGAAGGGGATCCGGCGCAGAGTGTCGGGAAGATTCCGGTAGAAACCCGGGAAGAAGCGGAAGCCGTGCTCGCCCGGTAAGGCCCTGCGTCCACCGCTTCCGGTGCCGGGGACGTCCATGCTGCGAGCCTTGCCGCCGAGGATGCGGTTGCGCTCGTACACCGTGACCGCGAACCCCCGCTCGGCCAGCTCCTGCGCGGCGCTCAGCCCCGAGACACCGCCGCCGAGCACGGCGACGGTACGGGCCGCCTTGGGCGCGGCCGAGGCGGGATGGGCCATCGCGGTGCCCAGTGCGAGGGCGCCGCCGGTGGTTCCCGCCGTGGCCAGGAACTGACGTCGTGTCCTGCTGCCGTTCTCCATCGCGATTCGCGACTCCTCCCCTTGACGCCCCATATAGGCATGGCCACGTCACGCTACGCGGGGGTGGTCGGCGGGGGAAGACGGCATACGGTTCGTCGGGCCCGGTCGGCGGCTCAGCGGAAGACGCCGGTGTGGCCCAGCGAGTAGCGGCCCGGCTGGGGAAAGACGGCCAGCCCGTGCGGGCCGCCGCCCACCGGGATCCGGGCCAGCAGCCGGCCGTCGCGGGTGGCGATCGCGTACACCTCGGAGTTGTAGCGGCCGGAGAGCCACAGCACCTTTCCATCGGCGGACACCCCGCCCATATCGGGGCTGCCGCCGCCGGGCAGCCGCCAGCGCTCCACCAGCTTGCCGGTGGCGAACGACAGGACCGAGATGGTGCCCTCGCCGCGGTTGGTGATGTACATGCTGCGGGAGTCCCGGCTGACATACAGACCGTGGGCGCCCTGGCCGGTGGGCAGCAGCCGGGGACGGGTGAAGGCATCCCCGTTCAACACCCACACCCCGTCGGCCTCCATGTCGGCGATGTACCAGGTCCGGCCGTCCGGTGAGATCTTCACGTCCTGCGGCATGGCGCCCCCGAGTGGCAGCCGCTGCTGCCCGATCACTTTCATCCGGGCCGTGTCCACCTTCAGCAGCTCGCCGGAGAACTCGCAGGACACGATGAAGTAGCGGCCGTCGGGCGAGAAGTCCGCGTGGTTGACGCCGTAGCACGACACCGGCACCGACTTCACCACGCGCATGGTGTGCGCGTCCCGGAACACCAGGGCCCGGTCCATGGATGCCATCACCACCGCGTACTTGCCGTCGGGGGTGAAGTAGAGGTTGTACGGATCGTGGACGTCCACCGGGCGGCCGGCCTTCCCGGTGGCCGGGTCGATCGGGGTCAGGCTGTTGCCGAGGTCGTTGTTGACCCACAGCGTCTTCAGGTCCCAGGAGGGCACGACGTGCTGCGGCTGGCTGCCGACCTGGAGGGTGCGGATCACCTTGTACGTCTTCGGGTCGATGACGCTGACCGTGTTGGACAGCGTGTTCGGCACATACACCCGCGACGGGAAACCCTTGACCACCGGGGACAGTTTGCCCGGCCGGTCGGCCGCGTACAGGTCGTGCGGGTCCAGCGGCGCTGGCATCCCGGGCAGCAGTCGGGCAGCGGCGGCCTTCGAGGCCGCGGCCGATGCCGACGCGCTGGACGCCCGTGACGGTTTCGTGCGCGCCGGCCGCGTCTGCTCGTCCGAGGCGGCACAGGCCGAAGCCGCGGCGCACACCAGCAGCAGCGCCCCGGCCACCCGCAGCCGCACGGCCCGCCGCCGGGCGGGGGAGCGGCGCGCCACGGTGAGCGACAGGGCCCGCGGACCGACGGCGCGCGGGGCGGTCGCCTCGCCTTCCCGGCGATACGGGTGCATCGGGCCACGGGCCACGGGATTCCTCCAGCGGTGGTGCGGGCGAAGACGCGGCCGTGCCACGGGACGCGGTCTCCCGCCGGCCGGTACGGCCGCGGTGGCTGCCCGGACCGGCCCGGCCGAGGCTCACACTGCCACCGCCGCCGCCCGGCGGCGCGTCCCCGCATCCGACCGGGTGGCGGGCCTCCCCCGCGCGGGGGCACCGCCGATCTCCCGGCCCTCTTCCGCCGGCCCGCACCGCGCGGCGTAGGATCGCGCCCGGCAGCGAGCGGAGCACAGGGAGACAGAGGGGGCGGCATTGCGGTTCGGACTGCTGGGCACGGGTCACTGGGCGGCCGAGACCCAGGGCGCGGCGCTCGCCGCGCACCCCGAGGCGGAGCTGGTGGGCGTCTGGGGCCGGGACCCGGCCAAGGCGCGGGCGCTGGCCGAGCGGTACGGCATCCGGGCCTACGACGGGCCCGACGAGCTGATCGCCGACGCCGAGGCGGTCGCCGTGGCCCTTCCGCCGGACATCCAGAGCGACCTGGCGCTGCGCGCCGCGCGCGCCGGGCGCCATCTGCTGCTCGACAAGCCGCTCGCCTTCACCACCGAGGACGCCGATCGCGTGGTGGACGCCGTCGAGGAGCGCGGGCTGGCCTCCGTGGTGTTCTTCACCCGCCGCTTCGCCAGGACCGTGGAGGACTTCCTCACCCGGGCCGCGGCCGACGGAGGCTGGGACGGTGGCCGGGCGACAGCCTTCGCCTCCATCTTCCAGCCCGGCAACCCCTACGGCGGCTCCCCATGGCGGCGGGAGCGCGGCGGCCTGTGGGACGTCGGCCCGCACGCCCTGTCCGTCCTGCTGCCCGTGCTGGGCCCGGTCGCCGAGGTCACCGCGGTCGGCGGACCGCGCGGGGCGGCACATGTGCTGCTGCGCCACCGCTCGGGGGCGGTCGGCACGCTCGCGCTCACCCTGGACGCCCGGCCCGCCGCCGTCGCGCACAGCTGCGACTTCTACGGCGAACAGGGCGTGGCCGCCGTCCCCGACGCGGGGATCAGCCCCGTCGAGGCGTTCACCGCGGCCACGGACCGTCTGCTGCGAGCCGCCCGCACCGGCACCGGCGACCCCTGTGATGTGCGATTCGGTCGTGAGGTCGTGGCGATCCTGGAGGCCGCAGACGCCTCCCGCCGCCTCGGCCGCACCATCGCCCCGCGCTGAGCCCGCCCCTTTTTTTTTAAGGCTCGGTTCTCCCCCAGCTACCGCTGGGAGGTGCCCCTGCCGCCTCGCCGCGTCACCGATTCGCCGCATAGACCGGCGGCTGCTGGGGAACCGGGGGCCATGACCAAGCTCCGCCTCCCGGAGTCCGTCCGGGCCTGCCTGTTCGATCTCGACGGGGTGCTGACCCGCACCGCGGTGATCCACGCGGCGGCGTGGAAGGAGATGTTCGACGACTTCCTCCGGCGCCGCGAGGGGCCCGACTTCCGCCCCTTCGACAAGGTCGACGACTACGACGAATACGTCGACGGACGGCCCCGCGCCGACGGGGTGCGCACCTTCCTGGCGTCCCGGGGGATCGAGCTGCCCGAGGGGACGGACCAGGACCCGCCCGACCTGGACACGGTGCATGGCCTCGGCACCCGTAAGAACGCCCTGGTCCTGGAGAAGATCCGGGAAGAGGGGGTCGAGGCGTATCCAGGGTCGGTGCGCTTTGTCGAGGCGGTCCGCGCCGCGGGCCTGCGTACCGCGGTCGTCTCCTCGAGCGCCAACTGCCGCGATGTCCTGATCTCTGCAAAGATAGAACACCTCTTCGAGGTCCGTATCGACGGCGTGGTCGCCGCCGAGCGCGGGCTGGCGGGCAAACCGCGTCCGGACACCTTCCTGGAAGCCGCCCGCGACCTGGGCGTCGCCCACGCAGCCGCCGCGGTGTTCGAGGACGCCCTGGCGGGCATGGAGGCCGGCCGCGCCGGGCGCTTCGGTTGTGTCGTGGGAGTCGACCGGGTCGGCCAGGCCGAGGCGCTGCGCGCCCACGGCGCGGACCTCGTGGTGCGGGACCTCGCCGAGCTGCTGGAGGAGGACGCCTCGTGATCACCGATTCCTCATACGCCGTCGACCCCTGGGTGCTGCGCGAAACCCAGCTCCACCTCGATGTGCTGCCGCAGAGCGAGTCCGTCTTCGCGCTCTCCAACGGCCACGTCGGCTGGCGCGGAAATCTGGACGAAGGCGAGCCGCACGGCTGGCCCGGCTCCTATCTCAACGGCGTGCACGAGCTGCGCCCCCTGCCGTACGCCGAGGCCGGCTACGGCTACCCCGAGTCCGGCCAGACCATGATCAACGTCACCAATGGCAAGATCATCAGGCTGCTGGTGGACGACGAGCCCTTCGACCTGCGCTACGGGCGGCTGCGCTCCCACGAGCGCGTCCTGGATCTGCGCGGCGGGCTGCTGCACCGCACCTGCGAATGGACCTCCCCCTCCGGCACCACCGTGAAGCTGCGCTCCACCCGGCTGGTCTCCCTCACCCAGCGGGCCATCGCCGCCATCGCCTACGAGGTGGAGGCCGAGGACGCGGAGGTCCGGATCGTCGTCCAGTCCGAACTGGTCGCCAACGAGCAACTGCCGCACCGCGCCGGCGACCCCCGGGTCGCCGCCGCCCTTGAGTCCCCCCTGCTGCCCGAGGAGCACGACGCCCATGACATGCGGCTGCGCCTGATCCACTGCACCGAGGCCAGCCGGCTGCGGGTCGCCGCCGCCGCCGACCACTTCATCAGCGGACCGCCGCCCACCCGCACCTCCAGCGAGAGCAGTGAGGACGTCGCCCGCCTCACCGTCACCTCGGTGCTCCAGCCGGGCGAGGTGCTGCGGCTGGAGAAGCTGGTCGCCTACGGCTGGTCCGGCGCGCGCTCGCTGCCCGCCGTACTGGACCAAGTGGAGGCCGCGCTGGCCGGCGCCGCGAGCACCGGCTGGCAGGGCCTGGTGGACCAGCAGCGGGGCTGGCTCGAGGGCTTCTGGAGCCGCGCGGACGTCGAGGTCGAGGGCGACGCCGAGATCCAGCAGGCCGTGCGGTTCGCCCTCTTCCACGTACTCCAGGCCGGGGCCCGCGCGGAGGAGCGGGCGATCCCCGCCAAGGGCCTCACCGGGGCGGGCTACGACGGACACTCCTTCTGGGACACCGACACCTTCGTGCTGCCGCTGCTCACGTACACCTTCCCCGAATCCGTCGCCGAGGCGCTGCGCTGGCGGCAGTCCACACTGCCCGCCGCCCGGGAGCGGGCCCGGCAGCTCGGCCACCACGGCGCCGCCTTCCCCTGGCGCACCATCGAAGGGTCCGAGTGCTCCGGGTACTGGCCGGCCGGCACGGCGGCCTTCCACGTCAACGCCGATGTGGCCGACGCCGTGGTG
>NZ_MUNE01000223.1 GCF_002154605.1 Streptomyces milbemycinicus | reverse complement strand
CCCCTCAGCACCCCCAGGAGGGCACCATGAAGGTATATGGATTCCCCGGTCAGGGCAGCCAGGCCAAGGGGATGGGAAAGGACCTCTTCGACGAGTTCCCGGAACAGACCGCGGTGGCGGACGCCGTGCTCGGGTACTCGATCAGGGAGCTGTGCACCCAGGACCCCCGACGGGAGCTGAAGCTCACCCAGTTCACCCAGCCCGCGCTGTACGTGGTCAGCGCCCTGACCTGGCTGCGGAAGCTGCGCGATGACCCCACCCCGCCGGACTACCTGGTGGGGCACAGCCTCGGCGAGTACGTCGCGCTGTTCGCCGCCGGGGCCTTCGACTTCGAGACCGGCCTGCGGCTGGTCAAGCGCCGCGGCGAGCTGATGAGCGGCGCCGACGGCGGGCGGATGGCCGCCGTGCTGGGCTGCGACCTGGACCGGGTGGAACAGGCGCTGCGCGACCACCAGCTGACCGGCCTGGACATCGCCAACCACAACGCGCCCGTCCAGTTCGTCCTCGCCGGGCCCGCCGACCAGCTCGATCTGGCCAAGCCGGTGTTCGAGGGGCTCGGTGCACACTTCGTGTCGCTGAACGTCAGCGCCCCCTTCCACTCGCGCTATCTGCGCGAGACCGCCGACGAGTTCGCCCGCTACCTCGACGGCTTCACGCTGCGCGACCCCGACATTCCCGTGATCGCCAACGTGGACGCCCGGCCGTACCGGCCTGGTGAGGTGAAGCGGACGCTGGCCCGGCAGATCGCCTCGACGGTGCGCTGGACGGACACGGTCAGGTACCTCATGGGCAAGGGCGAGTTCGAGTTCGAGGAACTGGGACCGGGCGCGGTGCTCCGCAAGCTGGTCACCAAGATCAAGGCCGAGGCGGAGCCGCTGGTCACCGAGCCACAGGTCCCCGAGCAACCTGTCGCCGAGCCACGGGCCGCCGAGCAACCTGTCGCCGAACGACCGGTAACCACGCCACCGGTCGCTGAGGCTCCGGTCACCGCGCCACCGGTCGCCGCCGAGGTGGCCGCCGCCCCTGGCGCGGTCGGGGCGGAAACCCTGGGCGCCGGGACCTTCCGGGAGCGCTACGGCCTCCGTTACGCCTGCCTGGCCGGTGCCATGTACGGCGGGGTGTCCGGAGCGGAGCTGCTGGTGCGGCTGGCGAAGTCCGGCGGGATGGGCTTCTTCGGGAGCGGCGGGCTGGCCCTGGACGAGGTCGGGGCAGGGCTCGACGCGGTGCGGGCCGCCCTGGGCGCCGACGGGGCGTACGGAGCGAACCTGCTGCACCAGTACGCCGACCCGGAACGGGAGTCGGCGCTGGTCGACCTGTTCCTGCGGGCCGGTGTGCGCACCATCGAGGCATCCGGCTTCCTGCGGATCACCCCCGCGCTGGTCAAGTACCGGCTGAGCGGGGGCAGGGTGCTGGCCAAGGTGTCCAGCACCGATATGGCGGCCTCGTTCCTGGAACCCGCGCCGCGGCGCATCGTCCGGCAACTGCTCGACGAGGGGCGGATAGCCGCCGCGGACGCCGAGCGCTTCGCGCACCTGCCGATGGCCGACGACCTGTGCGTGGAGGTCGGCGCCGGCTGGTACGACGCCACCGGCACGCTGGCCACGCTGCTGCCCGCCGTGGTCCGGCTGCGGGACGCCCGGGCCGCACGGGCCGGAGCCGGGCCGAGAATCCATGTGGGCGCGGCCGGCGGGATCGGCAGCCCGGAGGCCGCGGCCGCCGCGTTCGTCCTGGGCGCGGACTTCCTGGTCACCGGCTCGATCAACCAGTGCACCCCGGAAGCGGCCACCAGCGAGGCCGTCAAGGACCTGCTGCAGGAGGTGGAGGTCCATGACGTCGCCCTCACACCCGCCCCGGAGATGTTCGAACTGGGGGTGCGGGCGCAGGTGGTCAAGCGCGGTGTGCTGCTCCCGGCGAAGGCGGGGAAGCTGCACGAGCTGTGGCGGCGCCACGACTCCTTCGAGGACATCGACGCGCCGACCCGCCGTCGGATCGAGGAGAAGTTCCTGCACGGATCGTTCCACGAGGCCGCCGCCGCGGAGTCGGACGCAGGGCCGGGTGCCGACGGCAAGCGGCGGATGGCCACGGCCTTCCGGTCCTACCTCCACCGCGGCTTCCGGCTGGCGCTGCGCGGGGACCCGGGGCGGAAGGTCGACTACCTGGTCTACTGCGGTCCCGCGATGGGCGCGTTCAACTCCTGGGTGGCCGGCACCGGTCTCGAGCCGTGGCGCTCCCGCCATGTCGACACCATTGCGGAGCACCTGATGTCCGAGACGGCTGCCCTGTTGCGGGACCGAGCGGCCCGCTACAGCTCCAGATGACGGTAACGGGAGAGGGTTCCACCGTGAGTTCGCATGACGGCGTCGATGTGTCCGGGCAGACGGTCGTGGCGCCGCCCCCCTGACCTGCACCCGGCGCGGCAGGCGGATCGAGACCTCAGTCAGGCAGTCCCCAGAAGGATCCGTGCAGGCCGACCTCGGCGAAGTAGGCGGTGGCGGAGGCGGGGTCGCGGCGGGTGTAGCCCGGTTCCAGGCGTCCGGTGTACCAGTCGCTGGCGAAGCGCCACAGCGTGCCCAGATCCATGAGGTAGCCGCACTCCTGGCCCGTCCGCTGCAGCCAGGTGTGAACGCAGTCGGTGGAGCAGAACAGGCGCTGGTTGCCGCAGGTGTGCACGACGTCGTCCCAGGCCCGGTGCATGGGGGTGAGGAAATGGGCCACCTGGTCGCCTGGCGGGGGCGCGTCCCGGCCGACTGCGTAAGTTGGTAGTCGTTCGGCATTGATGGCCCGGGTGGCGAGGATGGGACGGCCGAAGGCCGAGCTGGTGCTGACTGACGATGAACGCGAGACGTTGACCCGCTGGGCCAGGCGTCGTACCTCCTCGCAGGCCCTGGCCCTGCGGTGCCGGATCGTGCTGGAGAGCGCGGCCGGGGCGACGGACAAAGACGTCGCCGCCCGGCTCGGTATCGAAGCGCACACGGTCAGCCGGTGGCGGGCCCGCTTCGTGCGTGACCGGCTGGAAGGGCTGAGCGACGAGCCGCGTTCCGGTGCCCCCAGGAAGATCACCGACGAGCAGGGCGAGGAAGTGATCGTCAGGACACTGGAGGCCACCCCGAAGGACGCCACGCACTGGTCAACGCGCTCGATGGCTGCCGAGGTGGGCCTTTCACAGTCGGCCGTCTCCCGGATCTGGCGGACATTCGGCCTCAAGCCGCACCTGGTGGACACCTTCAAGCTGTCGAAGGACCCCCAGTTCATCGAGAAGGTCCGCGATGTGGTCGGACTGTATCTGGCCCCGCCCGAGCACGCGCTGGTGCTGTGCGTGGACGAGAAAACCCAGATCCAGGCGCTGGACCGCTCGGCTCCGGTGCTGCCGATGATGCCGGGGATGCCCGAGCGCCGTACCCATGACTACGTGCGCGGCGGGGTCACTACCCTCTTCGCCGCTTTGAACACGGCCACCGGCGAGGTGATCGGCCAGATCCACCGCCGGCACCGGGCAGTGGAGTTCAAGAAGTCCATGCGTACTACCGCAGGGCGGTGGCATTGGCGGGGGAGCCGACTCCGCCGGCCAGGTTGAGGGGTTTGACGGTGAGCAGGCTGTCCCAGCGGCCGGTGGCGCGGCAGTCCATGGCAAGGGCATTGAGGTGCCACAGTTCGCCCAGCGGGAGACCCAGTTTGGCGATCAGTTCCTGATGCATCATGCCGTCGTCCTCGGGCGCACTGTGGCGGAAGTCGCTGGTGTCCAGTACGGGCAGGACCTCTACGGCGAAGGTGTCGGTGGCCATCAGGGCGATGCGGTGGTCCCAGCACCAGGCGGCGAAGGTACGGCTTTGAGCGAAGCCGGTGGCGCGTCGTTGCGCGCGGGCTTCGGCGCGTTCCGCAGGAGTGGCGCTGAGGTACCAGTTCGCCCAGCCGGTGTGCACGAGGAGGAGGTCTCCGGGTTCGACGCGGCAGCCTTGCTCTTTGAGGGCGTCATCGAGGAGGTCGGTGGTGAGGGCGGGGCCCTCGATGTGGGAAAGGGGCGTGCCGCGGTTACGGAGCAGGCCGTCGATGTCGATCAGGAGTCCGCGGCCGGCCAGGGGCACTTCGGCCCACAACTGTACGCCCAGGCGGGGACTGCGCGGGGTGATCGCGTCATCGGGTACGCCGTTGTAGAAGCCGTGTCCGGAGGCGCGGCGGTGGCGCAGTCCGTCGATCTGGGTGCTGGCCTGGAGGTGGAAGTTGTCGAGGACGTCGTCGCGTGCCTGGTCGTGTTTGGCGGTGATGCGGTGGTGGGGGATGCCGCGGGCCTTGGACATGGGTGGGTCGAAGGCATCGAGCGGGTAGTCCAGGTTGAAGGCGTGGCCTTCGACGATGTTGGCGGCCGCGCGGCGGATCTGGGACGGGCCGGCGAAGTTGGCCATGCCGCGTTCGGGGTGGTGGGGGAAGAGGTGCCAGCTGGATCCGGCGGGAGCGTCGGTGCGCTCGGTGAGCTGTTGGTAGGTGGGCAGTGACACGGGGCGGCTTTCTGTCAGGGGCAGCGGGCGGCGATCGCGTCGGCTGCCCGGCGTACTTCGCTGATGAGGCGGGCGTGGTCGTCTTCGGTGGGTTCGTCGCCGGGGCCGCTGATGCTGACCGCGCCGAGGACGTCCTCGCCGTGGCGGATGGTTGCACTGACGGCGGTGACGTTCAGGACGCGTTCGCTCAGCGACAGGGCGTAGCCGGTTTCCTTGACGTGGCGGAGGTCGGCGGCCAGGTCGTCGGCGGTGACGTGCTCGCCGGAGATCCGGGTGAAGGGCGTGGACCGGTCGATGAGTGTGCGGAGTTCGGTGTCGGGCAGCCACGCGGCCAGGGCCTTGCCGGCGCCCAGGTGCAGGGGGAGCTTTTCGCCGATGGGGAGCTGGTAGCGCAGGGGGTTGCGGCCCTGGACGCGTGCGATGAGTACCCGTGAGAGGGCGACGCGCACGTACAGGCTGGCCGTCAGGTCGGTGGTGGCGGCCAGTTCCTGCAGGACGGGGAGGGCGACTTGGCTGAGGCGATTGTTGACCAGGAAGGCGTGGGCGGTGGCGACGGCGGCGGGGCCGGCCACGTAGCCGGTTTCCTCCTTGGCTGCGTAGCCGCGCTCGATGAGCACGTTGAGGATGCGCTGGGTGGTGGCGACGTGCAGGTCGGCGCGGCGTGCGACGTCGCTCAGGCGCAGTGGCTGCCGGGTGTCCTCCAGGACGCCCAGGACGTCGAAGGCCCTGTCGAGGGACCGCATCGCGGAGGCGGGGGAGGAAGTGGCCATGGTGGTGCTCCTGGATGGTCGGCTCGGCATGCGAGGTTCTTGATAAGAGTTATCAGCATGTGAGCGGGGTGTGGATCGCACAAGCTCCATCCAGGGAGCGGTGCCCTATTCCGTGTCCTGTTCCGTGTCCTTATTCCGGCCGGGTCGCGGTGGCGGCCTGCTTGGGGAGGCGGTCGCCGGTCGCGTTGTCCGGTGATCCCTTTGGCCGCTCGTAGGAGAGAACGAAGGAGAGGATGCCGCAGATGCTCGCGGCGATGCAGGTGGGCGGTTGGACGTCGGATTGGACATTCGCCACCCACTGGGCGTCGCCGAGCGCGATGCCGAGGGCCTGGCCGATGACGATGACGACGCCACCGGCGAGAAAGACGAGGATGCTGAGGCGGAAGAGCGGTTGCAGCAGACGATCAGCCATGGTGCGGGCTCCGGTTCAGACGGGCAGGACGCCGGTGGCCACCGCGGCGCCGATGAGCAGGATGGGAATGCAGTAGTACGTGAGCAGGGGTATGAAGGTGCGGGCCGGGTCGATGCCGGCGATGCCGCTGGCGACGTAGATCGGGGCTCCCGACGGCGGGGAGGCGCCCTCGGTCGAGGCGAAGATGAGGGCGGCGACGCAGGCGGTGGTCGGCGGCACTCCGGCCCCGACGAGGGAGGAGACCGCGACCGGACCGATGGCGGCCATGGTGGCGCTTGCGGTGAGCGGAATGGCCACGCCGACCACGAGGACGCCCACGATGAGCGCCATGGCCCACCGGGGAGCGTCTACCCCGGCCAGCAGATCGGTCAGCTGCTGGGGCAGCCCGAGTTCGCCGAGCACGTTGGAGGCGGAGAAGGCCGCCACGATGGTGACACCGATCACCCCGAACTGGGGGGCCGCGTTGCCGAGCACCTGCCACCACTCACGGCCCGAGCGCGGAAGATGACGCCGGCCCAGGATCAGGACCGTGGCGATCAGCAGGACGGGGATCCAGGTGATCAGGCTGATGGCGTCCGACATCTTGGTGCCGACCCAGTCGCTCAGGGCACCACCCGAGGGGCCCCGGGTCAGCAGCAACGGCACCACGATCGCGGTGAACAGGAACAGACTCGTCCATCCCGCGCTCAGGCTGGTCCGCAGGGGCAGCAGGTCGGCACGGTCCATGGGCTGGATCTTGTGGCGGCGCACCATGATGAACGCGGCAACCATCCGATAGCCCAGACACCACAGGCCCCCCAGGAACAGGGGCAGCACGATGTCGTCGGTGGTGGCCAGGGAAGCCACACCGGCCGAGCCCATGAGAATGAACATGGTGGAGCTGAAGGGGAAGGTCACGCCCATGCCGGCGCCGCCGGCCGCGACGGTGGCGGCGAGCTCGCCACTCACCTTCGAACGCTTCATCCAGGGGATCGTCACCGACCCGACGGCCGCGGTTACCGCCGCCCCGACGTGGGCGATGGCGCCGAAGAGGCCCGCGGCCACGGTGGAGGTGTAGATGGGACCTCCCCGCACTCGGCCCAGCAGGGAGTTCAGGATGCCCAGCAACTGATCCAGCACCGGTGTGCGGGAGAGCAGGTAGCTCATGAAGACGAAGGCCAGAGCGGCGAAGGTGACCTCCTCCTGCATGGCCTCGGCGAACCCGCTCCACATGACGTGGCCGATGTCGCCCCCGGAGAACAGGCCCGTGACCACGAACCCGACGATCAGCGCCTCGCCGATGTTGCGCTTGAAAACGGCGTTCCACACGATGATGGCCACGATGTAGCAGCCCAGTGCCCATACGGCGATCACGACGCTCCTCCTGGCGTGACAGTGGCGGCGGCCACGGCACGGATGCTGCTGCGCCGTCGCGCTTCCTCGGCTTCCACCTCGCGTGCGGCGGCCAGCACGGAGGCTGCCCGGTCGGCCGGGACGATCGCGACGCCGTCGCCGTCTCCCACGACGAGGTCGCCCGGCTGGCAGACCACACCGCCCACGGCGACCGGCACACCCACCCGGCCGGGTCCGAACTTGTACGGGCCGGCCGGGGTAACCGCACGCGCCCACACGGGGAAGCCCATCTCGGCCAGGACCTCGACGTCGCGGGCGGCTCCGTCCAGCACCATGCCCACCACGCCCCGGGCCCGGGCACGCTCGGCGATCAGTTCGCCGATCAGCGCGCGGGAGGCATCGCCCTCGCCGTTGACGACAATCATGTCACCCGGCTCGGCGATCTTGACTGCCTCGTGGATCGCCTGGTTGTCCCCGGCCCGGGTCCACACCGTCAACGCACGGCCCACGGCCCGGGCACCGGGCCATATGGCGCTGATGCCGGAGTCCAGCAGTCCGAGTCGTTCCGTGGCATCGCCGATGTTCGCCGTCGGCAGTCCCTGGTAGCCGGTCAGCACCTCGGGCGTCACGGGTGCGGTGTTCCGCAGGCCCTGGGGGCGGCCCGCGAGCGAGTGGAACTGGCTGATGGCCTGGACCAGCTTCGCGTCGAGACCGAGTTGCGTGACGAGCTCAGCGGCCGCCGACGTCTCGCGCGCTCGCCGGTCCGCGTGCTTGTACGTCCCCTCGTACAGCCGCTCCAGTGCCGCCTCGCCGCCGGCGAGCTCCGCCGCGATCTGCGTACGAACCCACGGTTCGTCGCCGGCTGCCCGCCCCGCGTCCACGGCTTCCACGATGATGGCCCCCAGCCCCTTCATGAACAGGCTGCGCAGCAGTTTGCGTGCCGAGGCCGCTCCCGGCTCGGCGCCCAGGTCCTCGACCGGAGCCCCCAGCGTGCCGAAGTGGTCGGCGATCACCGATGCCCCCTGGCCGCTGGCCACCAATGCGGTCCCGTGACGGTACTTCGGCACCGAACCGATCACGGAGACGTCTGCGAAGATCGCGGAGGAGGATCCTGCGATCACATCAGCGATCTTCCGCTTCAGCTCCGGTGCCCCGGCGTTCATATCCGCGTACACGGTCGTGGCCTGCAAATGCGGGGCTGTCTCCTCCGCCACGGCCAGCGCCGCTTTCGCGCCGGTCAGGCCGAGCACCAGGTCACAGCCCTGAACCGCATCGGCCGCGGAGGCCATCCGTTCGACACCGGCCGGGGTGGCCACATCGCCTGGATCATATCCGGCCACCTGCCAGCCGTTCTTCAGGAAACCTGCCGCATACACGGCGCCAGCCTCACCGAGGCCCAGAATTCCAACCTTCATCCAGCTTTCCTTTCTCATACAATGAGAAGATCTATCACTGTGTGCGGGAGGATGTTGCTCTGGCGTTAAGCGGGCGTCAAGAGCTGGGGAATGATCGATCAAAATGAGCCACCCGGCGGGCGCCACTGTCGGTCCAACCCCTGGCGCCGTCTCAGGCTCGGACGGGGTCGGCGTGGAGACCGGCGGGGTGTGCGGCGCGCAGGTACCGCATCGCGGTGATGGGGCTGATGTCGAATGGGCGGAGAGAGGTGGGGCGGGTCCGCGGTGTGCTTGGCCTCGTCGAGGATGCTGTCCGCCCGCAACCAGTTGACCTGCGAGCCCTGCCGGTGCAGCGACAGCAGGCACGGGATTGGTGTTGGTCGGCCATCGCCGATACTGCTCAGCCAGGCCAGCTCAAGGCCGCCGCGCTGATTCAGACCCTGGTGAAACTCCCGGCCTGGAGCACGCGAACGAGGCCTTCGCTTGGCACAGCGCTGAAGCTTTCCTCGCTCTGAGCGGACGCCGCCTCAGCTACCCCCGAAGGACGCGGTCGCACTCGTCCACGATGCGTCGGCAGGCTCCCTGGGCTTCGCCCGGATCGCCCGCCGGCTTCGGGACTGGACCACCCGGGTCTTGCAGCCGCCGAGCACGCGAGACGGCGGTCGACGGTGCGCCGACCACGCTCGCAACGCCAAATTCGAGGCACTCAGCGGGCAGGCGGAGAAGACAGCCGTAGCTGCTCCGCCAGGTGGGTGCCGGGCGTCTCGCTCTGCTCGCGCGGAGAGGACCGCTCAGACATCGCCTCGTACCCGAGCGCGGCCGGCTCACCTCCGCTCGCGCGGAACGGAGGCGGCCCGGTCACAGCGGGCCCAGCACGTCCCTGAGTTCGGCTGTCAGATCGAAGGTCTCAAGCACGGTGAGCAGTTGTCTCTCCTCGTAGCGGAAGTGGTTCTCCATGATCGCGGCGATACCTTCGAGGTGGTGGTCGAGCTCCTCAGGCGGTGCGGCCCGGTCGACCGCGGCGCGAAGGTTGCCGAGCAGGTGGGCGATCATCGAGTGATCCTGCTCAAGCGCGCGAAGCACCGGGCGCAACTCCGGGTGCGCGGCTGCGATGGCGGGGAACAGGGTGCGGTCTTCGCCTTGGTGGTGGCCGTCGAGGGCCGCGCAGAAGCCGTGGCAGTACAGCAGCAGTTCACGGGTGGCCGCCTCACCAGGGCTGCCTTCGGCGAGGGAATCGCGGGTCACGCGCAGCGCTTCGCGTAGTTGGTTGTGGACCCGACGTAGTTCTCGACTCCAGGCGATGAGCCTGGTCGTCTCGCGCTCAATCACGCGAGAGCGAAGGGTGCGACGCGTGCAACGTCGGCCTCCTTCGATCCGGCGCCTCCATGCCTGACCAGTCTGCCACCGGCACGCGACGCTTACCCAAGCATATCGCGCCTGCTGCCCGTGGTCCGGTCTTTGATCATCACTGGCCACTGGCCACTGGCCACCGGGCACCCAGCGACTGGTATCCGCGCTTCCTCAACCCGGTCGTCGCGGAGTCGCTCCTCCGCCGACAAGCGTCCGAAGAACCCTGCTGACAAGCCGTCGGCCACCTGACGCTCCGGCCTGTTGTCCTTGTTCCCTCCTGCGGCACGGACTCCGCCCCCCCCGCACCGTGGTTGACGTGCTATCAGGAGGGGCGACGGCCGAGGGCTACCCCGTGAGTGCGCGCGGCTCAGGCCAGCCCTGGGTTCACAGCCACCGCTTGGCTGCTTCGACACTGTCGCCACCGCTGGTGTTGAACGCGATCGCGGCCTTCGGCGCATGCCGACGGACCAGGTTCACGACCTGCTCGAAGAGCGGCAGAAGAGGCTCCGGCTTGCGGATCCCGCCACCGATGACGACGACGTCCCAAACGCGCTCGGACAGCGCCGCGATCATCGTGGACACAGCTGACTCGTCCAGCGCAATCAGCGTCATGGATGCATCGATGGAATGGTCACCAAAGCGTGCCAGTTCCTGGTCGAGGGCCGCGCGGATGGCGTCCCCGTCCATACCAGGCACTGCGTGCGGATCGATGCCAAGAATGAGAACGGAGGGCATGTCCCGGAAGACGATCAGCTGCCTGTTCTGGTTCCCGACACACAACACTGCCGTCCGAGCGCCAGGACGGCTGAGAGCGGACGGCCACGTGCGTCGCGCTCACCAGGTCGGCCTCGGAGCCCTGGCTCAGAGGCACGAGGCCCGGAGCGGCGGTTTTGATGATGTCGTGGATCCGCCCGGCGAGGACCCGGTCCGCCTCCGGCATCTCGGCGATCTTCGCGAGCATGTCCCGCTCCGCCGCCGCCTCCTTCTCCGCCCGGGACGAACCGCGCCGCGCCGCCGCCTTCTTCTCCGCGCGTGCGTGCTCTTTCAGCGCGGCCGCTCCTCGATGGTGAATCCGTTGTGCTTCTCGGTGGCCGTGCCGGAGTCCTCGGCGGGCGACTTCGCGGGTGGTGTGGCAAGTTTCCTCTCGTACAGGGTCAGGCGGGGCGGGATTGCGGGGCCGGGAGTCAGGACGGCGTGGGGGCGAGCGACGCGGCAGCCTCCCAGGCGAACCCGTCGGGGTCGGTGAAGGTGTCGGCGGTGCTGCCGAGGACGATGCGGTGCGAGCCGGTGCCGTCGGCGGGGACGCCGAGGTCCTTGGCAAGGGCACGGCGCTTGTACAGCGCCAGCTTGACGGGGCTGGACTGACCGGGGGCGAACTCGGCGTACTTGCCACCGAAGCTCTTGGCCACGGCCAGGCCCCGGCCGACGTAGAAC
>NZ_MUNE01000222.1 GCF_002154605.1 Streptomyces milbemycinicus | reverse complement strand
GCCGCGGGATCCCGCGGCCCCGGGGCGGATGACGCCCCGCTCAACTCACCAGGTCTTGCCGGCCTGCTCTCGGGTCGCGCGGTTGATCCGGTTGAAGAAGTTGGTCATCGCGATGTTCATGATGATCGCGGACAGCTGCTTCTCGTCGAAGTGGTCGGCGGCGGCGTCCCAGATCTCGTCGGTCACCCCCGGCGCGCCGTCCTGGATCCGAGTGGCGGCCTCGGTCAGGGCGAGCGCTGCCCGCTCCTCCTCGCTGAAGAAAGGCGTCTCGCGCCATGTGACCACGTTGTGCAGCCGCTCATCGGTCTCTCCGTGCTTCTTCGCAGACTCGACGCCGGCGAAGACGCACGGGCTGCAGCCGTTGATCTGGCTGGCGCGCAGATGGACCAGTTCGAGTACGAGCGGGTCGGCGCCGGAGCCGTGAATCGCCTTCATGAGGTGTTGGATCCCGGTGAGGACATCGGCGTTCACCGGGCCGTTCATGCGTGCTTCCATCGATCTCGCTCCTTCATCGGTTACCTGTGCCCGTCCGGGCACGTCATCCCCATGACGGAGCGGATCCGAGGAAGGTAACAACATGCCCGACACCAGCACGACGGACCCGGTGGCCGAGGCGTTCGAGGCCCAGCGCGGCCGGTTGCGCGCGGTCGCCTACCGCATGCTGGGATCGCATGCCGACGCCGAGGACGCGGTGCAGGAGGCCTGGCTGCGGCTCTCCCGCCAGGACACGGCGGCCATCCACAACCTCGCCGGCTGGCTGACCACGGTGGTCGGGCGGATCAGCCTCGATGTCCTGCGTTCGCGCCAGGCCCACCCCGCGGCGTCCTACGACGACCGGCTGCCCGAGCTCGTGGTGACGGTCGACGACGGACCGGCACCGGAGGACGATGTGGCGCTCGTCGACTCGGTCGGGCTCGCGCTTCTCGTCGTCCTGGATTCGCTCGGGCCGAGCGAGCGGCTGGCGTTCGTACTGCATGACCTGTTCGCGGTGCCGTTCGACGAGATCAGCCAGATCCTCGGCAAGTCCACTGCCGCTACCAAGATGCTCGCCAGCCGCGCCCGTCGGAAAGTGCACACGGCCCAGCGGCCGGCATCCGGAGGGCGGGAGCAGCGAGCGGTGGTCGAGGCATTCCTGGCGGCGGCTCGCCATGGCGACTTCGAGGGGTTGCTGCGCGTACTCGACCCCGAGGTGCGGTTGACCGTCGAAACCCCCGATGGTGTGGCCGTTGTCCTCGGCGCCACCCAGGTCGCCGCCAGAGCGCGACTGTCCGCCGGCACGGCCCCGCGCGGGCGGGCTGCGCTCGTCAACGGGGAGCCCGGGATCGTGTCCTGGCACGAGGACGGCACCCCGCTCTCGGTCATGGCGTTCACCGTCGTCGAGGGCCGGATCGCCCGTATCGCGGTCGTGATCGATCCGGCCAGGCTCGCGTCGATGGATCTGCCGGGGCCGGTGTGAGTCGTCAAGGTGAGTCGTCGCGGTGCGGGCCGTACGCCGTTGTCGGTGCGAGTGGTTACCGTCATGGCGCTGCGGCAACCGTCGTCGGCCATCGCCTTCCAGGGGGAAAGGGCGCCCATTGTGACTTTCTACGAGCGAGCCGCCGAGATCGTGACTTCCTACGAGAAGAGCCCGATCCGTAACGTCCCCCTGTGGAGTGAGGTCGTGGCGCTGGAACACCCGGACCAGCCATGGGAGGAGGGAGACCTCGACGATATCGCCGGGCTGGAGGGCGAGGCCGATCTGTCGGAGTGGCAGACATGGATGCTGGTGGGCACCCGGCCCTTTGACCAACAGCCCTACAGCGACTTTACGTTCACGATGAGCCACCCGGCCTATCTGGAGCATGTGGTCGGCGGAATTGCGCTGGTCGACAACCCACACAGGGCGCGTCTAGTCGGCTGAGCGGAGGTAGTTGTAGACCGTCGCCCTGGACACCCCCAGCAGCTCCGTCACCACCTGCACGGAGTGCTTGACCTGAAGAAAGCCGCGGGTCTTGAGGGAGCGTACGAGCTCTTTCTTCGCGGCGGAGCCGAGGCTGCGCGGGGTGTGGCCGCGGGCCGCGGCGAATTCCTCGATGACGGTGCGGAGTTCGTCGGCGGTGCGGGCGCGCAGGGTTTCGGTGAGGGGCTGTTCCTGGTCGTCGGTCCTGACCAGGTTGTTGAGGCTGCGGGCGACGCTGGCGAACAGCGAGACGTCGAGGTTGAGGCAGATGGCGGCGATGTATTCGCCCGCGCTGTTCTTGATGCCGATCGAGGTGCTTTTGGCCGGGCGTCCGTCGGGGAAGCGGTTGGGGTAGTTCTGGACGATGTCCGGGAAGCCGGGGTCCTGGATGCGGGCGATGCCGAGTTCGGTGGCGGGGTCGCCGACGGAGCGGCCGGAGAGATTGCTCTCTATGGCCCGGATGGCGTGTTCGGGGTCGCGCAGATCGTGGAGCACGACCTCGCACAGGCCCGGGAACATCCGGCCGATGGCGACGACGATCTTCTCGGCCTCGCGCAGCAGCAGGTCGTCCTCGGCGGTCATGGTCTGCCTCCCTGATCGGCGAAGCCTTGGTCGGTGAAACCTTGGTCGGTGAAGCCTTGATCGGTGAAGAGGGCGTTCATCGCGGTCGCCGCCTTGAGTCCCGAGCCCGTCAGCAGTACGACGGTCGTCTCGCCGGGGCGGATCGCGCCCCGGCGAGACGACCGTC
>NZ_MUNE01000221.1 GCF_002154605.1 Streptomyces milbemycinicus | reverse complement strand
CCGCCGCGAGCTGAGCCTGATGCCGGAGCGGGTCGACCAGGCGGCGGTCCGGCGCCATCAGGAAGCCGCGCAGGCCGTCGCCGAGGGGCGCCCGGCGGATGCCGCGGCCTGCGTACGGTCCATCGTGGACACCGCCCACAGCGAGGTCGAGGGCCTGCTGAGCGGGTGACTGACCAGACGGCGTCGTACCGCGTCGTCATGTGTTCAGGCCGCGCATCAGTGCGGCCAGCCCACCGAAGAACTCGTCGTCGGCGCCGACGTTCCGCGCCTGTCGCGCGGTCTCGGCCATATGCGGAAACTCGGTCGGGCGCAGCGCGGAGATGGCGACCGTGCCGTCGCCGGACAGCGGCCCGAGGTGGGCCAGCTGGAGGGCCCCGATCACATAGGCGAGCAGGCTGCGCAGCGCGACAACCCGTCGTTCGCCTTCGAAGCCGGCCTCGATGAGGATGGCGAGCACCGTCTCCGACCAGCGAAGCACGCCCGGGGATCGGTGCCGATGGGCGACCGTCAGCGGGACGACCGCGGGATGGGCGCTCAAGGTGTCGCGCAGACGTCGCACCATGATCTCGATGCGCTCGCCCCAGGGTGCCTCTGGCGGTGGCGGTTCGGTGTCGACGGCGCCGAGCACGCACTCGACGACGAGCCTTTCGAGTTCCTCGCGCTCGTCCACGTACCGGTAGAGCCCCATCGTGCTCATACCGAGTTCTTTGGCGACCGCGCGCATGGAGAGCCCGGCCAGCCCGTCGCGGTCGATGACGGCGAGGGCGGCAGAGGCCAGCTGATCGTGTGTGAGTGAACGGGGGCGTGGCATAGCGCTTGACAGCGTACGGCATACGCTTACGATCGTAGGCGTATGTCGTACGCTTACGAGAGGGAACCCCGAATGCCCATGAACACACAGCCGTTGGGGCCTGGCTCTGTCGTCAGCCCCCGCGTCCTCGCCTCCGTCTCCGGTCCGTCGGTCGCCGTCCCCGCCCCCGACCGGCTGGTCCACCTGCAGTTCCGGCGCTTCGCCGGCTGTCCCGTCTGCAATCTGCATCTGCGCTCCGTGGTACGGCGGCACGGTGAGATCGAGGCGGCCGGCGTTCGCGAGGTCGTGGTCTTCCACTCGCCCGCCGAGGAACTGCTGGAACACACGGCCGACCTGCCGTTCGCCGTCATCGCCGATCCCGACAAACGGCTGTACGCCGAGTTCGGCGTGGAGTCGGCGCCCCGCTCGCTGCTGAGCCCCCGCGCCTGGGGGCCGATCCTCCGGGCGATCTTGCGCAGCACGTGGGCGATTCTCCGCAGGCGGGAGCGCGGACCGGCGGGCAGGCCGCACGGCGGCCGACTCGGCCTTCCCGCCGACTTCCTGATCGCGACCGATGGCCGCGTCGTCGCCGCAAAGTACGGCGAGCATGTCTACGACCAGTGGTCGGTCGATGAGCTGCTGGAGTTGTCGGGCCGCGCACCACGACCGAATCTCACGACCCGATGAGCATCACGGCCGGTAAGACGTATGCATGTATTAACTTGAACGCCGCCTGCGGAAAGCGAGTTGAACAGCCCATTGATAGCTGACGTGGATTATGTAACGGAGGGAGGTGATGGCCCTGGCGGGAAATCGCCTGCGTCGATGTGGCGGTGCGGGAGCGGCGATATCCTTGCATCGACTTGTGCGAGAGGGAGACCCGTTGTGTCCACGTTTGTTGTGTTCGACCTTGAATTCACGACATGGCAGGGGGCGCTTGAGCAGGACTGGGGAGCGCCGGGACAGCTTCGTGAGATTGTGCAGATCGGTGCGTTGCGCCTGCGTGAGGACTTTTCCGTCGTCGAGGAGTACGAGGCACTGGTGCGACCTGTGGTCAATCCGCAGCTGTCGTCCTACTTTGCCGAGTTGACCGGAATCGACCAGGAGACGGTGGACCGGGAAGGTGCTTCCGCGGCGGAAGCACTTGGTGACTTCCTAGGGTTTTGCCAGGGGCAGTCGGTGCTTTCCTACGGTAACGACATGGTCGTTCTCGGGGAGAATGTGGGCTGGGCACGAGCCCGAGGGGAAAACGTCAAGAACGGGTTCCTCGGTGCGTATTTCCTGAATATCCGATCCTGGCTGAACACCGTCGCGCCGGAGACGGAAAACGTCAACGTCGGCCGCCTGTGGCAGGTGCTCGACCTTCCCAAGCCCGCGGAAGGGAAGGAGCATTCAGCGCTTTTCGACTGCTATTCCTTCGCCGCGGCCATCAAGCACCTGTGCGGCACCGGGGCAGCATTGCCCGAGGGCTGTATGCGGTGTCCCTAGCGCGCCGGTGGCCGTGATGACCGGCCTCGGCACGGCCATCACCGCCTACGGCTCCCCGTCAGTCGAGCGCGGCGGCCATCCGCCGCACCGCCTCGGTGAGCAGCGTGGGTGAGGTGGCCAGATTCAGCCGGACGAAGCCGGCGCCGCCGGTTCCGAAGGGGATGCCGGAGCTCAGGGCGACCCGGCCGCGCTCCAGGAACACGGCGGCCGGGTCGTCGTCCAGGCCCAGGCCCCGGCAGTCCAGCCAGGCCAGGTAGGTGGCCTGGCCCGGGGCATAGCGCACGGCGGGCAGATGTTCGGCCAGCAGGTGGGCCAGCAGCCGGCGGTTGTCGTCGACGCCGGCGAGCAGGGAGTCGAGCCAGTCGCCACCGTCCCGCAGTGCGGCGGTGTGCGCGATGATCCCGACATGGCTGGGGTGACCAATCGCTTCGGGAAGGCGATCGAGATCGTCGGCCGCATCGGGGCCGGCGATGGCCAGGGCGGCCTTGAGCCCGGCCAGGTTCCACGCCTTGGACGCCGACATCAGCGACAGCCCGCTCTCCGAGCCGGGCACGCTCAGGTACGGGACGAATATCGCGCCCGCCGCCACGATCGGGGCGTGTATCTCGTCGACGACGACCCGTACGCCACCCGTCCGCGCCAGCGCCGCCACATCCGCCAACTCGTCGGCGGTGTGCACCGTACCGGTCGGATTGTGCGGGCTGCAGAGCAGATACACAGGTCGGCCTCCGTCCTCGCGGGCGTGCTCGAAGGCACCCTGCAGTACGGCTGGGTCGAGCCGGTCGTCCGCACCGAGCGGAGCCTCGATGATGGGCCGGCCCAGGTTCTCGAGGAGTTGGTAGAACGGTGGGTACACCGGGGAGTTGACGATCACCGGATCACCCGGTCCTGACACCAGTTTCAGCATCTCGACGATGCCCAGCATCACGTCCGGAACGATGGCCGTACGCTCCAGCGTGAGCCCGTCCCAGTCCCATCGCTCGCTCGCGAACTTGGCCAGCGCCTCGGCGTACCCCCTCCCGGTCGGGTAGCCGGTATCGCCCAGCGCCACCGTGTCCAGGATCGCCTGGGCGACGGGCTCGGCCAGGGGAACATCCATTTCGGCGACCCACAGCGGCAGTACGTCCTCCGGGTACGTCCGCCATTTCAGGCTCGTACGCCTCCGTAGCTGCTCCAAAGAGAGCTGACACAGCGGATTGGCAACACGAGGGGCAACGAGGTCGCGCGGCATGATCTCCATGGGCCAAAGATAGGCGAAGGGCCACGCAAATCTTTCGTCTCTTTTACTTCCTCAAACCATCTTATGCCGCGCGGAGTTCAGCAGAACCCAGTGATCTCGATTTAGGTGGACTGCGGGACTTGTTCCTGGCTTCGCCAGAAGTCGCGTTTGTGCTCGACAGTCGGTAGGTAATTGAGTGCGGAGTGCAGGCGCTCTTCGCCGTACCGCGTAATCCACTGGAAGATTGCTTTCGTTTTCATGCCGCGTCGTGGAAGACGAGCCCGAGGGTGTGCCGACGGCCGGAGCGGACGGTGCTCACACCGTGCCGCATCGGCCCGTTGGCCCAGCCCCGCTTGGTGGCGACCGGCCGGTCGCGGGTGGTGAAGACCAGCCCGTGTCCCTGGAACAGGGTGGTGGACGAACCTCTCGACTGGGCGCGGGGCCGCTGCTCGGTCATCAGAAACTCCCCGCCGGTGAAATCCGATCCGGGCGCGTCCAGGCCGATGACCACCTGGAGCGGGAAGACCATCTCCCCGAACACGTCCCGGTGCAGCGCGTTCCAGTCACCGGGGCCGTACCGCAGCAGGATCTGCGCGGACTTGGACTGCCCGGCCTCATGACACATGGCAATCCACTCCTGAAGAGTGTCCGGCCACGGGGCGGGACGGCCGAGCTTGGCCGCCCAGTCGCGGGCGATGGGGAGGAGGCGGGGGTAGAACGCCTCGCGCAGCTCCCGTACGACCTTGGGCAGGTCGTGGGTGAAGTAGCGGTACTGGCCGGAGCCGAAGCGATGACGGGCCATGTCGACGGTCGTACGGAAGTGGCCGGGCTCGTGGTACAGCGCGGCGATCTCGCGGCACTCGGCGGCAGTGAGCAGCCGGCCGGTCAGGGCGCTGCCGTACTCGCCCAACTCGTCGGTCAGGGCCGCCCAGTCGCACTGGGCGATGCTGTCGACGACCGGGCCCGCGGGGTGGGGGGTCTGGCTCATGGTGAGGGTCCTTGCTGCGAGCGCGTGGCGTTCCGATGCGGGCGGGGGATCAGCGGGCGTTGTGGAAGATGATGCCGAGGGTGTTGCGGTGTCCGGTCTCGACGGCGTTGGTGCCGTGGCGCATCGGGTGGCGGCGGAAGCCGTTCTTGCCGCGGACCGGGCGGTGCCGCACGGGGAAGATCATTCCCTGGCCGAGCCGGGGCTTGACGACGATCGCCCGGGACTGGAACCGGGGCCGTTGTTCGACGAAGACGTTCTCGCCGCCGGTGAAGTCCTCGCCGGGCTGGTTGAGCATGATGGCGATCTGCAGCGGGAAGACGATGTCGCCGTAGATGTCCTGGTGGAGGCAGGCGTAGTCGCCGGGGCCGTACCGCAGGAGCAGCGGGGTCGAGCGGTGCTGTCCGTTGTCCGCACACTCGGCCAGCAGTTCTTCCAGCGCGGTGGGGAAGGTACGTTCGTTCAGCTGCGGCGCCCACCGGTTGGCCATCCACGCCATCGGCGGATACAGCAGCTCGCGCAGGGTCTGGATCAGCGGGACGGTGGTGGCCGGGTCGGCGTAGTACTTGTAGGTGCCGCGGCCGAACTGGTAGCGCTGCATGACGACGGTGGAGCGGAACAGGCCGGGCTTGTCGAACGTGTCGATGATCTCCTGACACTGAGCGCGCGAGAGGAGTGGCGGGGTGACGGCCACGCCCTCCTCGTTCAGCTGCGCGTACAGCTCTTCCCAGTTGAGCTTGGAGAGCGCCGCAAGGCCCGCGGTGGGAAGGATGCGCGGTGCCGCACCGTCCGCCTCGGCAGAGGAGAACAGGGTGTCGGCGGCGGGGGTGAGCTGGTGCATGAATGGTCTTTCCTGGGCCGGCGCGGGTGGACGGGTCCGTCACCGCCGGGTTGCCGTCAGGCCCCGGCGGGGACGTCGAACCCGGCAATCGCCTCGCTGCGGGCCACCCCTGGTTCGTCTCCGAGCATCGCCTCCGTGCCGGCCGGATGCTGGCGGCATTCGGACATCACGTTCCGGGCGGTGCGGACGAGGGGAGGCTCAGGAGTCCAGGTCGTCGGCGAAGTGCCGGAAGCCGTCGCGCTCCTCGTGCAGGGTCCACAGGGTGTCCGCCAGAACGGCCGGGTCCTTCTTGTGGTGACCGGGAATGATCGCGCCCGGGATGATCAGCTGCGCCACGTGGATGCCCTCGGCCGTGAGCGAGTCGTGCAGCAGCCGGCCGTACGCGCTTTCCGCGGCGAACGCGATCGACGTGCCCGCTCGGTCGGGGTGGGGCATGACGGCCGTACCACCGTTGACGAACAGGACGGTGCCACGCCCCAGGGCGCGCATGCCGGGCAGCACGTTCCGAACGGCGGTGACGGGGCCGTAGACGGAGAACTCGACCGGGCCGACGAGATCGTCGGGAGTCGTCTCGAGGACCGGACGCATGAAGTCCCTGTGGGGGACCGGGCTGTACTGCAGCACCTCGATGGGGCCGAGGGTCGCGGTCGCCGCGTCCAGGGCGGCGGTGAGGGCTTTCGGGTCGCGTACGTCGGCGGCGAAGCCCCGCGCGGTCACGCCCTCGTCGCCCTCCTCACCGAGCTCGGCGGCCAGCGCGTCGATCCGGTTCTGGTCGCGGGAGATGAGGGCGACGTCATAGCCCTCGCGGCCGAAGCGGCGCGCGACGGCGGCGCCGAGGCCGGGGCCGGCGCCGATGATGGCAAGGGTGCTCATGGTGTCTCCGAAACCTTGGGGGCCTTACGGACCGGGGTGTCGCCGTCCGTGTGTTCAAGGATGAGGCCGTTCACCCGGGGTTGGTGCACCAACTCGGCGGGGGACCATGCCCGTCGCCCTCTCGGGGAAGGTCAGGGACGCAGCAGAGCCTTGATGGCGCGCCGCTCGTCCATGGCCTTGTAGCCCTCGGCGACCTCGTCCAGGGGCAGGGTGAGGTCGAAGACCTTGCCGGGGTTGATACGGCCGTCGAAGACCCGCTGGATCAGATCGGGCAGGTAGCCGCGTACCGGGGCCGGGCCGCCGCGCAGGCCGACGTGGGAGAAGAAGAGCTGCTCGCCGTCGATCGCCACGCCGTGCGGGACGCCGACGAAGCCGACGTTGCCGCCGGGGCGGGTGGAGAGCAGCGCCTGCTGCATCGACTCCGGGGTGCCGACGCACTCCAGCACCGAGTCGGCGCCGATGCCGCCGGTCAGTTCCTTCACGCGGGCGATGCCTTCCGCGCCGCGCTCGGTGACGATGTCGGTCGCGCCGAACTCCAGAGCCAGCTTCTGCCGGGACTCGTGTCGGCTCATGGCGATGATGCGCTCGGCACCGAGCTCCTTGGCGGCGATGACGCCGGACAGGCCGACCGCGCCGTCGCCGACGACGACCGCGGTGGACCCGGGGCCGACCTCGGCCGCCTTGGCGGCGTACCAGCCGGTGCCCATCACATCGGACAGGGTCAGCAGGCTCGGGATCAGGTCCTCCGCCGGCCGCTCGGGCGTGGCGACCAGGGTGCCGTCGGCCAGCGGGATGCGGACGTACTCGGCCTGGCAGCCGCCCACGAACTCCCGGTGCGGGCAGGAGGTGTGGTAGCCGGCCCGGCAGATCGGGCAGGTGTTGTCGGAGGCGAAGAAGGAGCCGATGACGAACTGGCCGGGCCTGACGGTCGATACGTCGCCGCCGACCTCCTCGACGATGCCGACGTACTCATGGCCGATCGGGTGCGGCTCGGTGACCGGGTTGATGCCGCGGTAGTCCCACAGGTCCGAGCCGCAGACGCAGGCCGCGACGGTGCGTATGACGGCGTCGGTGGAGTTGACGATCTTGGGGTCGGGAAGGTTCTCCACCCGGATGTCACCGGGTGCGTAGATCATGGTTGCGCGCATGGTGGTTTCTCGGCAGAGGGGATCAGGGGCGGGTGCGGGTGGTGACCCGGGGGCCGGTGTACTCGGCGTCGGTGACGTGCTCGAGCCAGATCGCGTCGTCGGTTTCCCACAGGGCGAGGTGGACCATGAAGTGGTCGGGAGCGGCGCCGTGCCAGTGTTCCTCGCCCGGCGGCGTCCAGATCACGTCGCCCGGGTGAGCTTCGAGGATCTTGCCGCCCCGGGACTGGATCAGGGCGATGCCCTCGACGATGTAGAGCGTCTGGCCCAGGCCGTGGGAGTGCCAGGCGGTACGGGCGCCCGGCGTGAAGCGGACCATGTTGGCCCGCACCCGGGAGGGCTCCTCGCCGCGGTGGATCACGTCGGCGTATGCGTCGCCGGTGAACCAGTCGGCGGGCAGCTTCATGGTCGGGGGCTGCTTCAGCAGTTCCAAGATTTCTCTCTCTTTGTGCGCCGTGGTGCCGCCGTAGAGGTGCTGCGGCAGCCGTACGGGGGGAAGGCTTCGACCAGCTCGACGGCTTACGACTACTCGGCGACGATGGCCCTGAGCTGGTCGATCGCGGTCAGAAGAGACTTTCATCTTGAGATGGATTCATCCAGGGAGAAAACTCTCCCCCTTCCCGGCCGACGGACGAGGGCATGCTGTGTTCTGCCTTCGTACCGGACGCGTGGAGCTAGCCGAGGCGGGAGGAGACCTGGTAGTGGCTGATGAGCCAATCGGCTTCCGAGCGCTTCAGCAGTACGAGCAGGTTGATGCTGATCGTCGGCCGGTCGGTGAACGAGAAGTCGACGGTCAGGTAGCCGAGCGCGATGTCCTCGGCGAGGCGCCTGCTTTCCAGGATGCGGTAGGCGGCTGACAAGCCCAGGGGCTGGGATGCGTAGTAGTCGGCGACGCCCCGCCTTCCCACGCTGTACGGACGCAACCCCTGGAAGATCGCGTCCTCGGTGAAGAGGGATGCGACCTGCTCCGGCTCGTGGTTGTCGACGCCTGCCTTCCACCGGTCGAGGACGTCATGCAGGATCACTTCGGTGTCTGTCATGCCGGGCATCGGTGCTCTCCTTCAGTGACCCGCGCTCATGCCGCCGTCGACGTGGAGGATTTCGCCGGTGACGAACGGGGCGTTCTCCAAGTAGATCACCGCGTCCACGATGTCGCTCTGCTCGCCCATCCGGCCGACCGGGTGCAGGCCGGCGAGGACCTCATGGGCCTCCTCGGGGTGCATGGGCGTCTTGATGGTGCCGGGTGAGACGGCGTTGGTGCGGATGCCGCGGGTGGCGTATTCGATGGCGAGGGACTTGGTGGCGGACTGGAGGCCGCCCTTGGTCAGTGAGGCCAGTACGGAGGGGACGCGGGAGTCGGCGTTGTCGACCAGGCTGGTGGTGATGTTGACGATGTGACCGCCGCCTTGGCTGAGCATCTGCTCGATGGCCAGCTGGGTGATGCGGAAGAAACCGGCGAGGTTCACACCGATCACGGCGGCGTAGTCGTCCTGGGTGTAGTCGGTGAAGGGCTTGGCGACGAAGATGCCCGCGTTGTTGACCAGGGTGTCGACGCGGCCGAAGCGCTCGATGGCGGCGGCGATGACACGTTCGGCGGTGGCGGGGTCGGCGATGTCACCGGGGACGGTCAGGACGCCCGCGTCGTGGGACGGGGCGATGGTGCGGGAAGTGGCGACGACGGCGTAGCCGAGCTTGCGGTAGGCGTCGACGAGACCGGCGCCTATGCCCTGCGAACCGCCGGTGATGACTGCGACCTTCTGAGTGCTCATGATGACCTTCTCTGGGATGGAGCTGAATGGGAACTAGCCGACCGGTCGACTATTCACAACGTAGGGCGGCTGAGCAGGGGAAGTCAAAGGTCAGCAGCACTTGGGCCGGGACCTGCTTCCTCGTATCTGATAGGCACAGGCTCCCAGTGCAGGTCGGCGCGACGACGGCCCCGATCGATGTGGTGCGGTCGCGGGTCGGGTGCGGGGGAGCGGTGGAGGTTGCTAGCGCCGGTACGGGTCGCCGTCGGGCAGCCAGACGTCCGGGCCGTGGATTCCGAGGTCGCCGACACCGTCGCAGAGGGCGTCGACCACGGCGAGGACCGCGGTTCGGACTTCGCTGCGGCGCCACACCAGGGACCAGGTCCAGTGGACCTGCGGTGTGACGACGGGGCGTTGGACGAGGTCGGGCGGGAGCGGGGTGGTCTGCCCCTTGGGCGAGTTGATGACCGGGCGGCCACTGCGGCGCACGTGGTCGAAGAAGGCGGGGCCGGTGACGCCGCCGTCGGAGATGTGCAGCGCGCGGGCCCCGGTGTCCTTGGCCAGTTGTTCGGCGTAGACGTTCCAGGACGACCACGAGGTGATGTCGTCGTCCAGGAGGACCACGGTGTCCCCGGCGGCCACCTCGCCGGTGTCATTGCCGGTGGCGACGGCATGGAGCCGGTCGGCGCCGATGAGCCGGGCGCGTAGATTGCGCTGCTCCAGGTCCTCGGTGCGTACCCAGCACACGGCGAGGTCCAGGCTCCCGTCGGCGACCCGGGCGGCCTGGCTGTGCGAGGGGGCGACCCACGCGTCGATGTGGACCTGGGCCACGGCGGATGTGCGGGCGATGAGGTCCGCGGGAAGCCAGTTGACGTAGCCGAGCCGAACCGGTTCGGAGCCCGATAGCCGACGCGCACGTCGCTGCAGGTCGTCGGCGCGTTCCAGCAGGGCGCGGGTGTGCGGGAGCAGGGCCGAGCCGGCCGGGGTGAGGGACACCGAACGGCGGTCGCGGTCGAACAGGCGCACCCCCAGGTCGCGTTCGAGCGCCTTGATCTGCTGGGACAGGGACGGTCCGGCGATCAGAAGCCGCTGGGCGGCCCGGCCGAAGTTCAGCTCCTCGGCCACGGCGACGAAGTAGCGAAGTTGGCGCAGCTCCACGCCCGCCATGGTACGTCGGTGAGAGGCCATGCCTCCCAGGAGGGAGATGGCTGGTCGTGGCGTAGCTCCTGATGGCATACGGATGATGACGGTACGGAGACCCGAGGTGAAATGACCGCAGCGGCCATGGCCGAGCCCGGCGGGCAGCGGGCCGCCGAGGCGGTCCGCGCGAGGGAACTGGCCGCGACCGGCAGGAGCGTACGGCCGCCGCGCGCTTCCTGGGCCCGAGGAAGCGCTCCGCGCTTCTCCCCCTGGGGCCATGTCGCCCAAGCCGCCGCGGCGCTCGCCGCCGGCATGGGGGTCGGCCGGTTCGTCTACACCCCGATCCTCCCCCTGATGCACGCCCAGGCGGGGCTGTCCGCGGGCTCGGGCGCCGACCTGGCCACCGCCAACTACATCGGCTACCTCGTCGGCGCGCTCGCCGGCATCCTGGCCCCCGCACTGGTCCGCTCGCCCGTCCTCCTGCGCGCTTCCCTGATCGCGCTGACCGGCAGCCTGGCCGCGATGCCCGCCACCCACAGCACGGCGGTGTGGATCGTGCTGCGGCTGCTGGCCGGTGTCGCCAGCGCCCTGCTCTTCGTCATCGCCGTCAGCTCCCTCCACAGCCACCTACGCGAGCACCCCGCCCACCTGCCGGGCTGGGCCTTCGGCGGAGTGGGCGCCGGCATCGCCCTGTCCGGCCTCCTCGTCCTCGCCCTGCGTTCCGTCGCCGACTGGCGGGCCGCCTGGTGGGCCTCGGCGGCCCTCGCCGCCGTCCTCGCCGTCGCCTCATGGAACCTGCGCCCCGAGCCGCCTCCCGCGGCCTCCGCGGAACGGGGCGGGGCGGCGGTCGATGGGGCAAGGATCCGTACGCACCGCTGGTTCGGTGTGCTGTGCGCGTCCTACAGCCTCGAAGGCATCGGCTACATCGTCGCCGGGACCTTCCTGGTCGCCGCGATCGAACAGAGCTCTCCGGCGTGGGTCGGCAGCGGCGCCTGGGTGCTGGTCGGTCTGGCGGCCGTACCGTCCTCGGCGCTGTGGGCATGGCTCGGGCGCCGCTGGTCCCGCCCTGATCTGCTGCTCGTCGCGTTGGCCGTCCAGGCCGTCGGCATCGCTCTGCCGGCACTTGTCGGTGGCGTGGCGGCGGCCCTCGGCTCCGCGGTCCTGTTCGGCGCCACCTTCATCGGCGTCAGCAACCTCGCCCTGGCCGCGGGCGCCCACCTGCGGTTTCCCCGCTCGGTCGCGCTGCTGACCGCCGGCTACTCCGTCGGTCAGATCCTCGGCCCGCTGGTCGTCGCGCCACTGCTCCGCCACGGCTATCACCAGGCGCTGATTCTGGCCGCCGTCGTGGTCCTGGCAGCCGCCGCGGCCGCCGCCGTGCTGCGGATCGGCTTCCCGAACCGCGTCGGCGAGCGTCAGACACCGGCCGCGGTCTCCCGTGGCGCATGAGCGCCGAGCAGGGCAAGGCAGTTCGCCCACAAGGGGCCCAGCTGCTGGGTGCTGTTGTAGAGCTTGGCGAACAGCACCTGACCCTCGAGCTGAGCAACCACCGCCCGCGCCGCTTCCTGGGTGTCGGCCACCTCGACCTCCTGCCGCTCAAGAGCCTCGGCGATGACCGAGTCGACCATCTCGACCTGCGCCTCGAAGATCTCCTGCAGCCGGGTGCGGATGGCCTCGGTCTGGTTGCTCATCTCCAGGGTGAGGTTCCCGAACAGACACCCCGAGACGGTGCCGCAACTCTGCTGGGCGGTGCGGAGGCCGACCTCCGTCTCCTCGAACAGCCGACGCAGCCGCAGCAGCGGTTGGGCGTCACCGCGTTGGGCGTCGCGGCGTTGGGCGTCACCGCGTTGGGCGTCGCGGCGTTGGGCGTCACCGTGTTGGGTGTCGCCGCCGAGAGCGGTTGCCCAGGTGCGTTTCTGGCCGGCCCAGTGCTCATCGATGACGGCCAGTGCCAGGGACTCCTTCGAATCGAAGAAGTAGTAGAAGCTCCCCTTGGGCACACCGGCCGTCCTGCATATCTCGGCCACCCCCAGCGCCGAGTAGCCGTGCGTCTCGATGAGCGACCGAGCGGCGCTCAGAATTCTCTCGCGAGCATCACTGGTCCGTCCCATGGAGTCAGTTTACGACCGGTCGTCTACTACTCCACTGGGAAAAATCGTCGACAATCCTACTGTTGACAGTCGTCCGGGATGTGCCCATGCTGCGACTACCCCGGAAACCTGGAGCCCCTACACCCGCACAAGGAGTCGCCTCGCCATGACCAGCCTGTCCCCGCATCTGCGCCAAGCCACCCCCGTCACCGCCGAACGCGGCGAAGGCGTCTATCTCTACGGCACCGACGGCCGCCGCTACCTCGACTTCACCGCAGGTATCGGCGTCACCAGCACGGGACACTGCCACCCGCGCGTCGTCGCCGCGGCGCAGGAGCAGATAGGCAAGCTCATCCACGGCCAGTACACGACCGTGATGCACCAGCCGCTGCAGCGGCTGGTCGAACGGCTCGGGGATGTGCTGCCCGCCGGCCTGGACAGCCTGTTCTTCTCCAACTCCGGCAGTGAGGCCGTCGAAGCGGCGCTGCGGCTGGCCCGGCAGGCCACCGGCCGCCCCAACGTCGTCGTCTTCCACGGCGGTTTCCACGGGCGTACCGTCGCGGCCGCCACCATGACCACGTCCGGCACCCGCTTCCGCACCGGGTTCTCCCCGCTGATGTCGGGCGTCGCCGTCGCCCCGTTCCCCACCGCCTTCCGCTACGGATGGGACCAGGAGACCGCGACCCGCTTCGCGCTCACCGAGCTCGACTATCTGCTGCAGACCGTCACCGCGCCCCAGGACACCGCGGCCTTCGTGGTCGAGCCCGTGCTCGGCGAAGGCGGCTACATCCCCGCCGACCCGGCCTTCCTGCGCGGGCTGCGCGAGCGCGCCGACCGCCATGGCATCGTGCTCGTGGTGGACGAGATCCAGACCGGCTTCGGCCGCACCGGCCGCTACTGGGGCCACGACCACGCCGACGACGTCCGCCCGGACATCATCACCATCGCCAAGGGGCTGGCCAGCGGATTCCCGCTGTCCGGCATCGCCGCCTCGCAGGAGCTGATGAGCAAGGCGTACCCCGGCTCCCAGGGCGGCACCTACGGTGGCAACGCCGTCGCGTGCGCGGCCGCGGTCGCCACCCTCGATGTGATCCGGGACGAGAAGCTGGTGGAGAACGCCGACGCGATGGGACGGCGGCTGCGCGCCGGGCTGGAAGAGGTCGCCCGCACCACGCCGGGCATCGCGGACGTCCGCGGACTGGGCCTGATGCTGGCCGGCGAGTTCGTCACCGCCGACGGTTCCCCCGACCCGGACACCGCCGCCCGGGTACAGCAGGCCGCCGCCGCCGAGGGGCTGCTGCTGTTGCTGTGCGGCCCCTGGAACAGCGTCGTACGCATGATCCCGGCGCTGGTCATCGACGAGACCGCCGTCGACGAGGGACTGCGCGCCTGGCGGGCCGCCGTCGAGGCGGGCACGGCCGCCACGTCATGACCGGCACCACCCGCTCTCCGGCCGCCTCGGTCACCGCCGAGGCACTGGTGCGGGCCCTGCGCCGGGAGGTGCCGTCCCTGCGGGTCGACACCTCCGGCGGCAGGCGCGCCCTGTGCGCGTACGACGCGTCGAACTACCGGGTGCCGCTCCTGGCCGTGGCGTTCCCCGCCGACGCCGACGAGGTCGCCGGCGCGCACAAGGTCTGCCACCGGCTCGGCGTGCCGGTCACCTCCCGCGGCGCGGGCACCAGCATGGCCGGCAACGCCGTCGGCGCCGGCCTCGTCCTGGACCTGTCCCGCCACCTGCGGCGCGTCCTGCTCCTGGTGGATTCCTTCCCCCAGGCGTTCCGGCCCGAGCTGGCGGGAGCCGCGTCCCGGGTCCTGGCCGAGGCCGGGCTGCCCACCCGGGCACGCGGCGACATCTGCTGCGGCCTGACCTGGATCACGACCCACTGCCAGCAGTACGCGGTGTTCGGCGCCGGACAGCAACGCGAGCTGCTGCGGGACCTGGGCATCGAGAAGATCACCGAGGCCACCGGCTGCTGCGGGGTGGCCGGCAACTTCGGCTTCGAGCGCGATCACTACGACGTGTCGCTCGCCGTGGCCGACCAGGCCCTGCGCCCGCGTCCGGAAGCCGCCGGCCCCGGCACACCGGTCCTGGCCGACGGATTCAGCTGCCAGATGCAGATCGAGCACCTGGTCGGAGACGACCGTCCCGGCGCCACACATCTGGCGCAGCTCCTGGACGACCCCCAGCCCTGATTCCCCTGTATCCCTGAGTATTCGCGAGGTTTGGAGACACGACATGGCCGACATCAAGACGGACGTCATCGCGAACGTTCCGCGGCATCTGTTCATCGCGGGTCAGTGGGTACCGGCGGCCGATGGCCGTACCTTCGGTGTGGAGAACCCCGCCACCGAGACACAGCTGTGCGAGGTCGCCGACGGCGGCGCCGCCGACAGCGCCCGTGCCGTCGAGGCCGCGGTGGCCGCCCAGGAAACCTGGGCCCGGACCGCGCCACGGGCGCGCAGCGAGATCCTGCGCCACGCCTACGAGCTGCTCATGGAGCGCACCGACGAGCTGGCGATGCTGATGACGCTGGAGATGGGCAAGCCGCTCGCCGAGGCGCGCGGTGAGGTGGCGTACGCCGCCGAGTTCTTCCGCTGGTTCTCCGAAGAGGCCGTCCGTATCGACGGCTCCATGACGACCACACCCGACGGCCGTAACCGTGTCCTGGTCATGCGGCAGCCGGTCGGCCCCTGCATGCTGATCACGCCGTGGAACTTCCCCCTGGCGATGGGCACCCGCAAGATCGGGCCCGCGGTGGCGGCCGGCTGCACGATGGTCCTCAAGCCGGCGCCCCAGACCCCGCTGTCCAGCCTCGCGCTGGCCCGGATCCTCCAGGAAGCCGGGCTGCCCGACGGAGTGCTCAACGTCGTCACCACCACCCGCGCCCAGGAAGTGGTCGAACCGGCCCTGCGCGGCGGCCGCATCCGCAAGCTGTCCTTCACCGGCTCCACCGCAGTGGGCCGGCTGCTGCTCGCCCAGTGTGCGGACACGGTGATCCGGACCTCCATGGAGCTGGGCGGCAACGCCCCCTTCATCGTCTTCGAGGACGCCGATATCGACATCGCCGTCGAAGGCGCGATGGTGGCGAAGATGCGCAACATGGGTGAGGCGTGTACGGCGGCCAACCGGCTGTTCGTCCACCGCAGCGTCGCGGACGAGTTCGCCAAGCGCCTCGCCACGCGCATGGCCGCCCTCAGCGTCGGCCCGGGCACCCGCGACGGTGTCCAGGTCGGCCCCCTCATCGACGCCGCCAGCAAGCAGAAGGTCGTCTCGCTCGTCGAGGACGCGGTCGCCAAGGGCGCCAAGGTCGTCGCCGCCGGTGACGCGCCGCAGGACGCCGGCCACTTCTACCCGCCGACCGTACTGGCCCAGGTCAGCACGGACAGCGACATGCTGACCACCGAGATCTTCGGACCCGTAGCCCCGGTCATCGCCTTCGACGACGAGGACGAGGCCGTGCGCCTGGCCAACGACACCGAGTGGGGGCTCGTCGGCTATGTCTTCACCCAGGACGTCGACCGTGCCCTGGACATCAGCGAGCGGCTGGAAGTGGGTATGGTCGGCCTCAACACGGGCCTGGTCTCCAACCCGGCCGCGCCCTTCGGCGGGGTCAAGCAGTCGGGCCTGGGCCGGGAAGGCGGGCGTGTGGGCATCGAGGAGTTCTTGGAGTACAAGTACATCGCCACACCCGTGCGGGACCGGTCCGTGTCATGAGTACCGTCATGCCGGTCAGAAGTGGCGGGACACCGCAGCCAGCACAGCCGCGAAAGGGATCAGGGAACGTGTCGCAGCCGGGACTCGAGGAGCTCACCCCCGTCAACCCGCGGACCACTTCCGAGATCATCGCCGACCGGCTGCGGGGGCAGATCGTCTCCGGTGCGTTCGCGCCGGGCAGCAGGATGATCGAGCCGCAGCTGGCGACCCGCCTGGGCGTCAGCCGCGGGCCCGTACGGGAAGCGCTCCAGCGGCTGGTGCAGGAGGGACTGCTGACCAACATCCCCAACCGGGGGGTGTTCGTCGTCGAGCTGGACGCCGCCGACATCAGGGACATCTACACCGCCCGGCGCGCGATCGAGCGCGAAGCCGCCACCCAGCTGCACCGGAGCAAGTCCCAGGCCCACCTGGACCGGCTCGCGGCCGTCGTCGACGAGATGCGCTCCCTGGCCGGCCAGGGTGACAGCCGCCTCGTCGCCGAGCAGGACCTGGCCTTCCACAGCGCTCTCGTCGACGCCGCCGAGAGCCCGAGACTCAGCAGGATGTTCACGACCCTCCTCGCCGAGACCCGGATCTGCCTGGGCAGCCTCATGGACTTCTACCCGGAGCAGGACCTGCTCGTCGCCGAACACCAGCAGCTGGTGGTGCTGCTCCAGGGCGAGGACGAACAGGCCCTGCTGGACGCCGTCAACGCGCATCTGGACTCGGCGGTGCGTGACCTGACACGTGCCGACGAGAACTGAAGACACGGTGTGGTCAAGGGGTCGGTGCAACATCCCAGGTAGAACAGGTGCCGGAGGTGTTTCTGCCCGGCTCTGGGTGTCGCCGGCCCGCCGCCCGCCCCGGCGGAGCCGGGCCCGTCAGTCGGGGCCGGCTCCGCCGGGGCGGG
>NZ_MUNE01000220.1 GCF_002154605.1 Streptomyces milbemycinicus | reverse complement strand
GCACCAGCGCGGAAGGAGCCGGTGCGGAAGGAACTGTGGTCCTACGCTCTGGATGACCAAATGGAACTGTCAACGGTGGCGGATGGCAGGGTCTACCTCGACAACGGCAAGGACAGCCTGTATGCCCTGGACGCCGACAGCGGCGACGAGTTGTGGCATCAGCGCGGCACGGGGGGCTCACTCCTTCTGTTGGGGGCCTCGGGTGGGATGGCCTACTACGGCGACGACGACTACATGTACGCCCTTGATGCCGACAGCGGCGATGAAATCTGGAAGTTCAAGGACGGCGGAGTTCATTTGACACCCGTGGCAGTCGGCGAAACCACCTATGCGACCTACTCTGGCTTCCTGGCCGCGGTGCGATCCGATACGGGCAAAGGGATATGGCGGAAGAAGTACGACGGCGCACTGCGGGAAGGCGTGACCATTGCCGACGGGGTCCTCTATCCCGTCTCGGCCGGCGGAGACGACACTCTGTACGCAGTGGACGCGAAGAGCGGCGACGACCTGTGGGAGTTCAAGGCCGGCAGCGAGATTGTTTCGTCACCTGTCGTCGCGGACGGAACCGTCTACTTCGGCAGCAAGGACGGCACTTTGTACGCGGTCGACTCCGACTCCGGCCGGGAGGTCTGGAGGCGTGGCTTCGACGGGAAGTTGTGGGACCCGGCCGTGGCCAACGGGGCGGGTGCCCCGATAGTCGCTGACGGCGTGGTCTATTTCGAGAACGACGGCTACGTTTGCGCTTTCACCGCCGACAACGGAAAACCGCTGTGGCGGCAGAAGCCGCACCTGGAAGACGTGGAATTGCTGTCCGTCGTGGGCGACACCGTCCTGTTCAGCGACGGTGGCGACGGTGGCCGCACCCTGTACTCCCTGGACGCCGGTAGCGGCGACCGTGTGCGGAAAGAGGACTTGGGCGAGAACCAGACCGTCGTCGACGGCACGCTCTACTACGAGAATGCCGGGCGTCTGCACGCGGTCTCGGCCACGGCCACTGATGAGTGAGAGGGGGAGCGGGGTGGGGGCGATTGCGCCGCTGGAGGCCGGTGATCCCGAGCGGGTCGGGCGATACCGGATCGTGGGGCGGCTGGGCCGTGGCGGGATGGGCCAGG